>NZ_JBILRO010000120.1:0-10071 GCF_044372605.1 Phenylobacterium sp.
TGATCGCGTTGAGCGGCGTGCGCAGTTCGTGGCTCATGTTGGCCAGGAAATCGCTCTTGGCCTGGCTGGCGGCTTCCGCCCGGATTTTCTCGGCCTCATATTTGCGGGCCAGTTCCGAGAGTTGTTCCTGGCTTTGCTCCAGGTTCACAACGACCCGGCGCAGTTCCCCCTCCTTGATGCGCCGTACCTCTTCCTGGGTTTTGAGCACGGTGATGTCGGCGGCGGTGACCACGAGTCCACCTTCGGCTGTAGAGCGTTCGGAGATCTGGACCCAACGACCGTCAGCAAGCTCGGCCTCACGCACGCCGCGTCGACCGCCGGCCGCAGGGTACTCCTGGCGAATGGCCTTGCGCGCAGCCCGGGCCACCGTCTCGCGGCCCACGCCGGTTTTCGCCAGTTCAGCGTCAAGCTGGAAAAAGCCGAGAAAGTTCTTGTTGCAGAGCACCAGCCTGCCGTGTCGGTCCCACAGGACGAAGGCTTCGGACGTGCTCTCGATGGCGTCTCGGAGGCGGCCTTCGGCGGACTGGGCCCGAGCCTGGGCCAGGCGTTCCTCGGTGACGTCCAATGCCACCCCGATGATCCGGGCGAACCCGCCCTCGGGGCTTTCGCCAAAGCCTCGACCTCGGAAATCGATCCAGACGGGCCGCGCGCCCGCCAGGGGCGGCACCCGGAAGGAGACATCGAAATCGCCATAGATCGCGGCCGTGGAGAGCGCCTCGCGCATGTCATCGCGATGGCCCGCGGCGACCCGGTCCAGCACCTGCTGGCCGCCGACCTCACCGCTGCGCCAGCCGAACAGCGAGGCGGTGACATCGGACATGAAGATCTTGTCGTCCGCCAGATCCCACTCCCAGATGCCGCAGCGGGCCGCCTCGACGGCCATCCGGAACCGGGTTTCGGAGTCACTGCGGGCGGCCTGGATCCGATCCACGCTGAGGGTCTCGCGAAACAGGAAGACGCCGAGCGCGATGGCGGCGAGCACGGGAACCATGAACCAGACGGCGAACTCGTGGACTCCGGCTCCGCCGGACAGGAGCCGGACCAGTGCGGCGATGGCGAACACGCCCAGAAGGACAAGGCTGCCCGCAATGGAGGGGCGGACCAGCCGCCTGAGCGCCGACGTGCGCGGGCGCGCCCGTCGTTCCGGCGTCACCCCGGCCAAGCCCTGTCCACCGCCCTCGGCCAAGCCTGCCAATCCCCCGCGTCCGGCGTTCGGCAACGCCGAACCGAAGCAGAGTCTAAGCTGATCCGGGGGCTTTGGTCATCGGGGTTCTCGACAATTCAGGCCAGGGCCCGCGCCGCCAGTTCCTGGACGTTTTTCGAAAGGCCCTCGACCTTGAGGATCCGTTCCAGCTGGGCCTTCATCAACTCGCCCAGCTCGGGCTTCAGCCGCCGCCAGCCGCCCAGCGGATCCACCAGCCGCGCGGCCGTCATGGGGTTGAACCGATCCACTGCAATGATCTGGTCGGCGAGGAAGCGATACCCGGCGCCGCTCGGATCATGGAACCGCACCGGATTGAAGTTGGCGAAGCTGGAAACCAGCGCGCGCAGGCGGTTGGGGTTCTTGGCATCGAAGGCCGGGTGGGCGGTCAGGGCCAGGATGCGGCCGAACGCCTCCTCCGACGTATCGCGGCCCTGTATGGCGAACCACTTGTCGATCACCAGCGGCTCGGATGTCCATTTGGCGTAGAAGTCGCCCAGCGCCTCGTCGTAATCCGCCCCGCCGATACGCATCAGGGCGTTCAGTCCGCCCATGGCGTCGGTCATGTTGGCGGCGGCGTGATAGTGGCCGCTGGCGATCTCGGCGACGGCGCGCGTCGGGTTGGCGGCCATCAACTCCAGCGCCGCATTGCGCAGGGCGCGGCGACCGGCGCCGGCGGCATCCGGCGAGAACTCACCCAGATTCTGAAGCCCGGTGTGGAGGCGGCGCAGTTCGGTGTCGAGGTGCAGCGCCAATCGCAGGCGCAGGGCGTCGCGGGCGGCATGCAAGGCCGCCGGGTCCACCGGGCTGCGCATCAGCGCCAGGTCACTCTCGGCCGGCAGCGCCAGCAACAGCGCCTTGAAGGCCTCGTCGGAGGCCTGATCGTTCAGCGCCCGGCCCAATGCCTCGGCATAGCGCTCCTCGCCCACCTCGTCGGGCTTGCCTTCGGCGCGGGCCAGGATCAGGTCACTGGCCAGATCCTGGCCGGCCTCCCACCGGTTGAAGAGGTCGGGGTCAGAGGCCAGTTGCAGATAGCGCGCCCGGGCCGGCGCGTCGGTCTTCAGCACCACCGGCGCCGAGAAGCCGCGCAGGGCCGAGATCACGGGCTGGCTGTCGACGCCGGTCAGCGTCACGGTCGTTTCGCCGCCGCTCAGCACCACGACGGTTTCGTCCGTCGCCACGCCGTCGCGCTCGAACGCCAGGGTGCGGCCTTCCGTGTCCAGCAGCCCGATGGTCACCGGGATCGGCAGATCGCGCTTTACCGGCTGATCTGTCGTGGGCGGGTTGGTCTGGGTGAGCGTCACGGCCAGCGACTTCGAAGCCCCGTCGTAGCGCGCGCTCAGGGCCACGCGTGGTGTCCCGGCCTGTTCGTACCAGCGGAAGAAGTCGGTGAGGTCCTGGCCCGAGGACTCGGCGAAGCACTGGATAAACGCCTCGACCGTCGTGGCGTGGCCGTCCCAGCGCTCGAAATAGATGTCCATGCCGGCCCGGAATGCAGCGTCGCCCACCAGGGTCTTGAGCATGCCGATGACCTCGGAGCCCTTTTCGTAGATTGTGGCCGTGTAGAAGTTCTCGATCTTCATATAGGCCGAGGGGCGCACCGCGTGGGCCAGCGGTCCCTGATCCTCGGCGAACTGGCGCGTGCGCAGCGCCTTGACCGCCTTGATGCGGCCCACGGCGGCGCCGCGCATGTCCATGCAGAATTCCTGCTCGCGGAACACGGTCAGTCCTTCCTTAAGGCACAGCTGGAACCAGTCGCGACAGGTGATGCGATTGCCGGTCCAGTTATGGAAGTACTCGTGCGCCACGACCGCCTCGATGCGCTCATAGTCCAGGTCGGTCGCCGTTGCGGGATCGGCCAGCAGGAGCGAGGAGTTGAAGATGTTCAGCCCCTTGTTCTCCATGGCCCCGAAATTGAAGTCGCGCACCGCCACGATCATGAACAGGTCCAGGTCGTACTCTCGGCCATAGGCCTGCTCGTCCCAGATCATCGAGCGCTTGAGGGAATCCATCGCATAGGCCGCGCGGCCCGCCATGCCGGGGTCGACATAGATGCGCAGGTCCACCGTGCGCCCGCTCATGGTGACGAGCTTGTCCTCCAGCACGTCCAGCTCGCCGCCGACCAGGGCGAACAGATAGCTGGGCTTGGGGAAGGGGTCGTTCCAGACCGCGAAGTGACGACCGCCGGGCAGGGCACCCTGGTCGATCAGATTGCCGTTGCACAGCAGGTGGTGGAACCGGGTGTCGGCCTCGATCCGGACGGTGAAGCGCGACAGCACGTCGGGCCGGTCGGGCCAGAAGGTGATCTTGCGGAAGCCCTCGGATTCGCACTGGGTGCAAAAGCGGCCGCCGGACATGTAGAGCCCTTCCAGCGCGGTGTTGTTCTCCGGATCGATCTCGACCTCGGTTTCCAGGGTGAAGGCGGCGGGCGGGGCGTGGATGGTGAGGAATTCCGCGTCGATGGCGTGTTCATCCGCGGAGAGCGCCCGCCCGTCGATGGCGACGGAGATCGGCTTGAGGTGCTCGCCGTTGAACGCCAGAGGCTCGGCGTGGTCACCATTGCGCCGCACGCTCAGGCGCGCCGTCACGCGGGTGGTGTTGGGCTGCAGGTCGAAGGTGAGGTGAACCTCATCGACCAGGTATGCGGGCGGGCGATACTCGGAGAGCTGGATCGGTTGGGCTGTGTCTGTGCGCATGGAGCTTTCTAAGCGGTGGAGTGAGGCGGCGCCAAGGCGATGACGCGAGGTCATACTTTTCTTGTGTCCCATCCGGCGCAATGGTGTGTGTGGAAACGCAAGAACAGCCGACCGCCGAAGAGGCCCAGATGAATTTTGATTTCTCCGACGACCAGAAGTTTCTCAAGAACGAGGCGCGGAAGTTCCTCGACGCCAACTGCAGCACGGCCAAGGTGCGCAAGGTGCTGGACGACGAGAAGGTCGCCTATGACGCGGGCCTCTGGACGGCGGTCGCTGGGCAGGGGTGGCTGGGCGCGGCGATCCCGGAGAAGTACGGCGGCCTGGGGCTGGGGCATCTGGAGCTCTGCGCCATCGCCGAGGAGCTGGGGCGCGTGGTGGCGCCGATCCCGTTTGCGTCGACGGTCTATTTCCTGGCCGAGGCGGTGATGCTGGCCGGGTCCGACGCCCAGAAGGCCGCGCTGCTGCCGAAGATCGCGGCCGGGGAGGTGATCGGCTGTGTGGCCACCTCCGAGGGACCCGGTGTCCTGAATGCCGCGGGCCTTCAGGCCAGCGTCGCCGGCGGCAAGCTGACCGCAGTCAAGCTGCCGGTGACCGATGGCGACATTGCCACCCATGCTCTGGTGATCGCCAAGGAAAACGGCCAGCCGGGGTTGTTCCTGGTGGATCTGTCCGGCGGCGTGACGCGGGACGCACTGCAGACCCTTGATCCCACACGTGATGCGGCGAGGCTCACTTTCGCCGGCGCTCCCGCCGAGCGTCTGGGCGCGCCGGGCGAAGGCTTCGCCCTGCTGGAGCAGATCATGGACCGGGCGGCCGTGCTGTTGGCCTTTGAGCAGTGCGGCGGCGCGGACCGGTGTCTGGAAATGGCCAAGGCCTATGCCATGGAGCGCTATGCGTTCGGCCGCGTGATCGCGTCGTACCAGGCGATCAAGCACAAGCTGGCCGATATCTACATCAAGAACGAACTGGCCCGATCCAACGCCTATTACGGCGCCTGGGCGCTGAATACCGATGCGCCTGAGCTGCCCGTGGCGGCCAGCGCCGCGCGGATCGCGGCGTCCGAGGCCTTCTGGTTTGCGTCCAAGGAAAACATCCAGACTCACGGCGGCATCGGCTTTACCTGGCAGATCGACGCCCACCTCTACTACCGGCGCTCGCGCCAGCTCAGCCTGGTGGCCGGCGCGCCCCGGGTCTGGAAAGAACGGCTGATCAGCCACCTCGAACGTCGTAACGCGGCCTAAGGAGCGGATAGATGGATTTCAACGACACCCCCGAAGAAGCTGCCTACCGCGCGGAAGTCCGCGCCTGGCTGGAGGCCAATGCGCCGAAATCGGCGGTCGCCGATGATGGCGAAGGCGGCGGTTCCATGGACGCTTCAAAGGCCTGGCAGGCGAAGAAGGCGGCTGCGGGCTATGCCTGCATCACCTGGCCCAAGGAGTGGGGCGGGCAGGGCGGCAACCCGCTCCAGCAGGTCATCTTCAATCAGGAGGAGGCCAAACACCCCATTCCGCCCAACCCGTTCACGATCGGGCTGGGCATGTGCGTGCCGACGGTCGCGACGTTTGCGGACGCCGAGACCAAGGCCCGGTTCGTCGGCCCCGCCCTGCGCGGTGAGGAAATCTGGTGCCAGCTGTTCTCGGAACCCTCCGGCGGTTCAGACGTGGCGGCGGCGCGGACCAAGGCGGTACGCGTCGATGACGGCTCCGGCGACTGGATCATCGACGGCCAGAAGGTGTGGACGACGGGCGCCCAGTTCTCGAACTTCGGCATTGTGGTCACGCGCACTGACATGGACGCGCCCAAGCACAAGGGCATGACCATGTTCTGGGTCGACATGAGCGATCCGGGCATCGAGGTGCGGCCGATCCACCAGATGTCGGGCGGCTCGGGCTTCAACGAGGTGTTCTTCACCGGCGTGCGGGTCAAGGACAGCCAGCGGCTGGGGGCGGTCAACGACGGCTGGAAGGTCAGTCTCGTGACCCTGATGAACGAGCGCCTGGCCGTGGGCGGCGCGTCCGGCGCGGGCTGGTCGCAGTTCATGGAGGCGGCGCGCGGGATCACCGGCGTGGATGGCCGACCGGCGCTGAAGGATCAGGCGCTGCGTGAAAAGCTGGCCGACTGGTACGTGCAGGCTGAGGGCCTCAAGCACACCCGCAACCGCACCATGACCGCGCTCAGCCGGGGCCAGACGCCCGGGCCCGAGAGCTCGATCGGCAAGGTGGTGGCCGCCACCCAGATGCAGGATCTGGGCAATGAGGCGCTGGAGATGCTGGATCAGTACGGGATCATCAGCGATCCCGAGCTGGCGCCGCTCAGGGGCGCCTTCCATGCGTCGGTGATGTCGGCGCCGGGCCTGCGCATCGCGGGCGGCACGGACGAGATCCTGCGCAACATCATCGCCGAGCGCGTGCTGGGCCTGCCCGGCGACATCCGCGTCGACAAGGACGTGGCGTTCAAGGACCTGCCGACGGGGCGTTAACGCGGGTCGTAAGCCCGGCCGACCTCGGCCCTCGCGCCCACGTTCGGAAGGAACGCCGGCTCGCGTCGGGCCCTGGTGGCCTGCTCGAAGGCGAAGCCCAGGCTCAGCAGCCTGGCCTCGGACCAGGCCGGGCCGATGAAGGACAGCCCGAGCGGCAGGCCGGTGATCTGGCCCGCCGGGACGGTAAGGTGCGGATAGCCCGACACCGCCGGCAGCATGGTGGGTGAGCCGAACGAGACGCCGCCGTTCACCGGGTCGACGATGGAGGCCGGGCCGTTGCTGGGCGAGACGATGGCGTCCAGCCTGTTGTCCGCCAGCATCCTGTCCAGCAGGCCGCGGGCGAGGCTGCGGGCCTGGGCGCGCTTTTCCAGATAGCCCGGATCGGTGATCGGCGGTTTGGTCACCGACTGCTCGAAGATCTCCTGGGCGAACAGCGGCATCTCGCGCGGCTCGGCCTTGTTGAAGGCGATCAGGGCCTCCAGGGTCCGTGCGGTGACGGCGGGCGGTGTTGTGGCCAGATAGGCGTCAAGCGCGGCCTTGAACTCGGTGCGCAGGCATTCGCCCTCGAGAGCGCCGATCTGGCCCATGACGGCGCCGTCGGTCTTCACCTCCACCAGCACGGCGCCCTGGGCTTCCAGCGCCTTCACGGCAGCGTCGAACACCGCGTCGGTCCCGGGCGAGCGGCCCTTGTTGGGTGTCCAGACACCGATCCGGGCGCCCTTGAGCGTGGCGCCTTTCAAGGCGACCAGATAGTCGACCTTTTTCGCATCAGCCTCCCTGGTGGCCGCGTCGGCGGGATCGCTGCCGGCGATGACGTTCAGCAGGGCGGCGGCGTCGGCGACAGTGCGGGTCATCGGCCCGGCGGTGTCCTGCTCGGGGGAGATGGGGATGATGTGGGTGCGGGAGACGAGGCCCACGGTGGGCTTGAGGCCGACGATGCCGTTCATCGCCGCTGGACAGATGACCGAGCCGTCGGTCTCGGTGCCGATGGCGAAGGCCGCCAGCCCCGCCGCCACGGCCGCGCCCGATCCCGCCGACGAGCCACAGGCCGTGCGGTCCAGCGAGTATGGGTTGCGCACCAGGCCGCCCACCGAACTCCAGCCGCTGATCGACCGCGTCGAGCGGAAATTGGCCCATTGCGACAGGTTGGCCTTGCCCAGCACCACAGCGCCCGCGTCGGTGAGGCGCTTTGCGATGGGCGCGTCGCGGCCGGTGGCGTTGGCCGCCAGCGCCAGCGAGCCGGCGGTGGTGGCGGTGCCGTCGTTGGTTTCGATGTTGTCCTTCAGCAGGATGGTGACGCCGTGGAGCGGCCCCCGCAGCTTCCCCGCCCGGCGTTCGGCGTCGAGGCGGCGGGCATCGGCCAGAGCGCGGCTGTTCAGCGCCAGCACGGAATTCAGCTTCGGCCCCGCGCGGTCGATCCGCTCGATCCGTTCCAGATAGGCGCGGGCCAGTTGCTCGGACGTGACCTGGCCGTCGGTCATGGCCGCCTGCTGTTCGCCCGCCGAGGCATAGGGACTGATCATCTGGGCGTGGGCTCCAGTGCACAGCAGCGTGAGCCCCAGGGTGAGGGCGATAGGTCTGAACATGGCGCGCTCCGTGGGACGATGCGCCGTTGTAGCGCGTGGGTGGGCGGGCGCCAGTGGGTCGGGTGGCGGCTTGAGAGCTCGCTTCGATCCTTTGTTGCCCACCACAGATTGCCGGTTGGCAAGGTGCGGCCTGGAGTTACAATGCAGCTCATGGGCAGGGCCGCGCCTCAGCCGGAGATGAAGCCGCATTCGTGCGGGCGAACCGGCGCGAGACGCCGCAGGAATGCCCCGGCCCTGCGCCGCTATGTCCACGGCCCCGGGGTGGATGAGCCGCTGGTCTGGTACGAGGGCGCGGGCGTGGCCGACCGGCGCTGGCTGCACGCCGACCGTCAGGGCTCGATCATCGGGGTCTCGAACGGGGCGGGTGCGGTCACGCCCTACGCCTACGGCCCCTGGGGCGAGCCCAGCGACTGGACCGGCCCACGCTTCCGCTACACCGGCCAGGCCGCCTTCCCCGAAGCCCAGGCCTACCACTACAAGGCCCGTGTCTACGACCCAGCGCTGGGGCGGTTTTTGCAGACCGATCCTATCGGGCAAGCCGATGATCCGAATCTCTATGCGTATGTGCGGGGGGATCCGGTGAATGGAATCGATCCAGCTGGAACCGATGCGATCTGGCTTTCCTTCACGGATGGAGCGTACGGTGCTGGTCATGCAGCGGTTGTCTTCGTGGATCAGAAAACTGGTTTCGCGACTTATGCCGACTACGGATCTAGCCAAGGAGATCGGGAGAAGGCCAACAATGTTTACGCGGTCCGGCTCCCGGTGACGGCGAAATTTGATGGAAGGGGCATTCTCACGCCTCAAAGCATGTCATCGATTATTCGGGCGTCCGTGAAGCTCAACCCTGACACCGAAAAATCTCGTGCCGATGTCATTGCTTCTTACCATCCAGAAGCAGACGACATGGCAGGCGGCGCTGCCGGCATTGATGCCTGGCACGGCCGTTCGTATTGTTTAATCGGTGCCAGCTGCGTGGATGCCGCGCGGGAGGGGATGCTGGGTGCCGGTGCCCGCATTGTAAAAGGTATTGATCCGGGTCCAAACGCTCAAGTCGGGAGAGATGCTCAATGGACCGGGAGCCCACTATCGGGGCGCTATAGACAACACAAAGATCCCAAAACATCTTCTGCGGCATGCCCAAATTATGGGGCCAGCTCAGCCAAGTGCGGGTCCAGTGTTGAATTCGTAGATTGATCTAAAGTGGGGAATCTGAGGACGCGCAGGATCGGTTTCGGAGCAGGGATTGTTATCCTGGCATCGACGTCAATTCTACTGGTGTCTTCGCGCCAGTCGGACGTGCCGTTGGATGCGGCATTTTCAATGAATTTCCCGGAAAGGCCAGCTTGGACAAAGTGTGTCAGCGCAAGCGACGGCTGGAGTCATCGAATTCGTTGGTTCGTATTTGCCAATTACTACGACATTTTGGTCGCAAATCAAAGTAATTGCAGAGAATTGGATACAAATACTGATATGATTGTTTACAAAGAATATCGGTATGACAACAAAATATCATCCGTGATGAAATTTAATTCTATGAAGTGCAGCGAAGAATTTCATGTAAAGTTGTCAAAAATCAGATCCGCAATAGACAACAATAGATTTTATAAGCGAAAGACTATAATTTTTAGTCAGATTTATGTCTCCAATACAACGTGCAGCAATGGAGGGATATCAATCTCGGGTATTGACGGATGTCGTTGCTCATATTCTAGCGAATACAGAATGGCTGAAGACAATAAATCCAGGTACGTGTTGCAGGAAAATCGATGACATAGGAAAGGAAATTAACGGTGACACTTTACTTAATCCCCCAAATATAGCTGTTGAGCCATGCAAGATTCTACTGCCGAGGCGTAGGGACTGATCATCTGGGCGTGGGCTCCAGTGCACAGCAGCGTGAGCCCCAGGGTGAGGGCGATAGGTCTGAACATGGCGCGCTCCGTGGGACAATGCGCCGTTGTAGCGCGTGGGTGGGCGGGCGCCAGTGGGTCGGGTGGTGGCTTGAGGGCTCGCTTCGATGCTTTTGCCCACCACAGATTGCCGGTTGGCAAGGTGCGGCCTGGAGTTACAATGCAGCTCATGGGCAGGGCCGCGCCTCAGCCGGAG
>NZ_JBILRO010000247.1:0-4965 GCF_044372605.1 Phenylobacterium sp.
GCCCGCCACATGCCAGGTGTCCAGCGAGATCACGTCCGCGGCCGGAAAGAACAGCATGTGGTTGCGCGGCAATCCGGCGGAGTTGGTCAGGGGCTGGCCGTCCTCCACCAGCACACACCCGCCGCCGACCCAGTCGGCATTGCCCGAGCCCGACCCCCACTGCCAGGTTCCGTTGACGCGGAAGCCCCCGGCCACCCTTGTCGCCGTCCCGGACGCGGCGAACACGCCCGAGATCAGGCTCGCGGGATTGGCCAGCAGTTCGCGGGTGGCCTCATCCGTCAGCCGCGCCAGCGCCAGGCCGGTGGTCGCGCCGATGAAGGTCACCCAGGCGCTGGCGGCGTCGCCTTGCGCCACGGCCTCGACCACCTGGGCGGCGATGGACGGCGGGACCTCCAGGCCGCCCACGTTCTCGCCGACGTACATCCGATAGAAGCCGGCCTCGCCCAGCCGGGCGGCGATATCCCCCGGCAGCCGCCGCAGCGCCTCGATCTCGCCGCCGCGCGGGGCGATCTCGGCCGCGATGGCTCTGGCGGTGTCGACCAGTCCGTGGATGTCGCTCATCACGCCCCCGTCTCCATCGGCAGCTCCGGATCCTTCGTCCACTCCGACATCGACCCGTCATAGACCGCCACCGACGGATGCCCCAGCCGCGTCAACGCCAGCGCGTCCATCGTCGCCGAGATGCCGCCGCCGCAGTAGAAGATCACCCGGGGCCGTTCAAACGCGCCCACCCCCTCGAACAGCGCCCGCAACTCATCGTCGCTGCGATAGAGCCCGTCCGCGTCCAGCAGCGCTGCATAGGGCACATTGCGGCTGCCCTTGATGTGGCCCTTGCGGCCATAGTTCATCTCCGCCTCGCCCGAGTGCACCCCGGCCGACAGCGCATTGATCGTGCAGACCGCCCCGTCGTCGATGGCCGCCAGCACGGCGTCCTTGTCGGCCCAGGCGTCGGCCCGCTCGGCGATCACGGCGCTCGCCGCCGGATAGGTCCGGACCTGCGTCTCCACCGGTCGTCCCTCCGCCACCCAGCGCGCATAGCCGCCGTCCAGTACCGCCACATCGGCCACCCCCGCCGAGCGCAATATCCACCACAGCCGCGTCGCCCACATGGGCGTAGACGTGCTGTAGCAAACCACCTTGACCCCCGGCCCGATCCCCGCCGCGCCCAGCGCGTCGGCCAGCGCCGCACCCTTCAGCCGCGTGAACCCCAGCGGCGCGGTGGTGTCCGAAAGCTCCCGCGCCAGATCCAGAAACGCCGCGCCCGGAACATGCCCGGCCTCGTAATCCGCCCGCCCGCTCTCCACCACATAGGGCCCGGGCTTCGACGGCCGCAGATGCACCGTGGCGTCAAAAATCCTCACGTCAGGATCAGTCAGATGCGCCGCCACCCAATCCGTCGACACCAGCCCGCGTCCGTCCCAGCCGCTCATGATCGTCTCCTCGATGTTGCGACCGTGACCCTCACGCCTGGGCGTCCGAAGATCAACCCCACCTCCTCTCCCCCGGCGAAGCCGAGAGGGAGAGGATTGAGGAGAGGGCCGGCTGGGCTGACTCTGGCATGACGTCGAGGGCCCAACAGCGTCCCCGCCGCAAATCCTCGCATTCCCATCAGCGGATCACGCTCTCACGAGCCGGCCCTCTCCTTTATCCTCTCCCTCTCTTCCCCCGCATTCGCGGGGTCGGGGGAGAGGAGGTGGGCTCGCATCATCCGTGAGATTTGGTGCGGCCTGACGATGCGTTCTCCACGTCGCGATGACCTCCCACGTCGCCTTGCGATGGGGGCGTGGAGGGCGGCAAGCCTCCAGCGCGGCGCGTCGGGAATGCGTGCGTGACCCGCTTTCCCATTGTCCCGCTTTCCCACGGCATCACTGAACCTGAACTTATCGCTGTGGCCCCAGCGCTTCGATGATCTTGCAGTCCCACACCTTGCCCGCACGACAAGCACCAACCACACGGTCGAGTTCGCTGCGGAGCGCCATCAGGTCGCTGATCTTGCGATCCACGTCGTCCAGATGGACGCGTGCGATGCCATCGATCGCTTCGCAGGACTGCGATGGATCATCGGAGAGCGTCAGCAGGTTGCGCACAGCTTCGATGCTGAATCCCAGATCACGGGCGCGCCGGATGAACGACAGGCGGGCGAGATGGTCGCCGCCATAGGCGCGATAGTTGGCCGATGTGCGCGCGGGCGGCGAAAGCAGCCCTACTTTCTCATAGTAGCGCACGGTCTCGACGTTGGTCCCCGTCGCATTCGCCAGTTCGCTGATTTTCACCGCTTGACCCTGTAGTTACTACAGGGTGTACCTAGCTTTCCGGCTCGGAATTTGTCGAGAAGGAAATGCTATGCCAGACCCGTTCTCAGATCTTGGAGAGACATCGTGAAAGTCGATCTCTCCACCAGAATAGGCCTGCCCGTCGAGACGGTCTGGACCGAGGTTCAGACACCTGCTTTGCTGAAGCACATCGCCTGGCCGCTATTGCGGTTTGTGCCGGCCGGTAGCGAACCGCTGGAGACGTTCAAGCCCGGAGGTCGCTATCTGGTGAAGCTCCGGCTGTTCGGCCTTTTGCCTTTCGGCACACAGTGGATCGTTACCTCGCTGCACCAGCCTGAAGAGGGAGAGTGGCCCAGGCGCCTGCGCGACGATGGCTACGGCCCGATGATCCGAAAGTGGGATCACTGGATTACGATTGCACCAAACCCCGACGGTGGCACAGATTACCGGGACGAGGTGGAAATCTCGGCAGGTGTGCTGACGCCTTTCATCTGGGCGTTTGCACAGGTTTTCTACCGGCATCGACAGCGGCGCTGGCGCGCCCTTGCCCGCACGCTGCATGCCCATCGCCTCATAAAGCGCGAAATGGCAGTATTCCAACACGCCCGATCAGAGGGTGATATCGCCACTGCCTGGAGCGCCCTCGAACGGGCTCATGTTATCTCGCAGCCGTACCTGGGCCCGCATCTTGCCAATCACTGGGCAATGTTGAGCCTGGCTACTGAGCAGCGCGATGGGAGAGAAACCGTGGGTCAGATCGTCCGGCTCGCGCTTGCGCCCCTCGGCGCGGCGACCGGCCGAATTCCCGTCGGCAACACGGGGCGCGCCAATGTCAGTGCGATCCAACCTATGCCCATCGCCGATGACCTGCGCCGCGACATGGAAGACGAGCGAACACCATCGCCGTGATTCCTCACCTCACGCCACTGCGTGGGGGAGGGCAGTTATATACGTGACAAAGCGAAATCGCTGGACATTATCCCTCTCTCGGTGAGAGGTTCCGACTCGGCCTAAGTTTTTGTGCGCTTCGGCTTTGTGACGGGTGGCTGTTTGTGCGGTTTGGGCGGCGTTGCGACTAAGCGCCCAAGGGTCTCAGCGAAGCGGCGATCCGCTTCCCTCTCGTCGAGATCGGGAGATTTTTCGGGCATGGCTGACCTCTTTCATGCCGCACGGGTGAAGGTGCGCCGCGCTCGAAAACACATAGCCGATATTGTCCCGCAATTCGCTACCGTGAGCGTTGACCAAGACAAATTCTTGAAGGCGGCCAGCATTATGGGCCTGCCTATCGGAAACGCAGCGTTTGTCTCAGAACTCGCAATTCCCGAAAGCGCGCTAGATGAGATCGCCTGCTGCGTTGGCGATGCCGTTCACAACCTACGCTCGGCCCTAGACCTGCTGGCTTGCGAAATCGTGGAGCGGTCGCCAGACGGCAATCCAAACAACGTGCACTTTCCGTTCTGGGTGACAGAAGCCGGGCTCACATCGCAAGTCGACAACGCCCCAAAGGGCGGCGCAATACGGGGCAAGAACTTCAACCGAGCCCGACAAGACGCACAGGATCTAATGCTCGCACTGGCCCCGCACGGCGAGCCTCACGGAAACGCGCTTCTGTGGGGCCTGCATCGATTGGACCTGATCGACAAGCACCAAGACCTCTTGGCCCTATCGCACGACGTTCGCTCACCGGCCCTTTACTTCGAGGGTGTGCGGATGCCGACAACGAGTAATCTGCCAGCAAGGCTAGTCTTCGCCCAAGGTGGTCTGTTTGCGGGCGACGAAATCGTGGCCGCGCTTAACCTGATCGCGGGCGAGGTCGAGGATACGATCCAACGCTTCGCCAGTCTTGGGTGGTAACGCGCTTACAGGCTTTGGCTTGCGGAGTACGTCCACCCACTCATTTTCACACATCAGCGTGTCCTCGCCCGAAAGGAATTCTAACCCGGTGTCCCTCACCAACCAAAATTGAATCACTTTTCTTTGGATGCGTTCCTCAAGCGCTGAAGCTTTCGCGCCTTCTGCTTACGCGTGCGCGCCTTCACAAGTCCGCCGATAAGTCAGGCGCTTGCCGCCGATGCCGCGCAGGGCTTCGTCGGTGCGCATCGTGTCGTTCACGCCAAGGCCGGAACGGTTGGAATAGCGGAAGTCGAACTCGGCCAGATAGCGGACAAGGTGGGCTTCGGACACGTGAATGAACGTGCCGTTGATCCCGCGCTTTAGGATCGAGAAGTAGTTTTCGGCGGTGTTGGAATGGGCGTGGCCGCGCACATATTCCCCGGCTGAGTGGTCGACGGACGCGTGCGAGGCGAACTCGCGACCCACGGCGATGTAACCGATATGGCCGTCTGTCATCAGAACGGTGTCGCGGTGAACGGAAGTCACCAGAGCGTTGCGCAGGGTCTTTGCGGTCACGTTGGCGACATGGAACGAGCGGGCCGGACCGTCGCGCTGAACCAGGGTGACGACCTTCTTCTTTCGGTCGCCCGCCACGTCGCGGGGAACGCGCTTGTTGGCGTGCTTGTGGGCTTCCTTGCCGCCGATATAGGTTTCGTCGGCTTCTACAACCTTGCCAGATCCACCCATCGGGGCCGGATCGGCGGGGTTCATGGCCTCGCGGATGCGGTGGCACATGAACCATGCGGTCTTGTAGGTGACACCCAGCGTGCGGTGTAGCTGGTGGGCCGAATAGCCCATC
>NZ_JBILRO010000043.1:0-18182 GCF_044372605.1 Phenylobacterium sp.
ATCCGCTTCTCGTTGGTGAGGTTGCGCACCTCGGCGATGGTTTCGAACGCACCCCAGTCCCAACGCGCCTGCAGGTCGACCTGATTGTAGGGTCGGTCGTAGCGGTTGTCGTTGACGTTGGTCGCGCTGATGACGGTGAAATAGTCGCCCGTATAGGCGTAGGTGGCCCGCGCCTTGAACGGCCCTTGCTCGTAGAAGATGGCAAAGTTAGCCAGCTTCTTCGCCTGAAACTGCAGGCGGTCAAATGACCTGCCGCCCGGCAGCTGGGATTCGGCGTCGATCAGGGTGGCGTTGGCCGAGGCACCGAAGTTCGACAGGAAGCCCGGCAGGAAATCGAGCCGGTTCTTCACCACCTGCAATTCAAGGCCCTTCACCTCCGACTCGGTCAGGTTCTGCGGCTGGGTCACCGTGAAGGTCTGGCCGTTGATGACGGTCGTGCCGGTCTGTGCACTGAAGATGTCGTTCTTGATCTTCTTGTAGAACACCCCGGCCGACAGGATGCCGCCGCCACCGGGCAGGTAGTATTCGATCGCGACGTCGAAATTGTCGGCGAAACGCGGCTTCAGGTCCGGGTTGCCCCGCGAGACGGTCGAGTTCGCCGTGGAGACCTGCTCGTTGGCGCCCAGTTCGCTGGGGCTGGGACGACCGACGGCCTTGTAGTAGGCCGCGCGGATCTTGAGATCATCATTGATCGAGCGGATGTAGTTGATCGACGGGAGCAGGTTGTCGTAGTCGCCGCTCCGCTGAAGCGGTGTCACAACCGATCCGGTCACCCGGGCACCGTCGATGTCCGTATCCGTGCGCTCGTAGCGCAGGCCGAAAATCACGGTGTTGGCGTCGTCGGCGTAGCGGGCCAGGCCGTAGGTCGACAGGATCTTTTCCTCAACGACAAAGTCGTTGCGCGCCCTGTTGAGAGCTGTGGCGGCACCGTCGATCGTGAACTGGCCGGGGTTGGCGTAGAAGTAGTCGAGGAACTTTTCGAAGTCGATGATCAACTGGTTCCCCGGCGCATAGGGCGACCGGTAGGTCGTGGGCTGCAGCGCCCGGTCCAGGGTCAGGGTGTTGGTCGCGCTGGGATTGGCCACCACCTGTCCCGTGTCAAAATCGCGGGTGTTCGCGCGGTATTTGCCGCCCGCTGCGAAGCCCCAGCCTGTGGCGCCCTTGCCTGTGTTGAAGCCGTAGTCGACCTGGGCCTCATAGATGTAGTCGTCGCTGTCATCGCGATAGGGCAGGTAGCTCGTGAACCGATAGGCCGACGGCGTGTTGAAGGTCGCCGCGCCCGGATTGGCGAACACGTAGTTCGGTATGCCTTCGCTGTTGAAATAGGCGCCGGCGTTGGTCGTCGAATTGGCGAAACTGAACCGGGTCTCGTTCGACGCCTCCAGGAACTGGGCCTCGGAATAGGAGGCGCGGCCGCTCAGGGTCTGATTCTCGGCCGGTTCCCAGGCGAAGGAACCCTGCACGATCGTGAGTGGCTTCTTAATCGGAAAATCGTTGAACAGGGTGTAGCCGGCGGCGCCGCTCACGTTGAGCCCGCCGGTGGCGTTCTGCGTATAGGCCGCCCCGGGCGTGGCCGGGATCGCCGGAAGCTGGAGTTCGTGATTGAAGCGCAGTTCGTTGTCCGCCTGCATGTAGTAGGTGGCGGCCAGGGTCGTGTGCAGCGTGTCCGTGGGCTTCCATTCCAGCTTCAACGTCCCGCCGTAGCGGTCCACGCTGTTCGGATAGCTGGACGTCCGGAAAAGTCGTGAGACCGGGACGCCGAATGTGCCGGGTGTCGCCAGGAAGGCCTGCGGCAGCTGGCGCTCCTGGTCGCGCCGCTTGCGGCTGAACGCGCCTGTCAGCAGCACGCCGAACTGGTCGTCTGGCCCCAGCACCCACGACGCTGTGCCGTCGATGCGCATGTTCGGGCCGTCGTCGCTGGTGCGGTTATAGCCCTTGCCCGGCACGGCCTGGCTGTCGTTCACGCCGATGAAGGCTTCACCCACGGCGAAGAAGCCTTTGTTGTCGAAGGCCGAACGGGTCACCAGGTTGATCGAGCCGCCAATGGCGTTGCCATCCAGGTCGGGCGTCCGGCTCTTGAAGACCTCCAGGCGCTTCACGGCGGTCGTCGGCACCGACTCCAGGTTCAGCTGCCGGTTCTGCCGCTCGGCGGTGGCGATGCCGCCACCATCGAAAGTGCCTGAGGTGAAGTTGGGGTTCAGGCCGCGGATCGCGACGTAACGGCCTTCGTCCTCGTCGAAGATCGTCTGCACACCGGGCAGACGGCGGAAGCTGTCCGAGATGTTGTAGTCCGGCAGCTGACCCATGACGTCGGTCGTCAGGAAGTCGGCGATCTGCACGGCCTCTTCCTTTGCCGTGATCGCCTGGGTGTTCTGTGCGCGATAGCCGGTGACCACGACCTCGTCGACGATGGCGGCGGTAGTTTGGGCCAAGGCTCCGCCCGCCGACAAGGCGAAAATCGAGGTGGAGAGCGCGACGGAAAAGTAAAAACTGCGATTAGACAACATCGGGCCCCCGATTTTCTCAATAACGATTCATTCTGTCAGTTGGCGAATTATACCAAAATCGTCAACTCGCTCTCCAGCGATCATGTTCATGTTGACGAATACTTCACAAAAAGATCAATTTATCATCGAAAAAGCTTCACCAAATTGTCGCGGTGGCCGTATCTGTTGCCGCTCTTCATTCGAAAGGGTCCCATGAAATCCTGGATCGCAGTCGCTGCGGCGGCCTTTTTCATGGTCGCTGCGCCGTCGGTGGCGGCGCCCGGGTTCGACCGCGCCTACGCGCCCCTGGTCGGCGTCTCGGGTCTGCAGGACGAGACCTTCTACCTTTTCACCGTTCTGGACGGCTCAACGCAGGCGCGGGCAGCACTGCTGCGTGAGCCGACATTGAAGGCTCTTTCGGCAGCCGTTCGCGCCCGAACCGCCACGGCTGGCCAGGCCTGCCAGGATCGGATGGCGAACCGCGGCACGGCGCCACCCGCTGCGCCGACAGCTTGTGATCTCAACACCCTGCGATGGACTGCCGAGGAACAGGAGGCCGCCGCCCAGGCCGCTGGCCGCGCGTTCGACGCCGAGCCGGCGCTTCGGACCCTGGTCGCCCGCCATCTCCGGCCGTCGGGCTTCTTCAGCCGCTACGAGAGCCAGCCTGACCGCGCGCTTTTCCTGCAGGCCTGGCGGGACGCTCACGGGGGTCTTGACCGGATCATCCGGGTCTATGGCCTGGGCGAGGTTCCGCTCTTCGCCGACATCGACAGCCCCATCTATCCGCTCAAGGCTGGATACTATCAGGGCCTGATGGCCAACCTGATTCGCGAGACCGCCATCGCCATGCCCGCCGACGGCCCGGCCTGGGACATACCCATGCGGCTGGCCTACGACCTGATGGATTTCAACCGCCGCGATGACGCACCCCGCCAGCGCGCAATCGAGGCCCGGGAAAACGCTGCTGCGGCGCGTCGTATCGCTGCCCTGCGCTGGACCGACTATCCCTACGGTCTGATCCTGGTGCCCGGCTATTCGCCTGAGATCGCCTACGAGCCGCTGAACCCCGGGGCTGATCTGCGCCTGCGTCGCGGCGTGGCGCTGTGGAAGGCAGGCAAGGCGCCATTGATCGTGGTCTCCGGCGCGTCGCTGCGGCCGATCGGCACGACCATCACCGAGGCGGTTGAGATGAAGCAGCGGCTGATGACGCGCTATGGCGTGCCTGAGGACGCCATCCTGGTTGACGCCGTGGCGCGCCACACCACCACCAACATGCGCAATACGGTGCGCTTCATGTATCGCTATGGCGTGCCCACGGAAAAGCCCGCCCTGGTGGCCGGCAACAGCGTGCCCTACATCGCCAGCGATCTGTTCCGGGAACGCAACCTGCGCGAACTGGGCTACATGCCGTTCAAGCCGCTCAAGCGTCTCGACTTCGACACCCTTGAATTCCTGGCCGTACCGGAAGCGCTGCACCGGGACGCAACCGACCCGATGGATCCCTGAGCCAGCGCGACTGTCGGCTTTATCCGCGCAATTTCGATCGTCAAATCACCTCGTAGGCTGCCACATGAAGCCTTCGGCGAAGGGTGGCGGCCCATGATGAGGCTGTCTCCGACCGCTACATCGGCCGGATGATCAAGTTGGCCTATTGTGCTTCGAGTGCCGGTGTTTGTTCAGTTTCTGACTGTGTCGGGTTGGCCGATACAATCGCAGTTAACGGCGCACGTTGACCAGGGAGGGACCGATTGCGATAGGTCACCGTATGGATTGGGACGCCTTCTTCACGGTGCATCGCGAACTGCCCAGGGAAGGCCCTGGGCTCGCCGACGATGTCGCTTGGACCGGGCGTCTGAGCGCAGTGCCCAGGGATGGGCATGTGTGCGACGCAGGATGCGGACCTGGCGGCGACCTTGCGGCTCTGCGTCAGCTTGTTCCCGAAGGCCGTGTGGACGGGTTTGAGACCGTTGCGCATTTCGTCGAGGCAGCGACAATTCGGTTCGCAGCTGATCCGTCCGTGCGGATCATTGAAGCCAGCATGGAGAACCTGACCGGTCCCTATGATCTGATATGGTCGGCAGGGGCGGTTTATTTCCTGGGAGTGACGAGGGCGCTTGAGGCTTGGCGCAGTGCTCTGACCGAAACCGGCGTCGTCGCGTTCAGTCATCCCTGCCTGTTCACGGACGCGCCGTCCGAAGCTGCGCTGGCTTTCTGGGAGGGCGAGCCCGGCAGTATTGGAACGGAAGCCACAACTCGCGCCGAGATTACCTCCGCCGGCTGGCAGGTGCTCGGATCGCGCCAACTCACCCATGAAGCATGGTCCGCCTACTATGATCCAATGCTTGAGCGCTGCGAAATGCTCGAAGCCGCGGGCACAAGTGCTTCCGTTGCAGCTGCGATTGCCGCTGCCCGCAAGGAGGCGTCCGACTGGCGAGCCGTGTCCGGCGATACCGGCTACATGCTCTATGTGGTTCGACCGGCCTGAGATTTATGGCTGCGTCCGCTTAGGGTGCAGGCTGTGTAAAAATCGCCCACGAATTTCCGGACCGTCTATCGGCCCAAAACGCTGTAAACGCGGACTATTTTGAACCCGAACTGCCGAGGGCGAGGTTCTGGTGACAAGAGACAAAAGGCGTTCAGAGACCGCTTTGGACGTGTTCCCCAGTCTCCGAGGTTCGGACGGCATCCGGAAAATGGCGCGACCACTGGGGGCTTTGCGCGCCTGCGGTCGCCCGATTGCGGGTTCGCGACAGGGGCGTGGCGGAGAGGGTGGGATTCGAACCCACGATACCCTTCCAGGTACGCCGCATTTCGAGTGCGGTACTTTCAACCACTCAGCCACCTCTCCAGAGCCAGCAAACGGGACCACAAGGGGTCCCGTCGAGCGAGCGCGGAACCTAATCATCGCGGCCCGGGGGCGCAAGGGGGCAGTTTGCAGGGCCTTCAGCGGGGATAGAGCACCATCTGGGTGCAGCGGAAGACGGCCATGATCTTGCCAGTGGTGGCGTTTGTGGCCTCCGCGTCCCAGACTTGGGTCATGCGGCCGCCGTGCAGCAGGCGCGCCTCGCAGGTGACCTGCTCGCCGATTTTGGCGGTGCCCAGGTAGTTGGTCTTGATCTCGATGGTGGTGAAGCCGCTGGCGCCCTCGGGCAGGGAGGCGACACAGCCGTAGCCGCAGGCGCTGTCCACCAGGGCCACGATGGAGGCGGCGTGCAGGAAACCGTTGGCGGCCATGTGCTGTTTGCCCACGGTGAAGCTGCCGGCGGCGTGGCCGTTGGAGACATCCTGCCATTCGATGCCGAGTTCGCCGGGCAAGGTGCCCTTCTGCCGCTCTTCGAACAGCGCCGCCTGATTACCTTCGAGCATGGTCGTGATCTCCCTCGGGTGTCGGGACATGGGAAACTGACGTTGCGAAAGCCAAGGGCCAGTCAGCCGGCTTCGGCCCTTGCCCGCAGAGTCGGGGGCGTCGAGAGTGGCGGCGAAGCACGGGGCGGATGCGATGACTGACGAGATGATCTCCTTTGGCGCCAAGCTGGCGCTGCACGCCGCCCGCCGGCCGGATGCGCCGGCAGTGACTTGTGGCGGCGAGACACTCACCTACGGGCAGCTGCATCGCCTTTCCAACCGCCTGGCCCGGGGCCTGGCGGCCCGCGGGGTGAAGTTCGGGGATCTGGTGACCGTGGGCCTGCCCAATTCGGTGGGGTTCGTGGCGGTCTGCTACGGGATCTGGAAGCTGGGGGCCACGCCGCAGCCGGTGTCGTTCCGGCTGCCCAAGGGGGAGCTGCAGGCGATCATTGAACTGGCGAAGGCGCCGCTGGTGATCGCGGAGTTCACCCACGAAGTCGACCGGCCGGTGTTGTCGGTGGCCGATCTGCTCGCCCTGTCCGACGATGACAGCGACCTGCCCGACCAGATCCCGCCAATCTCGAAGGCGCCCACGAGCGGGGGATCAACGGGCCGCCCCAAGCTGATCCTGGCGGGCCAGCCGGGGCTGTCGCTGAAGGCGGCGACCGAGGTGCCGTTCTACGGGATCCGCACGGGCCAGACGGTGCTGCTGCCGGCGCCGCTCTATCACAACGCTCCGTTCACCCTGACCATGAGCGCGACCCAGGCGGGGGCCCATGTGGTGCTGACGCCGCGGTTCGATCCGGAGGGCACGCTGGCGGAGATTGCGGCGCGCAAGGTGGAATGGCTTTACCTGGTGCCGACCATGATGAACCGGATCTGGCATCTGCCGGAGGATGTGCGCGGGCGGTATGACATTTCGAGCGTTCACACCCTCTGGCACATGGCGGCGCCCTGTCCGCCCTGGCTGAAGGAAGCCTTCATCCACTGGATCGCGCCGGGTGAGGTGATGGAGCTCTATGCGGGCACCGAGGCCCAGGCGATCTCGATCATTTCGGGTTCGGAGTGGCTGACGCACCGGGGATCGGTGGGCCGCGTGGCCGTCGGCGAGATGAAGGTCGTGGGGGAGGACGGCGCCGAACTGCCGCCCGGCGAGGTGGGCGAGATCTACATGCGCCGGGCCCCGGGCGTGGCGGAGACCTACAGATATCTGGGCGCCGACGCGCGGACGATCTCTGACGGCTGGGAGAGCCTGGGGGACCTGGGGTCTTTCGACGTCGAGGGCTATCTCTATCTGGCCGACCGGCGCACGGACATGATCCTGGTGGGGGGCTCCAACGTCTATCCCGCCGAGATCGAGGCGGCGCTGGAGGAGCATCCGGCGGTGCAGTCGTGCGCGGTGATCGGCCTGCCGGACGACGACCTGGGCGCCCGCATCCACGCCATCGTCAATGTGCAGGGCGAAGTTACGCCCGAGGACCTGAAGGCGCATCTGGCGGATCGGCTGGTGACCTACAAGCGGCCGAAGTCGTTCGAGTTCGTGGATCAACCGGTGCGCGACGACGCGGGCAAGGTGCGGCGCACGGCGCTCAGGGATGCGCGGATCAAGGCGGGGTGATCACACTACGGGGTGTCATCCCGGTTTCGCGGCCCCGCGAAGACCGGGACCCATAGACGCCGGCCGGTCCGGACAAGGTCGAAGCGGGGCCGCCGTACCGAATCTTTGACCCCGGCGTTGATGGGTCCCGGTCTTTCACCTGCGGTGAAAACCGGGATGACACTGGGGGGTTTGGCGGGCTATCGACCAAAGAAATCACGGGGGAGCGGATGAGTATCAAGGGCAAGGCCTATGTGATGGGGGTCTATGAGCACCCCACACGCGATGCGCCGGACAAGACGACGGCCCAGCTTCACGCCGAGAGTGCGCGCGGGGCGCTGGCGGATGCCGGGCTGAGCTTTGACGATGTCGACGGCTACTTCTGCGCCGGCGATGCGCCCGGGTTCGGGGCCATGTCGATGGTCGACTACATGGGCCTGAAGAATGTCCGCCACATGGACACCACCGAAACCGGCGGCTCGTCCTACATCCTCCACCTGCACCACGCCGCCCAGGCGATCGCGGCGGGCAAGTGCAGCGTGGCGCTGATCACCCTGGCGGGTCGGCCCCGCAATGGCGGCAACCGGCCGGGTGCCGGCGGTGGCGGGCGTCCGCCGGCGGGCCTCACGGACGGCGCGCCGGAGCAGGGCTTCGAGAGCATCTACGGTGGCTCGACCCACAACACCTACGGCATGTGCGCCATGCGCCACATGCACGAGTATGGCACCACCTCGGAGCAGCTGGCCTGGATCAAGGTGGCGGCCAGCCATCATGCCCAATGGAACGAGCATGCGTTCCTGAAGAATGTCGTCACCGTCGAGGATGTGGTGAATTCCCGCATGATCGCCGACCCGCTGCACCTGCTGGACTGCTGCGTGGTGACGGACGGCGGCGGGGCGGTGGTGGTGACGTCGCCTGAGGTGGCGCGGACGCTGAAGCGGCCGATGGTGAAGCTGATCGGGGCGGGTGAGGCGCCGAAGCTGCAGATGGGCGGCAAGGGCCTGGACCTGACGACTTCTGGCGCCGTCTGGTCGGGACCTGCGGCGTTCGCGGAAGCCGGCGTGACGCCCGCGGATATCAAGTACGCGTCGATCTACGACAGCTTCACCATCACGGTGCTGATGCAGATCGAGGACCTCGGCTTCTGCAAGAAGGGTGAGGGCGGCAGGTTCGTGGCCGACGGCAATCTGATCTCCGGCGTCGGCAAGCTGCCGTTCAATACCGACGGTGGCGGGCTCTGCAACAATCACCCCACCAATCGGGGCGGGATCACCAAGATCATCGAGGCGGTGCGCCAGCTGCGTGGCGAGGCGCATCCCAAGGTTCAGGTGGCCAACTGCGATCTGGCCATCGCCCACGGTACGGGCGGTTCGCTGGGCGTGCGCCACGGCGCCGCCACCGCCATCATGGAACGGGAGTCCTGAGCATGTCCGAAATCATGACCCGGCCGATCCCGGCCCCTGCCGTCAATCTGGAATCCAAGCCGTTCTTCGACGCAGCCGAGGAGGGCCGCTTCCTCATCAAGCGCTGCAACGCCTGTGGCGAGGCCCACTGGTATCCGCGCACCATCTGCCCGAACTGCCACTCGGACGATACGGTCTGGGAAGAGAGCCCGGGCGATGGCGTGATCTACACCTATTCGGTCATGTATCGCTCGCCGACCGGTCCCTACGCCATCGGCTATGTGACGCTGAATGAGGGCCCCACGATGATGACCAACTTCGTCGACGTGGCGCCGGATGGACTTGCGATCGGCATGAAGGTGAAGGTGAAGTTCCAGCCGACCGAGGGCGGGGCGCCGGTCCCGGTGTTCGCGCCGGTTTAGCCCGCCACAGGTTTGACCCGGGACGCGGCCTCGCGGGCGCGTTCGCGGGCCTGATCGACACTGTCGCCGCGCGCCAGGGCCACGCCCATGCGGCGGCGCTCGAAGCTCTCGGGCTTGCCGAACAGGCGAAGGTCGGCGCCCGGGACGCTGAGGGCCTCGGCGACGCCGTCGAAGGCGATGCCTGTGGCTTCCATTCCGCCGTAGATCACTGCACTGGCCCCGGGCTCGCGCAGCGAGACGTCAACGGGCAGGCCCAGGATGGCGCGGGCGTGCAGGGCGAACTCGCTCTGGTGCTGGGTGGCCAAGGTGACCAGGCCGGTGTCGTGAGGACGCGGCGAGACCTCCGAGAACCAGACCTCGTCGCCCTTCACGAACAGCTCCACGCCGAACAGGCCGAGGCCGCCCAGCGCATCGGTGACGGCCCTGGCGATCTCTCGCGAGCGGGCGAGGGCCTTTGGCGACATGGCCTGGGGTTGCCAGCTTTCCACATAGTCGCCCTTGACCTGACGGTGGCCAATGGGGTCGCAGAAGCTGGTGACGACCCCGCCGTCGCGCCGGCTGCGGACGGTGAGCTGGGTGATCTCGAAGTCGAAATCGACGCGGCCCTCGACGATCACCCGGGCCTGCTCCACGCGCCCCGAGGCCAGCGCATAGGCCCAGGCCGCCGCGATCTGATCCGGTGTCTCGACGTAGGACTGGCCCTTGCCGGAGGAACTCATCACCGGCTTTACGAAGCAGGGGAAGCCGACGGCTTCGGCACCGGCCGCGAGCTCGGCCTCGGTCGAGGCGAAGGCATAGGCGCTGGTGGCCAGACCCAGGTCTTCGGCGGCCAGTCGGCGGATGCCCTCGCGGTTCATGGTCAGTTGTGCGGCGCGGGCGTTGGGAATCACCGTCGCCAGTCCGTCAGCCTCGATGCGCGCCAGCTCGTCGGTGGCGATCGCCTCGATCTCCGGCACGATCAGGTGCGGTCGCTCGGCCTCGACCAGGGCGCGCAGGGCCCCGGCGTCCGTCATGGCGATGACGTGGCTGCGGTGCGCCACCTGCATGGCCGGGGCGTCGGCGTAGCGATCCACAGCGATGACCTCGCAGCCGAGGCGCTGGAATTCGATAGCGAGCTCCTTGCCGAGCTCCCCCGAGCCCAGCAGCATGACCCGGACAGCGGTCGGCGAAAGCGGGGTGCCGAGGCGCATAGTCTAGAGTTTCGCCTTCGCAGCCGCCGCCACGCCTTCGGCGGTGATGCCGAAGTGTTTGTAGAGCACATCGGCGGGGGCGCTGGCACCGAAGCCGTCCATGCCGATGAAGGCACCGTCTTCGCCGATGAAACGGGCCCAGCCCATGCTGACGCCGGCCTCGACGGCGACCCGGACCTCGGTCTCGCCGATGACAGCGGCCTGATAGTCTGTCGACTGGGCGGCGAACAGCTCCCAGCAGGGGGTGGACACCACGCGGGTTCCGATCCCTTCGGCTTCCAGCAGGGCGCGGGCCTCCATGGCGACCGAGACCTCGGTGCCGGACGCGAAGATCGTCACCAGGGCCGGGTGCTCGGCGCCGGCCAGCTGATAGGCGCCGCGGGCCGACAGGTTCTCACCGGCGACGATCGTGCGAACGGCGGGAACCTTCTGGCGGGAGAGCGCCATGACGGAGGGTGTGGCGCGGGCGGCGAGGGCCAGTTTCCAGCACTCGGCGGTTTCCACGGCGTCTGCCGGGCGGAAGACCAGCAGGTTCGGGATCGCGCGCAGGGACGCCACGTGCTCGACCGGCTGGTGGGTCGGCCCGTCCTCGCCGACGCCGATGCTGTCATGGGTCATCACATGGATCACCCGCGCGCCCATCAGGGCGCCCAGACGGATCGCGGGCCGGCTGTAGTCGGAGAACACCAGGAAGGTGCCCGAATAGGGGATCACGCCGCCGTGCAGGGCCATGCCATTCATGGCCGCCGCCATGCCGAACTCGCGCACGCCATAGTGGACGTAGCGGCCGGCGTAGTCGGGGGCGTCAAACGCACCCATGCCCTTGACGATGGTATTGTTGGAGCCGGTCAGGTCGGCCGAGCCGCCGACCATTTCCGGGATCGCCGGGATCAGCCTGTCGAGGGCCGAGCCGGAGTGCTGGCGGGTGGCCGCGGCGGGCTTTTCGGCCTCGGCCTTTGCGATGTGGGCGTCGATCTCGGCGTAGGCGCCGACGGGCAGGTCGCCTGCCATGGCGCGCTCGAACTCGGATTTGTGGGCCGACTGCGACAGACCCGCCTCCCAGGACTTGCGCACCCTGGCGCCCTTGCGACCGGCGGCGCGCCAGGACTTCAGAATATCGTCCGGCACGGTGAAGGGCGGGGCGGTCCAGCCCATGGCCTTGCGCGCCTCGGCGATCTGGTCGTCGAAGAGGGTGTAGCCGTGGCTGTGGGGGTCGCCTTCCTTGGGCCCGGCACCCTTCGAGATCAGGGTCTTGCAGGCGATCATCGTGGGTCGGTCCTGGCGGGTCGCCCAGCGCAGCGCCGCCGCGATCTTGCCGTGGTCGTGGCCGTCCACCGCCTTGACCGCCCAGCCGGCGGCCTTGAAGCGGGCTAGCTGGTCGCCGGTCTCCGAGATCGTGGCCTCGCCGTCAATGGTGGTGTTGTTGTCGTCGAACAGGACCGTGAGCTTCGACAGTTTCAGCCGCCCGGCCAGGCTGATCGCCTCATGGCTGACGCCTTCCATCAGGCAGCCGTCGCCGGCGATGACCCAGGTGCGGTGATCGACCAGGGCGTCGCCGAAACGGGCGTTTACGTGCCGCTCGGCCATCGCCAGGCCGACTGCGGTGGCCAGTCCCTGACCCAGCGGGCCGGTGGTGGTCTCGACGCCGGGCGTGTGGCCGTACTCGGGGTGACCGGGCGTGTTGGAGCCCAGCTGCCGGAAATTCCTGATCTGCTCCATTGTCACGGCCTTGACGCCGGTCAGGTGCAGCAGGGCGTAAAGCAGCATCGAGCCATGGCCGGCTGACAGCACGAAGCGGTCGCGGTCGGCCCAGTCGGGACGCGCCGCGTCATACTTCAGGAACTTCGTGAACAGCACGGTGGCGACGTCGGCCATGCCCATGGGCATGCCCTGGTGGCCGGATTTGGCTTTGTGGACGGCGTCCATTGAAAGAACGCGGATGGCGTCTGCCATGGTTTTCAGCGGCGCGGGCATCGGACCTGTAGGGCTGGTTAAGGATTGTCAGGGGCGCTCGCCTCGCACGCGGGCGCGGACGGGTCAAGAAAACCGCCCCGAATTCGCAGATGGCTGCGTCTGTGGCATACAGGGGCCAGACGGCCTCCGGAGACTGCCATGACCCCAGGCGATAGCGCGCTGGATCTTGCCGCCAGACGGCTTGAGAGCGCGGTGCATGTATTGGAGCAGAGATTGTCCCAGCGCCTGAAAGCCGCCGGCGACGATGCCGGGGGGCTGTTTGATCTGGATCGCGCCCGGCTTGCGGCCGAACTCGACCAGGCCCGCGCCCGCGAGCGTGAGCTTGAGGCGGCCGGTGCTCAGGCCTCTGTGGCTCTTGGAAACGCCATCCAGGAAATCCGCGCCGCACTCGCCGGCCAGACGACGGAGGCCTGACCCGTGGCCCAGATCAATGTGGACGTGAATGGTCGCCCCTATGCTGTCGGGTGCGAAGACGGACAGGAGCCGCATCTGGTGGAGCTGGCGCGGATCTTCGACCAGCAGGTTCGCCAGATTTCCCGGGATATGGGGCAGTTGGGCGACACCCGACTGTTCCTGATGGGCGCCCTGTTGCTGGCCGACGAGCTCTATGATGTGCGGAACCAGCTGGCGGGCCTGCAGGCCGAGGTGTCCCGGCTGGAGACCGAGCGGTCAGTGATCGAGAGGCGCGCGGTGAGCGCGCTGGAGGCCGCGGCGGTGCGGATCGAACGGCTGGGCTCAGCGGACGTCTGAGACTTTCCCCGCCTTTCTGGAGCACCTACGTGATGGTGATCTTTTCGAAGCTCTCGATTTAAACTCCTGACCGCGAGTGGATCGACAGCATCAGGCGCGCTCACGATCCTCAATACGCTTTCGTGCCGCCACACTTCACATTCGTCTTCCCATTCACCGGCATAGGGGTCGAAGATCTTCTTGCGCAAGCTCGTAAGGTTATCGAAGGCACGACGACCTTGGCGTCCTGACCTTCCGTTCCTGCCTCACGTTACGGTGGGAGCCTTCAAGGCGCGAGAGGATGCGGAACACGTGGCCGCGTCGCTGCGGAGCGTCGATATTCGAAGCGAGCTTGAGGGGCTGAATCTTGCAGATTTTGATGGCGAGAGCGTCACAGAACTGCACCACGTCCGCTTCGCTTGACGCCGAATCCCTTCTCCCACAAGGGGCGACGGGGCGTGGCGTCGAGCTCCCTCGCTCTCTAGAATTATGCAGCGGTCCCGCAATGGGAGGAAGGATCGCGCCGAGTCTTGCTGATGTCTGAGCCGTCTTGAGACCGTGGGTTCAGTGGGTATTTCCGAGAGGTGCGTTGGGGAAAACAAGCATCAGCGCCGACCCTGCATCCGCCCTAGCAGATGCGACAGCGCCGGGATCAGTTCCCGCTGCTCGACCTGCCGGTA
The DNA here is from genome assembly GCF_044372605.1 of Phenylobacterium sp. GTDB lineage: Bacteria > Pseudomonadota > Alphaproteobacteria > Caulobacterales > Caulobacteraceae > Phenylobacterium. Next base: position 13,827 of record NZ_JBILRO010000043.1, read on the forward strand.
GTGATGATCGGCCGGCAGGGCCTCCACCAGTCGCCGGTGCGCGGTCCCCAGATTGTGGTACGGCAACCTCGGCATCAGGTGGTGCAGGGCATGGTAGCGCAGGCCCACCGGCGCCCACAGGAACGGCAGCATGGCCGGCGGCGGGACATTCACGGTGTCCAGAAACTGATCCAGTACAGCCATCTGCTCCCCGTCATTCTCCCAGTAGTGGGCGACGGCTGTGCGTAGCTGGTTCAGCACCGTCATCAGGCTGAAGATCACCATGGCGATGATCAGGGCGCGTAGCGGGATCACGCCGGCCGCGGTCAGACCCAGCACGGTCCAGCTCCATAGCCAGGCGCCGATCTCCTGAGACAGCCAGGGCGCGCTGCGCGCACGGTCGAAATCGTCACGCGAGAAGCCGGTGTTGATGACCATGCCGGAGGTTCTGGCGATCACGAACCGGCGCAGCGGCGGGATCAGAAAGCTCAGGGGCGCCAGAACCGCAAACCGCAGGATCACCCCGATGGGCGCCAGAAAGGCGATGCCCACAAAGGCGGCCAGCTCATGGGGCGGCCGGCGGGCCAGCGGGTGGTACTCGGGATCACGCGCAGTGCCGTAGCGGTCCTTGGCGTGATGCAGGATGTGGACGCCTTCGTAGAGCAGCGAGGGCGTCAGCCAGGGCACGCCGATCAGCACGTTCCAGGCGAAATGAAAGCCCGGCACGTCGTCGCGACGCATGTGGGTAAGCTCATGGATGAAGCTGATGCCGCGATAGAGGGCGAGGATACAGACCACGCCCGCCGTCAGCATCCAGCCTGTGGATTGGCTGGTGGTAGCGATCGCCAGACTCAACCAGGTCACGGCGGCGGTCACCGAAAGGTCCAGCCAATAGACACGCGGGCTCGCCACCGCCAGGTCGCGGGCGAGTTCGTTGGCCTGGCGGGCCAGGCTGGCTCCGGTATCTGTGGCGACGCTCACGCGGTCGGTTTGTCCTTGTTTCGGGTCGTGGACTTAAGCGTTTGGCGCCCCTGTTGAAAGACCCGGATGGTCAGTCGGCATAGACGGCCTGCTCGAACGCCTCGAAAGTCGCCATCATCCGGGGATCAGCGAAGGGCAGGAACTGGGCGAACATGACGCCGGCGACGCCGCTGGCCGGATCGGCCCAGTAGTAGCAGTTGGCGATGCCGCCCCAGGCCAGACTGCCTGCCCGACGGCCGCCGGGCACGTCGGCGGCGTTGCGCAGGAAGCCCAGCGTCCAGTGCTTTTCGATCCCGGGCATGGGCAGGAAGTCGTGGCTGAAGCCGGGGTTGGACGAGATCAGGTCGCCGGTGGCGGGCTGGCGGGCCTGGATGTCGCGAAGCAAGGCCAGGGTGTCCGGTCCGGCGACGCCAGCGCCATCAGTTATCATCGCACCCAGGAACTTCAGATAGTCGGGCGCGGTCGAGGTCAGCCCCCCGCCGCCCCACATCTGCGGCGCGTTGGGAAACGGGTCTACGGGGATGTGGGCGCCGTCCGGGCCCCGGACGTGCATGCCGGCGCGTCGATCGGACCGGGCCGCGTCGGGCGTAAACGAGGTGTCGCCCATGCCGAGCGGGCCCAGGATGTGTTCGGCGAAATAGGCGTCCAGGCCCTGGCCGGTCACCGCCTCGATCGCCCAGCCGGCGGCGTCGATGCCGATGCCATACTGCCAGCCGGCGCCGGGATCGAACACCAGGGTGGGCGGTTCTGACATCAGATTTTCGCCCGTGGCGGCGAAGTAGCGGGAGAGGTCGGCGTTGCAGAAATCGTACGCCAGTCCGGAGGTGTGGGTGAGCAGATCGCGCAGCGTGATCGGGCGGCTGGCGGCCCTGACGCGTGGCTTTCCGTCCGCGTCAAAGCCGTCCAGCACCTTGGGGATCGCCAGGCTCGGAACCCGCTCGCCAATGGGCTCGTCAAGCGTGAGAAGCCCGCGCGCCACCAGCTGTCCTGCCGCCAGCGCGGTGATCGCCTTGGTGCAGGAGGCGATCCAGAACACCGAGTCAGCGGTCATCGGCCGGGGATCGGCCGCACCGCGGACGCCGGCGGCGAACTGGTGGACACCGTCCGGCCGCAGGATCGCCGCCGTCAGGCCAGGCGCTGCGCCATCGGAAACGGCCTTGTCCAGCAGGGTCTGGATAGTTTGGGGATTCATCTGTCACTCCCTTAGCCTCGCGGCTTGTTATGTATCGTCCGCCGCCTTACGTTGGCCTTGGCGGGTCTGCTGCGGCCCTCGTCGAAGGCGACATATTCCAGCGACCTTAATTCACCTCTAGGGAGCTGTCCCTGGCCGGGATCCTGGTCCCGGGCACACGGCGCCCACCTGTCACTAACAGGTCGAGGGAATGAAACAGTCCTTCACGGCTCTCGCGGCGCCGCCACCCGTCTTCCGCTATAGGAGGGCGTGATCTCGAAATCCACCCTTCGAACCGACATGCGCGCGCGGCGCCGGCGACTGGTCGCCGAAGCGCCTGACGCGGCCCTGCGGGCCGCCGCCAACCTGCCCGCAGACTGGCCAGGGACGCCGGTAGCGACCTTTGGCCTCTATCATCCGATCGGCTCCGAGCTGGACCCGGGCGCGATCCGGATCGCCGGGGCCCGCGCGGCCCTGCCGGTGGTTGTGGAACGCGATGCGCCCCTGGCGTTCCGGCTCTACAGCCCCGGCGACGCGCTCGAGCCGGATGCTCTGGGCATCCTCGCGCCGACGTCGCGGGCCGAAACCGTGTGGCCGGATGTTCTGTTCGTGCCTGTCCTGGCCTTCGACGGGCGCGGCGGACGATTGGGGCAGGGCGGTGGATTTTATGATCGCACCATCGCGGCGCTGCGCGCGCGCGGTCCGGTATGGGTGGTTGGCGTCGCCTACGCGGGCCAGGAGGTTGAGGATCTGCCGTTTGAGCCGCATGACCAGCGCCTCGACGCCATTCTGACCGAGGCCGGTTTCCGCCTGATCGCGGCGGCATAGGCCGCCTCCGGAGGCCTTGACTCCCGCTTTTCCAGAGCTAGAACAAAACTGGAACAAAAGGAGTCCCAATTCCATGTCCGATTTTCGCGCCATCCGGGCGAAGATCGCTGCGCTTGAAAGCGGAACGCGGGCGCAGGCCGGCGTGCTGCCGTTCGGGGACGCATCGCTGGACGCGCGACTGCCCGGCGGCGGCCTGCCGCTCGGGCGCTGGCATGAGATCGTGGGCGTGGGTCTGGAAGCGGAAACATCTGCGGCGCCGGCCGCCTTCGCCGCCCTTATGGCCCGGCCGCTGGCCCGTCGGGGCGAGGCGGTCTGGGTGTTGCGGCGCGACGATCTGTGGGCGCCGGGGCTGGCTGGGCTGGGGTTTCCGCCCGAGCGCCTGATCCAGGTCTGCGCCCGCGACGAGGCCGAAACCCTGATGGTGATGGAAGACGCGCTCACCACCGTCGGCGTGTCCGCCGTGTTCGGCGAGGTGGAGGACGTGGACCTGACCGCCGGCCGCCGGCTGCAACTGGCCTGCGAGAAGCGCGGCGGGACCGGTTTCGTCATCCGCCGTCGTCCATTCGGCGGGGCGGGACTTAAGGCGGCCGCCGGCTCTGTCGCCACCACCCGCTGGTGCGTGAAGCCCGCCCTTTCCGAGCCGGCCGCCGGAGATTTCGGCCTTGGCGCACCCCGCTATCACGTTGAACTCCAGCGCTGCCGCGGCGGGCGGACCGGCGCCTGGATCCTTGAGGCCGATCAGGCCTATTCATGGGAGGCCAGCGATGTCGCGTATCCTCTGCGCCTGGTCGCCGAACTGGGCGATCGCGAACTGGCGCCGGCGCAATCCGCTCAAGCTCGCGCCGCCTGACGCCCCCTTCGCCCTGCTGGAGACGACGCGGGTGGTCCGCCGGCTGGCCGCCGTCAACCGCGCGGCGGCGAAGCTTGGCCTCCATGCCGGCCAGAAGGCCACCGACGCCATGGCCCTGGTCCCGGATCTGACCACCGACGAGGCTGACCCCGAGGCTGACGCCGAAGCCCTGACCGCCCTGATCGACTGGTGTGTACGGTTCTCGCCGGCCGTGGCCGCTGATGCGCCGGGCGGCCTGTTTCTGGACATCACGGGCGTCGCCCACCTCTGGGGCGATGAGGCCGGGCTGATGGCCGACTTCCGCGACCGCCTGTGGGCCAACGGCCTGCCGTTTCGGCTGGCGATCGCCGATACGCCCGGCGCCGCCTGGGCCCTGGCCCACTTCGGCCCCGACCAGACCATCGCCCCGCCCGGCGAGCAGGCCGGACTGCTGAAACCCCTGCCGCCGGAGGCTCTGCGCCTCGACCCGGAGGCTGCCGCCCAGATCGGACGTCTGGGTCTGCGCCGGCTGGAGCAGATCATCGCCCTGCCCCGCGCGCCCCTGGCC
>NZ_JBILRO010000248.1:0-4951 GCF_044372605.1 Phenylobacterium sp.
GGATGCAGGTTTGGAGGACAGTGAAGCCAGACCCGCGCGCCGACGTAAAGGCCCGATGCCGGGCGCCACTCCGGCCCCTGTGGCGCTGGACGCGTCCGGTCTGGCCACGTAGAGCCGCCAGGTGACCGAGCCTGCTGCCAGCCATGCCCAGAAGCCGCGGATCCTGCTGGGCATAGCCCTGCGGGTGGGCGCCATGGCGTTTCTGGCCTGTCTCTCGGCGCTGGTGAAGTGGACTGGATCGCGCGGGATCCCGGTGTTCGAGATCATCCTTTTCCGCAACCTCTTCGCCTTCATACCGCTGGGCCTCTATATCTGGCGCACGACGGGGTTCGAGGTGCTGAAGACCCGGCGACCATTGGGGCATCTGACCCGCTCGGTGATCGGACTGACCGGGATGGTCTGCGGGTTTTCCGCTGTTCAGCACCTCCCGCTCACTGAAGCTACGGCGCTACAGTTCACCTCGCCGCTGTTCATGACGGCCCTGTCAGCACTGCTGCTCGGCGAGGCGGTTGGCCGCCACCGCTGGGCGGCGGTGGTGGTGGGTTTCATCGGCGTTCTGATCATGGCGCAGCCCATTCCGGGCCATCTGAATGTGCCGGGCGTGACTCTTGGAATTCTGAGCGCGCTCGGCGCCGCAGGGGCCATGGTCGCCATACGCCAGATCGCCGATACCGAACGGGGGCCGACCATCGTCTTCTATTTCACCCTGGGCGGTGTGGTGCTGGGACTGGCAGGCTCGGCGTTCCACTGGGTGACGCCCGATCCCCTGACCCTGGCGATGCTGGTTCTGGCCGGGCTGATCGGCGGCATCGGCCAGTTGCTGCTGACCGAGGCGTTGCAAAATGCGCCTGTCGGGGTGATTGCGCCATTCGACTATACTCAACTGGTCTGGGCCGCTGGACTGGGCCTTGTGATCTGGGGCGAGCTGCCGCAACCCCTGACCCTGGTCGGTGCGGTGATCGTCGCCGGCAGCGGGGTCTACATCCTGCACCGGGAACTGCGCCGCTTCCGTGCTGTCGAGAATTGACAGCGGGGTCAGACGGGCGGACTCTCCCGGGCAGTAGGCCGCGCGGGCCGTCCGCGCCCTGTCCGATTTCCGGAGCCGACATGATGTTCAAGATACCCCTCGCCGCCGCCGCTTTACTGGCGCTGGCCGCTACCTCCGCCCAGGCCTCCGTCACGGTGATTGGCGGCGGCATGGCCCAGGCCTGCTCCAAGGCCGCCCTGGGCGGTGAGACGGAAGCCAAGTTCGAGGCCATCTGCACGATGGCGCTGGACAGCGAACTGCTCAGTCTCCGCGACCGCGCCGGCACCTATGTGAACCGCGGTGTGCTGAAGCTTCGGCGCAAGGAGTTCTCGTCTGCCCAGTTTGATTTCAACCGGGCGATCGAGACCAAGCCGGATCTGGGCGAGGCCTATGTGAACCGCGGCGCCGCCTCGGTCGGATCCAGGCGTTTCGCCGATGGCCTGACGGACCTCAACAAGGCGCTGGATCTGGGCGTGGAGGAGCCGGAGAAGGCCTACTACAATCGCGCGCTCGCCTACGAGGGGCTGGACAATGTCAAGGCGGCCTATCTCGACTATCAGAAGGCGATCGAGTTGAAGCCTGAGTGGGAGCAGCCAAAAAAGGAACTGGCGCGTTTCACGGTCGGGCGACGCTGAGTCTCCCGGTAGGTCGGAGTTTCTAGCCTATGCGCTGGCAAGGCGGACGGGGCGGCGGCGGGGTCGAGGATCGTCGCGGAATGGGCCCGGCCGGCGTTGGCGGCGTGGGTGTCGGCGGCGTGGTTCTGGCGCTGATCGGCTACTTCGTGTTTGGCGTCGATCCGTCGACCACCTTGAGCGTCGTTGGCGGCGCAGCCCCGCCTGCTCAGCAGGAGGGCGTGCGGGGGACGCCGGCGGACGAGGCCGGACGATTTGTCGATGTGGTTTCTGCAAACGTGAACGACGTCTGGACGGTGGTGTTCCGGCAGGCCGGACAGCGTTACCGGCCGCCGGATGCGGTGGTGCTCTACGATGAGGCCACCCGCACCGGCTGTGGCACAGGACAGTCGGCGATGGGCCCGTTCTACTGCCCGGCGGATCGCAAGGTCTATCTGGACCTGTCGTTCTGGCAGGAGCTGGAAACCAGGTACGGCGCGGGCGGTGAGGCGGCGCGGGCCTATGTGATCGCCCACGAAATCGGCCACCACGTCCAGAACCTGACCGGCGCCAATGACCAGGCGCAGAAGATGGGCGCCAAAGGAGCCGAAAGCGGCTCGGTGCGGCTGGAACTGCAGGCCGACTGTTACGCCGGGGTGTGGGCGGCGCGCGCCGCTGAGGTCTCGGGCGGCCAGGTGTCGCTCGATCCCGCCGATATCGAAGATGGTCTGCGCGCCGCGGCTGCAGTCGGCGACGACACCCTGCAGCGCAAGGCACAGGGCCGTGTCGTGCCGGACGCCTTCACCCACGGCAGCTCGGAACAGCGCATGCGCTGGTTCCGCAAGGGTTCACAATCGGGCGACGCCGACGCCTGCGACACGTTCAGCGCGGGACGGCTTTAGGTTGCGTCTGCTCCTGGAGAGCAGTCAGGATTGCCTGAGCGGCAGCGGTTCCCAACCCATGCATACGCCGACGGCGCGGCGAGCCAGCAAGTCGCCAGGGTCAATCATCTCCAGACGTGTGTCGCCCTTGGATATCACCAGCGGCGCTTCGGTGCAGCCGGCGATCAGAATGTCGGCCCCGAGCCCTTTCAGTTCGGCGGCGTAGCCCTGCATCTCCAGACGGACTTCCTCGCCCCGGTCGCCCGCCTTGATGCGGTAGATCGTCTCCATGAAGGCGTCCTGGCTGTCCTGCGGCAGGGTGACCAGGCCCATGGCGCGGGCGGCGAGGTATTCGCGGTAGAGCTTCAGTGCGCCCTTCGTCCCTAGAACCCCGGCCCGCATGGCGCCGGAGCGTTGGGCGGCTTCGGCGCCCAGGTCGATCATGTCGATCAGCGGCAGGCCACAGGCGCGCTGGATCAGGCTGGCATGGGCGTGGGCAGTATTGCACGGCATGGCCAGCACCTGGGCGCCGGCGCCCTGTAATCCGCCGGCCATCTCGGCCAGCACCACGCCGGCCTGCGTTCCCGGTCCATTGCGGTCGGGCGCCTCCGGGTTGATATCGGCGATCACCCGGATGTGGTCCTGGTCCTTTTTGGCGGGGGTGTAGGCTTGCACCCGGGTGAGGAACTCCAGCGTGGCCGCCGGACCCATGCCGCCCAGCACGCCCAGGATGAGCTTGGTCACAGCTGGCCCTCCATCTCGGATTGATAGGCAAACAGGCCCTGGGCGCCGCCGGTGTGCAGGAAGACGACGGTCTCGCCGTCAAACTTGCCGGCCTTCGCCAGGGCGATCAGGCCCTTCATTGCCTTGCCGGTGTAGACGGGGTCCAGCAGGATGGCGTCGGAACGCGCGATGGTCTTGAGCGCGTCGATCACGGCTCTGTCGATCAGGCCATAGCCTGCGCCCACGTAGTCACAGTCTGCCACCACCATGTCCCGGGTCACCCGCTCGGCGTGGCCAAACAAGCCGGCCGTCTCCTGGGCCAGACGGAAAACGTTGGCCTCCTGAACGTCCTTCGGCGCGCGCACGCCAATGCCCAGCACGGGAATATCCGCCCCCATCACCGCCAGCCCGGCGACGAGCCCGGCGTGGGTGCCGGCGCTGCCTGTAGCGGTGATGATACGGTCGATCTCGAGGCCCATTTCATTGGCCTGGGTCACCAGTTCCAGCGCGCACTCCGCATAGCCCAGCGCCCCGATGGCGTTGGATCCGCCGCCGGGAATGACATAGGGCCGGCCTCCGGCCGCCGAGACCTCTGCGGCCACCCGGGCCAGTTCAGCGTTCATGTCCGAGCCGCCGGCCACCGTGCGGTGTCGCGCACCCAGCAACTCGTCCAGCAGCACGTTGCCCGAGCGGTTGTAGTCGACAGCGTTGGAACCGGTGCGGGCCTCCAGAATGATTTCGCACTTCAGGCCGAAGATCGCGGCGGCGGCGGCCGTCTGGCGCACATGGTTCGACTGGATGGCCCCCTGGGTCACCAGGGTATCAGCATCCTGGGCCAGCGCATCGCCCAACAGGTACTCCAGCTTGCGGGTCTTGTTGCCGCCACCGGCCAGGCCGGTGCAGTCATCGCGCTTGATCCAGAGAGTGGGTCCGCTCCCGTCCTCCCGGGTCAGCTGCTCGGTAAGGCCGGGCAGCGGCTCGAACGGGGTTGGCAGGTGGGCGAACCGGACGGGATTGAAGCGAGAAAAATGCATATGCCCGGCGTATCATGCCTGCGTCTGCCCGCAAGCTGGGCATTACGACAGTTTTTCTCGTAATGTGTCGGATCAGGTATTCGGTGAGATGTCTGACACATTACTGTTAGGCCAACGGTACAGACGCAAATTGGGGGAAGTCCATGAAGAATTCTCGGCGCAGGATTGCGCAGTCGGCAGCCATCAGCGCGATCCTTGCGGCCACCGCCGGCGCCGCCGCGGCCCAGACCACGGATGTTCAGGAACTGGTGGTCACCGGCACGCGCGGCGCGCCGCGAACCGTAATCGACAGCCCGACGCCCATTGATGTGCTGAACGGGGCGGAGCTGGAAAAGACCGGGCGCGCCGGCGCGTTCGCCTCGCTGCAGACCCTGGTGCCCTCGTTCAACCTGCCGGCGCGCGCCGGGGGCGGGATCTCGACCGTGATTTCGACCGGCGGCCTGCGCGGGTTGAATCCCGATCAGACCCTGGTGCTGGTGAACGGCAAGCGCCGCCACAAGACCTCGCTGATCAATTCGGTGTCCTCGCTCTACAACGGTTCGGTGCCCGCCGACCTCGACCTGATCCCCACGTCGGCGATCGGCCGCATCGAGGTGCTGCGCGACGGGGCCGCCGCCCAGTATGGCTCCGACGCCATCGCCGGGGTCATCAACATAATCCTCAAAGAGGGCGACG
>NZ_JBILRO010000250.1:0-4889 GCF_044372605.1 Phenylobacterium sp.
CAGGCCCCGCAGGGCCGAGAGCGTCGTCTGCTGCGCCACCTCCGGGTCCTCCCCGATCGCCTCGGCGCCCTGGATGACCGCCGAACTCCCTTCGATCGACTCGAGGGCCGCGCTCGAGACCAGCTTGCCGCACCCGCTCGCCGCGGCCGAGAAGACCGAGAGGGCCGCCATGGCGTACTCGAGAATCTGGAGGCCCTGGGTCACGGTGACGCTGCCGTCGCTGGTCTCCTGCGTCGTATTGAGGACGAGGACGCCCTTGGTCTTGTCGAGCGCGATGGTCTGCCGGCCGAAGTAGTTCAGGTGGATGACGACGCCCGGCGTGCTCTCGAACGTCATGTCCTCGACCTGGATCTGCAGCTCGGCCACGTCCAGCTGCACCGTGAAGTTCGAGGCGGTGATGCTGGGCTCGACGGTCGTCCCTCCGTCGAGCTGGACCGAGGGCACGGTGACATCCTGGAGGTTGCGGATGCGGGTGCCGGCGTTGTCGATCGCGAAGTGCGCCGACGGCGGATCGTTGGCCATGCCCTCGAACAGGAGCGGCATGGCCGGCAGGAGCATGTGCTGAATCACCTTGTCGGACGAGACGAGGAAGGCCCCCGTCGCGCCACTCGGGATCGCCTGGGGCGAGACCGCGTAGGCCAGGTTGGAAGGCGGGGCTGCGCCATCGATCAGGCAGAGCACCGCGAAGACGGAGTTGGCGGTCGTGGCGCCGCTGGGCGGCTCTATCACCGCATAGCCCTTGTAGGCGGGCTTCAGCCAGGCCAGGCCCGCTTGGGCATAGGCCGCGTCGAGGACGACGCTTGCGAACAGCACGTTGAACTTGTCCAGATTGACCTTCAGCCAGTCCTGGAGCAATTGGCGGAAGGCGGCGTCCGCCAGGAAATTGCCGGTGGGGGAAGGGCCCGTCTGGGTCCCTACGGTGACGGGCTGATCCGTGGCGAGCACGAGGTCGTGGAGGGTCTGGCTCCCCGTGTGGGGAATGAACTTCGCGACCACCGACACCGGGAAGGCGCACGCCTGCACCGGCAGGGTGACATTCCCGCTCTGGGGCGGGCGGGCGAACGGGCCCGTGATCGATCCGCCCGTGAGGCTGATCTGCATGGAGAGGTTGGGCCCGTCCCCGCCGGTGGTCAGCGACCAGTCGCTAAAGACGCCGGTCGCCGAGGCGGAATTGTCCGGGGCCGCCTGGGCGAAATTGGCCGGCCAACTCGCCCCGGCCCGGATCGACGTGTTCAGGTAGTTGTAGGTGACCGCGGCCACCGTGTGCCAGCCGTTGGTGTCCACCAAGCCGGTCGAAGATCCTGACACCCCACTCATATCGCCTTACCCCTTTCGAATCAGCCTTCGCGCCGCCGCGCCTTCCAGAGCCCGACGTGGAGTTGCTCCAGGCGCGCCAGCGCAATCCCTGCGGCCGTAGACACTTCAAGCCGGGCCATGTCGGCCTCGCCCTTCAGGAGGTCTTCGAGTTCCGAACGGGAGAGCGCTCCGCAGGCCACCTGCTCGGTCCAGGCTTCCAGTCGCGTGCGCTTCACCCGAGAGGTAGGCCTTGATGTCGGTCTCCGCGTCGGCCTTGCAGCCCATGACCACCTGCCGGGCCAGGCTCTTTGCGTTCTCGTGCGCGGGGACGACAAAGTCGTCGAAATTGCTCAACGCGTCCCTCACGCGGCGGTCTGCGCCGAGCAGGCCTTCGGCTCCTTCTTGTTCACATCGAGGCAGATGAGAGGATCGAAGGCGCGCCCGATCTGGCCGGCCTTCGCGGCCCGGTATGCGGCCCCAGTGGTCCCGGCGGACTGCCACTGACGGACGAAGCCGCCGTACAACGCGCCGTCCGGCGCGATTTGCAGGTGCCACTGCTGCGCCGAGATCTCATTCTTCGGCAGCCCATGAGCGAACTCGTAGGCGCTGCTGAGCTTGGTCCCGAGCGCCTTCACCTCGGCCGCGTAGGCCACGTACGGTTCGTCGGAGTCGGCCACGAGCGCCAGCGTTTCCGCCTTGAGGCTGGTCGTGTTCCGGTAGGCGTCGCCGTTATAGGCGGCCATCAGGGGCGCGCACGCGGAGAGCACCGAGGCGAACAAAGCCACGACGACGCTGCGCAGTCCACGCGCCATCGCAGGCCTGAACGCGACCAGCAGCAGCCGCTCCGCTCTCGCGACGGGAACAGTACAACCCATGATGTTCACCCCCCCACTTCATGTTACGGTTGCACGCGCCCGTCGCTACGTCCAGCTACTACTTCACAAGCGCTCTGCATGGTTGTGCCGCGCAGCTCTAGGCAGCGGGCTGATCGGCCGGAGTGCTGGCAGGCTAACTGTAAAAGGTCTCCAGTTTGTGGCGCGTGGGCGCTGGAGTGGGGATTTCCGTGGGGCCAATCTCGTTCAAGCGTCATCGAGTTCCGGCGGATGTGATCCGTCAGGCGGCATGGCTGTATTTCCGCTTCACGCTAAGCATCCGGGACGTCGAGGAATTGATGGCGCAGCGGGAATAGACGTCAGCCGTGAGACGGTCCGTCCTCTGGGTGATCAAGTTTGGGCCGCTGATCGCCGCGAACCTGCGCCGGCGGCGATCGCCACCGACCGGACGGCGGCATCTGGATGAGATGTATGTCCGCATCGGCGGTCGGAAGATGTGGCTCTGGCGGGCCGTTGGTGACGAGGGCGAAGTGCTCGATGTCCTGTTCCAGAAGCGGCGGAACAAGACTGCGGCGCTGAACTGCTGCGTCGCCTGCTGCGAAACCAGGGCATCCATTCCGAGGCGATTGCGACCGAACACGGCCTCCTTCACATGCGCGGAGCAGGCCGTTGCACTCGGCACGCGAGACACGCAGCCCGTTCGTGGGGACGATTGCTCAGATCAACCCCAGCGCCTTGAAGCTGGCGACCTCGGCGCGCCCGACAATGACGTGGTCATGCACCGCGATACCAAGGGTCCGCGCGGCGTCGACGACCTTCTTGGTCATCTCGATATCGGCCGAGGAAGGGGTCTGATCGCCCGATGGGTGATTGTGCACCAAGATCACGGCCGACGCGGACACCTCCAGCGCACGCCGCATGACCTCGCGCGGATAGACGGGCGCGTGGTCGATGGTGCCGTGATTGAGGATTTCATCGGCGATCAGCTGGTTCTTCTTGTCGAGGAACAGGACGCGGAATGCCTCGCGTTCACAGTGGGCCATGGTGAGCTTCAGGTAGTCGATGAGCGACGTCCACGAGGAGACGACGCAACGCCCTGGCAACTCGGCCGCCGCGAGCCGACGCGCGGCATCGTAGATCAGCTGCAGGTCGATGCCGACGCGGGTGTCGACGAACGCCGAAAGCGCGGCAAGGTCGGCCGTCAGCACCCGCCGAAGACAACCGAACCGGGCCAGAAGTGCTGCGGCCGTCGCCCGGGCGCCGTTGGCCAGGGACCGCGAGAGCAGGAGTTCGAGCGCCTCGGCGTCGCTCAGACCCGCCAGGCCGCCGGTCGCGGCCCTGGCGCCCAGCGTCCCGTTTGAGGGGGCTGGAGACGTAGGGCCGGCGTAGCGAGCGGTCATCTCGCCCACGCCTGGCGCCGCGGCGAACAGGTCGGCGGTCCGGGAAGGTGTGGCGTCATTCCGGTGAGAAGGTCTGGGCATGAAAGCCTCAAGCAGCCAGCGCCGGACCAAATCCCGGTTCGCTCGCGAGCTCCCGCCCTTCCTTCGACTTTCCCATCGGGCCAGGCAGGGCTGGTGCCGAACCCGCCTACCCTCGCAACACCGGGGGAGGGGCCTGGCGCCCTTACGCGGCTAGGGGCTGACTGACCGCCGCCGGCTGGCTGTAAGCGAGCAGGTGATCGACGGCCCGCTGGGCGTGCCCGGAGGCTTCCAGCAGGGCCCCGGGCCGGTCCTTCAAAATCTTGACCCAGTGACCGAGATACGCCGCGCGTCCGTCGAGGATCTGGGGCCTTAGCCCGATCCGCAGCCCGATCGCCGCACTGCCGATTTCGGCGACAAGCTCCTCGAACGCATAGGCGGCGTCGCCGAACCGTTGGCCGAAGGTGCGGCTCATGCGATGCTCAGCGCCGCTCCAGTGGATGGCCTCGTGAGCAAAGGTCGACTTCCAGTCCTCCATGCATCCGAACGCCTCGGGCGGCGGCATCCGGATAAGGTCGGCCGCGCGCACATAGCAGGCGGTGTTACCGCCGATCTCCAGCCTGGCCGGGATCGCATCGAGCACCGCCTCGCGCGCCGCCGCCCGGATGACAGGGTCGACCTTCGGCCCCTCGAGATAGGTCTGCGGACAGTCAGTCAGTTGCTCGGCGTTGAACACCGCGTACGTCTTGAGATAGCGCAGGGTCTTGGCTTCGCCCTCGCCGACGTCGCCGGAATCGGAGACCTCGCGGCCATCGACGACGCGGGTCTTGTAGAGGATCGCCAACGCGCTTCGAGCGCCCCTGGCGACCGGCGCGCCGATCGCCAGCGCCTGCCGGAAGGTGAACCAGAAGGGGCTCGTATAGCCGCGCTCCGCGCCGGCGAACGCCAGGAGCCAGGCGTTGGACCCGCTGAACGGTTGGCCGTCGGACCGTAGGGGCGTGGATGGGTCGGCCCCGTTCGCCCAGGGTTGGCGCCAGGGCGGCACGCCGCGCTCCAGGCGGGCGATGATTTCGTTGAGCAGCGGCTCAAGGGGATTGGACATCTACGTCCTCCGGCGGTTTCGCGCCGGATCCATTCCCGGTCGCTCAACCCTCCGGTCCCGTCCTCCGCCTTTCCCCCCGCGCTGCCGTCGCCTCCGGCGCATCACGCAAAAGGAGCCGCAGGCGCAAGCCCACGGCTCTTGATGACCTCTACGCCGCCGCCGGCAGGATGGTCTGGGCTGGCCACTTGGCCAGGACGGCCGAGAGCACCTGTGGCTGGTCGACCGGCACGAAGACGCGGG
>NZ_JBILRO010000317.1:0-3084 GCF_044372605.1 Phenylobacterium sp.
CACGATCCGGCCGCCTCGATGGAGAAGAAGAAGCAGGAGGGCTATTTCTGATGACCTCCACCTACGAAATGAGCACCTCGGACCTCATCGCCGAGGACATCGAAGCCTACCTTCTCCACCACCAGCACAAGTCGCTGCTGCGGTTCCTGACCTGCGGCTCGGTGGACGACGGCAAGTCGACCCTGATCGGGCGGATGCTCTACGATTCCAAGATGATCTTCGAGGATCAGCTGGCGGCGCTGGAGGTCTATTCCAGGAAGGTCGGCACCCAGGGCGGCGATATCGACTTCGCCCTGCTGGTCGATGGCCTCTCCGCCGAACGCGAGCAGGGCATCACCATCGATGTGGCCTACAGGTTCTTCTCGACCGACAAGCGGAAGTTCATCGTCGCCGATACGCCCGGCCACGAGCAGTACACCCGCAACATGGTCACGGGCGCCTCCACCGCCGACGCCGCCATAATCCTGATCGATGCGCGCAAGGGCGTGCTGACCCAGACACGCCGCCACAGCTATCTCGTCAGCCTGCTGGGCATCCGCCACGTGGTGCTGGCGATCAACAAGATGGACCTGGTGGACTACCGTCAGGACCGGTTCGACGAGATCCTGGCGGACTACCGCGCCTTTGCCGCCCAGATCGGCATCACCGACTTCACCGCTATCCCGATGTCGGCGCTGAAGGGTGAGAACGTCACCGAGCCGTCCTCGAAGATGGCCTGGTACGCCGGCGCGCCGCTGCTGCGCTGGCTGGAGGATGCGCCGGTGGAGGACGACCTGCAGGCGCGCCCGTTCCGGATGCCCGTGCAGTGGGTCAACCGGCCGGACCTCGACTTCCGCGGCTTCTCGGGCCTGGTGTCATCCGGGGTCATCAGACCCGGCGACAGCATCAAGGCCCTGCCCTCGGGCCGGGAGAGCACGGTGGCGCGGATTGTCACCCTGGGCGCCGATCTGCCGGAAGCGGTGGCAGGTCAATCGATCACGCTGACCCTCAACGACGAGATCGATATCTCGCGCGGCGACGTGATCGCGCTGGCTGGCCAGCCGCCCGAGGTGGCCGATCAGTTCGAGAGCACCATCGTCTGGTTTGACGACGAGGCCCTGCTGCCCGGTCGACCCTATCTGATGAAGCTGGGCGCGCGGACCGTGACCGCCCAGGTCGCCGAGCCGAAGTACAAGGTCAACGTCAACACCCTGGAGAAACTGGCTGCGACCCGGCTGGAGCTGAACGAGATCGGCGTCTGCAACCTGTCGCTCTCCGCGCCCATCGCCTTTGACCCTTACGTCGCCAACAAGGACCTTGGCGGGTTCATCCTGATCGACCGCCTGAGCAACCGCACCGTCGGCGCAGGGATGCTGCACTTTGCCCTTCGACGCAGCCAGAATATCCACTGGCAGGCCATGGACGTCGACAAGGCCGCCCGGGCCGCGTCGATGGGCCACAAGGGCCGGGTGATCTGGTTCACGGGCCTGTCCGGCTCCGGCAAGTCAACCATCGCCAACCTGCTGGAAAAACGCCTGCACGCCGAGGGTCGTCACACCTATGTGCTGGACGGCGACAATGTCCGCCATGGCCTGAACCGGGATCTGGGCTTCACCGACGTCGACCGGGTTGAGAACATCCGCCGGGTCGCCGAAGTCTCGCGCCTGATGGTGGATGCGGGCCTGATCGTGATGGTCTCGTTTATCTCGCCCTTCCGGGCCGAGCGACAGCTGGCGCGCGAGCGGGTCGAGGCGGGCGAGTTCGTCGAGGTGTTCATCGACACCCCGCTGGCCGAGGCCGAACGACGCGATGTGAAAGGCCTCTACGCCAAGGCCCGCGCCGGCGACCTCAAGAACTTCACCGGCATCGACAGCCCGTATGAAGCGCCCGAGTCCCCGGAGATCCGCATCGACACCACGGCCATGACCCCAGAACAGGCGGCCGAGGCGATCTACGTCTGGCTGAACAACAACTAGGCCGAAACCACCGCCCGCGCCGGCTCATGGGCCACATCAGCCGGGGTGAAGTCGCGCAGGACGGCGGCGTATTCCAGCATGATGCCGTTGGGATCGCGGAAGTAGACCGAGCGCACCCAGACGCCCTCGTGCATCTCGGCCGCGGCGCCCATTGGGCTGTCGTCGTGGTTGACCACCACCGGCACCGAGACCTCGACGCCCGCAGCCTTGAGCCGTGCGATCGAGCCTTCCAGTTCGCTTTCGTCCAGATCGAAGGCCACGTGGTTCATGGAACCCACGGCCGTCTTGGGATCCATCGGGAATGCTTTCACCGAGGCGATGCCCGGCGCGGCCGGGGGCGCATCAGCCCACCAGAAGAAGGCCAGCAGTGTGTCGCCCCCGCAGTCGAAGAAGAAATGCTGGCCGCCGCCAGGCAGTTCCACCGTCTTGACCAGGGGCATGCCCAGCGCCTCGGTATAGAACTTCACCGTCTCGGCCATGTCACGGCAGACGAGCGCCAGGTGATTGATTCCCTTGGTCTTCATGGCCGTTCTCCTAGAACTGCAGCACGATCTTGCCGAAGTGTTCGCCCCCGGCCATGGCGGAAAACGCCGCCTTGGCGTCGGTCCATGGGAACACCTTATCCACCACGGGGCCAATCTTGTGCAAATCAATCGCGCGGCACATGGCCTCGAACATGTCGCGCGAACCCACCGATAGGCCCTGCAGCTTGGCGGAGTTGCCGATCAGGGCGGCCGGGTTGAAGGGGTCTCCAGCGCCTGCCACCACGCCGATGATGGCGATGTGACCGCCGATGCGGATCGCTTTCATGCTTTCCTGGATGGTGCCGCCGCCGCCGACTTCCATGATGAAGTCCGCCCCGCGACCGCCGGTCGCCTGGCGCACGGGTCCCGACCAGGCGGGGGTGGTCTTGTAGTTGACCAGGTGATCGGCCCCGATCGCCTGGGCGCGGGCCAGTTTTTCGTCTGACGACGAGGTGATCACGGTGCGATACCCGGCGGCCTTGGCGAATTGCAGGCCGAAGATCGAGACACCGCCTGTGCCTTGCAACACCACCGTGTCACCAGGCTCCAGCCGCGCATCCTCAAACAGACCCCGCCATGCCGTGAGGCCAGCGCAGGGCAAGGTG
>NZ_JBILRO010000252.1:0-4834 GCF_044372605.1 Phenylobacterium sp.
GAACTGGCTGTTCGCGCCGGTGATGCGGAACGGATCGTCAAGTCCGGACGGCTGGTGGTCTACCAAAGCATCGAAAATAGCTATCCCCTTGGGGAAGACGTCAGTCTGTTGAAGACCTTCTATGACCTGGGTGTGCGCATGGCCGCCCCGGTGCATGGCGCCAACAATCAGTTCGCCGATAGCGCGACCGATCCCGTGAGGCGCTGGGGCGGCCTCAGCCCCCTGGGACGGGCCTGGCTGCAGGAAGCCAATCGCCTGGGCATTGTGGTCGACGGTTCCCACGCCTCGGACGAAACCATCGAGCAGCTGGTCGAACTCTCCAAGACCCCGATCATTCTCTCTCATCATGGCGCCAAGTCAGTCTTTGACCATCCCCGCAACCTTGATGACGACCGGCTGCGCAAGGTCGCCGCGTCGGGGGGCGTGGTGCAGATGAACTCGATGTATGTCTTCGGGGGGACAAACTATCCGGAGCTGCGCGCCAAGCAGGGAGCCCTTCGCTTCCAGCTGGCGCGCTGGGCGCAACTCACGCCGGCGGAACGCAAGGCGCTCACCGCCGAGATCGCCGGTCTGGACACCACATATCCCAATTGGCGGGGATCCTTTGAAGACTACATGGCCAATATCCTTCACGTGTTGAAGGTTGTTGGACCTGATCATGTTGGCATGGGCGCAGACTGGGATGGTGGCGGTGGCGTCCGCGACTTCGACAGCGTGGCCGAACTGCCAAAAGTCACGGCGCGGCTCCGCGCTGCAGGATACTCCGAGGCAAACCTTGCTAAAATCTGGGGGGGCAATGTGCTGCGCCTGATGGCCCAGGCCGAGGCTTACAGCCAAAGTTTGAAGCCTGCGACACCCTGAAGAGGGATTGGTAGGCAAGCACTATTCGATATGTTATATCGTATCTGAATTGGGGGCTCGAATGCGCTGGATGATCGGAATCGCTTTCGTCGGCAGCCTTGCCGCAAGCCGAGCCTCAGCGTGTGACTATCACGAAGGTTTTGGTCTCATCGGTGGGCAGACCTACGACGGATATGAAGGCTATGGCACCACGCGCGAGGCCATGGCGATTGAGCGCCGTGAGCGCGCGATGGAGGCGGCAAAGCAGAGTTTCCTGACCCGCTTCAACATTCGCGCGGATGATCCCGCCCAGTTCAGCGTCGCGCCTGACACCGCTTCCATGAAACAGAACATCGATGTTGATCGACGCGCAGAGCCTGCTGCACAGGATCGCTGACCGGACCATTCTGGACTTGCGGGAATTTCGGGTGACACAGGGCGAGCATGCTTTGCTCCTGGGTCCCTCTGGAAGCGGCAAGACCACTCTGATCAACATTCTCACCGGATTGATGACTCCGACGTCGGGAACGGTGTTGATTGACGGTCGTCCAATGACGGGGGTGAGCCCCGCAGCGCGCGACGCCTTGCGGCGCGACCGCATCGGTCTGGTGTTTCAGACCCTGCGCCTGGTTTCGGCGCTGACCGTGCGTCAAAACCTGTCGCTTGCGCAGAACCTGGGGCCAAGCGCCAGTGATCCCGCCGAAATCAACACACTGATCGAACGCGTGGGTCTTTCGCATCGCGCCGACGCCAGACCCCGAGACCTCAGTCAGGGCGAGAGTCAGCGGGCCGCGATCGCCCGCGCGCTCTGCACGCGTCCGGCGCTCCTGGTGGCGGACGAGCCGACGTCGGCGCTGGATGACACCAACGCCCAGTCGATGATTGACCTGTTGCTTAGCAGCGCGGCCGCAAGCGGTTCGACCTTGCTGATCGCGACCCACGACCACCGCATTCGTGCCCGCTTCGCCCATGCCGTCGAACTGCAGCCGCTGGCGGTTGCCGCGTGACGCTCACAGGGCTGTCCTTCGCCTATCTGCGCGACCGCGCCCTGAATACCGGGCTGAACGTGCTGCTGCTCGCGCTTGCGGTCGCCACCATGGTGATCCTGGTGCTGTTTGGCGCTCAACTTGGCGAACGGTTCGAACGCGACGCCCGGGGGATCGATCTGGTGGTGGGGGCGAAGGGCTCGCCGATGCAGTTGATCCTATCGAGCGTCTATCATGTGGATGTGCCGACCGGGAACATCCCACTGGACACCCTGGACACGCTGCGGCGCGACCCGACCGTCGCTGCGGCCATTCCACTGGCGCTCGGCGACAATTTTCGAGGTTTCCGGATTGTGGGAACCGAGGCCGGTCTGATCGAAAACTATGCCGGTCGGCTGGCGCAAGGGCAACTGTGGCGGGCGTCAGGCGAGGTGGTGATCGGCGCCGAGGTTGGGCGTGAGACCGGCGCCAAGCTGGGCCAGAAATTCCTCGGCTCTCACGGCCTGTCGGCGGAAGGCGGCAATGAACACGAAGCGCATCCCTTCCAGGTAGTGGGTGTGCTGGCGCCCACCGGAACGGTGCTGGACCGCCTGATCCTCACGTCGGTCGACAGCGTCTGGGACGTGCATGGCATTCTTCATGATGACCACGCCGAGGGCGCGCACGACCATCATGATCATGAGCATGAACCGGAGACCGAGGTCGCCAACGCCAGCGTCCGTGCTCATGAGAGTAAGCCGGAAGTCACGGCCATTCTCGTCCGCTACCGGTCTGCATTGGCCGCCGTTCGTCTTCCGGCCTTTATCAACCGACAGACCGCGCTGCAGGCGGCGGTTCCGGCGGTCGAGACGACGCGCCTCCTGGCGCTGCTGGGCGTCGGACTTGATGCGGCGCGGGCCTTTGCTGCCCTGCTCTTGCTCTCGGGTTGCCTTTCGATTTTCGTGGCCCTCTACACGGCGCTTCGACAGCGTGAGGCCGATATGGCGATGTTGCGCGTGATGGGTGCGAAACCGTTGGCGATCTTCGCCCAGGTGATTTCCGAAGGTCTGCTGCTCGCCGCCGCCGGCGCGATCCTTGGCCTCTTGCTCGGGCACGGCGTCGTGGCACTCGCCGTCGCGAGTTTCGAGCAGCTGCGAGAGGTTGGCCTCACGGCCTGGCGCTTTGAACCGGCCGAGGGCTCGATCGTCCTGGCGACACTCGGGGCCGGGGCGGTCGCCGCGCTTCTGCCGGCCCTTCGCGTCTTCGGCGTTGATATCGCCCGAACCCTCTCTCATGCCCGATAAGGAGATCGTCGTGCACGACCGCCGCACCTTCGCCGCCATGGCCCTGGGTCTTGTCGCCAGCCCGGCCTTTGCGGCGCTGCAGCCTAGCCCAAGGCCACTGGCACCCACGGAATCTGTCTGGAAACCCGCTGACACGCCGCCTGGGGGAATCTCCTGGACGCTGCTGGAGTCCACAAAAGAAGTTACCCGCACGGATGACAAGGGGTTCATCCGCTCTAAGCCGCTGTTTCCACCTGGCGTGCAGGCCCTGAACGGCAAGGTGGTTAAGGTCTCTGGCTACATGATGCCGCTCCAGAACGGCACGCTGCAGAAGCACTTTGTGCTGCTGGCCTATCCGCCGGACTGCCCGTTCCATCTCAACCCCAGTCCCATGCAGTTCATCGAGGTGAAGTCGCCCGTCGGGCTCGGGTTCGATTACCGCGTGAAGACCATCCAGGGTACGTTGACCCTCGGCGGCCAGGACGAGGGTGGCATCTTCTATCGGATCGCGGACGCAAGGCCGGCATAGCGTTTTCGCCGCGATTCCGGGCGGGAGGCTGACCTCCATCCTCGGACACAGGCGCGGCTAAGGCTCCTGATTGCGGGCGGCCTGTAGTTCGGCGGCTCCAGAGATGCAAAGCCCTCTCATTGCGCTGTGCATCAAGCGATCTCATTCCCGCTCCGAAGGCGATTGCGGTTGCAAGCTGGCAACATCAGAGTTATGTTATAACATAACAACACAAAAGATGAGACTGATGATGCGGCAGTTGCCGGTGACGGTGCTTTCAGGGTTCCTGGGAGCCGGAAAAACCACGTTGCTCAATCACATCCTCCGCAACCGCGAGGGCAAGCGGGTCGCCGTCATCGTGAACGACATGAGCGAGGTGAACATCGACGCCGCCCTCGTCCGGGGTGGGGACGCGGATTTGTCGCGCACGGAAGAGCGGCTTGTGGAGATGAGTAACGGCTGCATTTGCTGCACGCTGCGCGAAGATCTGCTGGCGGAAGTGCGGCGCCTCGCAGCCGAGGGTCGTTTCGACTATCTGCTGATCGAGTCGACCGGAATCTCCGAGCCGATGCCGGTGGCGGCCACCTTCGATTTTATCGAGGAATCCGGGGACTCGCTGCGCGACGTCTCTCGGCTCGACACTCTTGTGACCGTGGTCGACGCGTTCAACTTCCACCGTGACTACGCCAGCCGCGATTTCCTGGCCGACCGCGGTGAGAGCCTCGGCGAGGGCGATGTCCGAACTGTCGTGAACCTGCTCGTTGATCAGATCGAGTTCGCGGATGTCATTGTCCTTAGCAAGGTCGATCTGGTGACCTCACAGGCCCTCCGCGAGGTCAAAGCCATCTGCCGCATGCTGAATCCTGGCGCGCGTATCGTGACGGCGAAGCACGGCGAGGTGCCGCTTTCCGAAGTCCTGGATACCGGCCGGTTCGATATGCTTAAGGCGCAGAGTGCGGCGGGCTGGCGGCAGGCTCTGGAGTTCGGGAAGACCCCGGAGACCGAAGAGTACGGCGTCACCAGTTTCATCTATCGCGCCCGCCGACCGTTTCATCCAGATCGGCTGATGGAAGTGTTTAACCGGGAATGGCCGGGTGTCTGGCGATCAAAAGGGTTCTTCTGGCTCGCCACGCGGATGCACCAGGTCGGGACGTGGAGTCAGGCCGGGGCCGTGGTGACCCACGAGTGGGGTGGCCATTGGTGGGCCGCTATCCCGCCCGAGCGGCGGCCTCAGGACT
>NZ_JBILRO010000311.1:0-3284 GCF_044372605.1 Phenylobacterium sp.
ATAAACAGATGCGTTGGTTGCACGCACCTTAGGGTGGAAATTTTCTGTTTGCTACCTTGATTGTCCACCTTAACGGCGATGCATCGGACCGGGATCCGCAGTCCTGATCGCGACGCTCCTGGCAACCCAATCCACGTCGGCGGGTTCTCCAGTCTCATCAGATGAGAGGATCCCGCCATGGGCCACAAGCCCTCCGAACCAAGGCTATCGACGGCCGAGGCTGTGGCTGAGGCCGTCTCGGCGCCGACCCGTCCGATCGTTCCGACGCCAGAGGGCGAGGTGCACGACCACCTAGCCAAGCGGGAAGCGGAGGTCGAGGACCGCCAGGAGGCCCTGCTGGATGAGGCGCTTGAAGAGACCTTTCCGGGCTCTGACCCGATCAGCCCCAAACGCATAACCTGGAGTGGATCAGCCCCTTAGGTTTTCGTAGGCTTCCTGAGCGGCGATCCACTCATGTTCGGCAGCCTCAAGGGCGGCTTGCGCCACATCCCTGCGGCGGCCCAGTTCGGCGGCCTTTGACGGATCGCTGGCGAAGGTTCCGGGATCGGTCAGGCTGCGGTCGATCATTTCAAGGAGCTCGTTGGCTTTTGCCAGAGCCGCTTCAGCGGTTTCGGCACGGCGACGCGCGGATCCGGTGGGAACCTTTGCCTTGGCCGGCGCCGGAGCCGGTGCGACCGGCTCCGGTTCTGCCTTGACCTGGGTCGGACTGCGGCCTGCCTGTCTGGCGCGATCCAGGACGAAGGCCGCATAGTCGGCCATGTCGCCGTCGAAGGGTTCGATCCCCCCGTCGGCGGCCAGCCACAGACGGTCGGCCACAAGTTCCATGAGCGACCGGTCGTGAGTGATAAGGATCACCGCGCCCTCATAGTCATTCAGGGCGTCCAGCAACGCGCGGCGACTGTCGATATCCAGATGGTTGGTCGGCTCGTCCAGGATCAGGAGGTGCGGAGCTTCCATGGCCACCAGGTTCAGGAGCAGCCGCGCACGCTCACCGCCCGACAGATTGGCGACCGTGGTTTCCACCT
Organism: Phenylobacterium sp.; assembly: GCF_044372605.1. GTDB lineage: Bacteria > Pseudomonadota > Alphaproteobacteria > Caulobacterales > Caulobacteraceae > Phenylobacterium. The sequence continues at coordinate 1,026 of NZ_JBILRO010000311.1, forward strand.
TGTCGTAGGTCAGACCGAACTGCGCCAGCCGGGACCGGCGCTTGGCTTCACTTTCCTCCGGTAGCGCCCTCCGGATGATCTCCAGCGGCGTGTCGGTCGGGTCCATGGCCTCGATCTGGTGCTGGTGAAACCACCCCACTCGCAACCGCGAACTGCGGTGCAGTTTTCCAGACTGAACGGTCAATGCGCCTGCGACCAGTTTTGCGAAGGTCGATTTGCCGGCGCCGTTGACGCCCAGAAGGCCGATCCGGTCATCGATGTCGAGACGCAGGTCGAGCCGACGCAGGATCGGCGGGCCGCCATAACCGACTGTGGCGCCCTCCAGGCGCAGTAGCGGCGGGGGCAGGGGGCGTTCCGGCGACGGCAGTACGAAGGGCGCGACGCGCTCCTCGATCACAGCTGAAACCGGTGGCAGTTTGGCGATCATCTTCAGTCGCGATTGCGCCTGGGTGGCCTTGGAGGCCTTGGCGCGGAATCGGTCCACGAAGGATTGCAGATGCTCGCGGCGCGCCTCGATCTTGACCCGGGAAGCTTCCTGCAGGCGCATCTTCTCGGAGAGTTGATGCTCGAAGTTGTCGTACCCGCCGGGATAGAGGTCGAGCTTGCCATCCTTTAGGTGCAGGATGTGGTCGACCGAGTTGTTGAGCAGTTCGCGGTCGTGGCTGATGACGATCGCGGTGTGCGGATACTTCTTCAGACGCGCTTCAAGCCAAAGCGCGCCTTCCAGATCGAGGTAGTTGGTCGGCTCGTCCAGCAGCAGCAGGTCCGGTGCCGCGAACAGGCTGGCCGCCAGCGCCACCCGCATGCGCCAGCCGCCGGAGAATTCAGACATGGGCCGGGCGAGGTCGGCCTGGGAGAACCCCAGACCCGCCAGGATTTCGGAAGCGCGTGACGGGGCCCTGTCGGCGTCAATGTCGATCAGACGGTCGTAGATGTCGCCCAGGTCTTCAGGTGGCGCGCTCTCAAGGCGGGCCAGCAGGTCGGCGCGTTCGACGTCGGCCTCGAGGACCGTATCCAGCAGGGTGACCGGGGTGGCCGGATGCTCCTGGTCTACCGATCCGATCCGGGCAGCCTTGGGCATCCCGATCTCGCCGGACCCTGCGGTCAACTGACCCAAGATCACCTTGAACAGAGTGGACTTGCCCACGCCGTTGCGGCCAACGAGACCAACCTTGGCGTCGCGGGGCAGGGTGACGGATGCCTGGTCGAAGAAGCGGCGCCCCCAGGCGTCGAGGACAAGGTCGTTGATCTGGAGCATGGGGGTTTCCGTTCGGCGGCGGCTACTAGCAGACGTTTCGCTCCACGTCATGAGCATGCGGTGTCTTGCCTCCGAGCCGATCTTGGCGATATAGACGCCGCCACCGCGCGGAAGCCTTTCCGCGTCCTCCCCCAATCCAGAGCCCCCTCGGAGCCCATGACCGAACGCACCTTCTCGATCATCAAGCCGGACGCCACGCGGCGCAACCTGACCGGCAAGGTCAACACGGTGATCGAGGACGCCGGACTGCGTATTGTCGCTCAGCGCCGCATCCGGATGTCCAAGGCCCAGGCCGAAAAGTTCTATGAGGTCCACAAGGAGCGCCCGTTCTTCGGCGAATTGGTGGAATTCATGATGTCCGCACCGGTGGTGGTGCAGGTTCTCGAAGGCGAGAACGCCGTGGCCCGCTATCGGGAAGTTATGGGCGCCACCAACCCCGCCCAGGCGGCCGAGGGCACGATCCGCAAGCTCTATGCGGAGAGCGTCGGCGAGAACTCCGTGCATGGCTCGGACAGTCTCGAAAACGCAAAACTTGAAATGGTACAGTTCTTCACCGAGGCCGATATCGTCGGCTGATCTGACTCAACCATCCCGGCGGCCGGATGTTTACTCCGGCGCCGGAACACCCCAACCGAACAAGAGATAGATGCGCGAAAACAAAGTCCTTCCGGGATTCTCCGAACGACTGGCCGCACAGGCCGAGGCCCGCAAGGCCCTGCTCGAGAAGTTCAAACCCAAGCCCACCGTCGTCGCCGAAGTGCTCGAGACCCGCGAGGCTCGCAAAGCTCGCGAACTCGAGGAAGTCCGGGCCAAACGGGCAGCCGAGAAGGAAGCCGCGCGCCTCGCCAAGGAACAGGCTGAAGCTGAGGCCCGCGCGGCCATCGAGAATGACGAGGAGCTGATGAACCAGCTTCGCCGCGAAGAGCGCAAGGCCCGCAAGGCGCAGGCCAAGGCAGACGCCCGTCAGAAGCGCGAGATGAAGTCCCAGATGCGCCGGCCCG
>NZ_JBILRO010000045.1:0-16788 GCF_044372605.1 Phenylobacterium sp.
TCGTCTTGCCCGATCCGGTGCCGCCGACGATCAGCATGTTCTGCCGCGCGACCGCCGCCGCCCGGATGATCGCGGCCTGACCCTCGCTCATCATCCCGCCGGCGACATACTCGTCGAGGGTAAACACCACCTCCGGCCGCTTGCGGATCGCGAAGGCCGGGCTGGAGACCACGGGCATGAAAGCGCCCTGGAAGCGCTCCCCGGTCAGCGGCAAGGTCGCGCTGACCCTCGGGTGATCACGGGTGACCACCTCGCCGGCGTGGTCGGCCAGCAGGCGCAGGATGCGGTCGGCGTCAGCTGCGGCAAGGTGCTCTCCGGTCCACGATCTCCCCTCCCCGATCCGGTCCACCCAGATCTTGCCGTCGGGATTGACCATCACCTCGACGACCAGTCGCTCGGCAAGGGCCCCGGCGATGACCGGGCCCATCGCCTGGCGCAGGGCAGCAACCTTGCGGTCGGTTACGACAGGATGGTGCTGCGACATGGTGCTCTCCACGGACTTGGGTTGGAAGGGGGCGAAGGGTCCACTACAGGCTCCCGTCGTCATCGTCGGGCCGCAGGGCGGTGATCGGCTGGGGCGCCAGGTAATCCTCGGTCAGGTGGCCCTCTGGCGCGTCCGCGGCGCCCTTGCCTGCGCCGGAGCGTGCTCGGGGCGGCGAGACGCCCGCAAAGCTCTCAGGAGCCGCCACTACGGCCCGCACACCCTTCCAGTCGATCGAAGCCCGCCCAGGCAGGTCGGCGGCCTCTGGGCGCTGCTCATAGGCCGCGGGCACGCCGTTGAAGTAGTCCCCGGTCCGCGCCTTGAAGAACGGCTCCTCGTAGTAGCGAATCTTGTCGGCCAGGATCGGCTTGGTGTTGTTGACGAACAGGAACTGCTTCCTGTCGTCCAAGCCGCGCACGTCCTCCTCGGAGAGGATGTAGCGCTGCTGCTCGGACTGGGAGGTCGAACGGTTCGCGCGCCCGAACAGGCTACGCGGATCGCTGTAGCTCTCGCGCATCTCCAGCGCCTTGCCCGCCCGGCGCGTCACCTTGTCGATGCTGGTGGGCTCCGAGGTCGCGAAGCAGGCCGTGATGTGCATGTTGTCGAACAGCGGCGTCTTGTCCCCGTACTTGGAGAAGACGTCGTTGAAGCTCTGGCAGATCAGGTGGGCGGTGATCCCATAGCCGGCCATCTCGCCCATCGCGTTTTCCAGGAAGGGGAGACTGCCAAGCTTCGGGAACTCGTCGAGCAGCAGCAGGAGCCGGTGGAGCTTACGCCGGCGGCGGCTGTCGAAATGCTCGTGCTCCATCAGGCTGTTGATGGTCTGGCGCGTGAACACCCGCACCAGGAACGCCAGGCGGTCGGCGTGGGCCTGCGGCGTGATGATGTAGAAGGACACCGGCGCCTCGGAACAGACGAGGTCGCCGATGGAGAAGTCCGACCAGCTGGTCGCGTACTCCACCAACGGATCCGCCCACAGCGACAGTGACGCCCGGCAGGTGGCCAGCACATTGGATTTCACGCGCTCGTCCATGGTCGAGAGCGCCGTCGCCCCCAGCAGGACTTCGGGGTGGATCTCCGCGATCGGCGCACCCTCGGCGTCGCGCGCGAGCCCGTCCGCCGCATGATAGTCCGGCCGCCAGCGGTGCTGGGTGTTCATCATCGCGTGCAGGGTCGGTTCTATGTTGATCAGCAGCCGGCGGACCTGGGCCAGGTTCTTCTTGGTGTCCTCCTCGCTGTAGAGGACGTGCAGGATGATCGCGGTGAAGAAGTCAGTCGCACTCTGATCCCAGAAGTTCAGATCGCCGGCCTTGCGGCCCAACGGATCGACCAAGATCCCGACCACGTTCTGGATATCGGCGATCTCCATCGGCCCCTTGCGGACCTCGAACAGCGGATTCCAGCGAACAGTGTTCGGGTCGGTCGGCGAAAAATAGAAGACGTGGCTGAACGTCTTCCGGTGATCGGCGGTGATGTGCCAAAGCTCGCCCTTGCGATCATAGATGAAGGCGCTGTGCGGCCAGGCGATCAGGGTCGGGACCACATGCCCGGCCCCCTTCCCGCTCCGCGACGCCCCCACGATGATGGCGTGCTCGATCCCGCCATAGGTCAGGTATCGGCCATTGAAACGGCCGAGCACCCGGCCGCTGATCTGACCGCTGGTTTGTCGGCCCGGGCCAAAGAGTTTGGCCCGCCGCACGTCATCGACGTCGGCCCAGGCGTCCCGGCCAAAGGCCTTGGGCTCGCGCTGCGATCGGCGGGTCAGCAGCGCCGCCAACATCACCGGCCCCATCGCGACGGCCAGGGCAGCCAGGCCCGCCAGATCGAACGGCTTCGGGTAGCTCGGTTGGAAGCGCATGTACCAGCCGACGAACGACCAGGGCGCATAGACCCGCACTGTCCCGAGGTCGAAGGCGCCCGCCCCAAATTCGCGCGGATAACCGTAGGTCTGCGCCACCATCTGAGTGGCCAGCGTCAGGCCGAGAAGGATCGACAAGGCCGCCAACGGCAGGATGATCGAGGCGCGCGCCCAGCCGTTCATCGTCCCTCTCCTGCCCTAAGAGCCCGGAATGAAGCCACGTCCGATGACGCGCCCCAGTCCTCGGTTGAGCCGCTCAACGGCCTGTTGGCGCGCCGGCGCCGGGAAGCGCATCACCGCCTCCCGCGCAGGCCCGCCGATGTCGCGGATGAAACGGGTTTCGTCGGGGACCTTGGCCGGCACACGAAGCTCGCCCTGCCCCAGCGCCTGGGCGACCCGCAGGTCGTTGAAGGTCCGGGTGGCGCCGGCGATCCGCTTGTCCGCACGTTTGACTTTCCGCTCCAGAGTCCGCTTGCGACGAGCGACGTCCGCCGCGGTCTCGAGCTGCGGTCCCCGGCGCGCTGCCACATAGGCCTGGCCCTGCGGCGAACGTGCCCAGGACGCACGAACCTCAAGCTGGAGGTCAGCCCGCCGGAGCGCCGAGCGCGCCCGGGCAATGGCGTTCAGTTCGGCGTGTTTCGCCCAGATCATCCGGGCGGGATTGCGCACCCATTGGACCAGGTTCAACCGCTTGGACCGCACCCCGGCGACGCGCCCTTCGACACGGGCGAGCCGCGCCTTGGCGAGCGCGCGCTCACGCGCCGCCTCCGCCGTCAGCGCCCGTTCGATCTGGCCGGCGGTCTCGATCTTCGGCCCGCCCAAGCTTGCCCGCTCAGCCGCCCAGCCATCGCGCTCGGCGACCATGCGCACCCGCATCTGCTCAGCTTCCTTGACCAGCTTGGCGACCGGAACCGAGATCAGGGGCACGGCTTCAACAAGCCGATCGGCGGTCTCCTGAAAGTCCCGCCGAAGTTCAGCCCGCTTGCGGTTGTGGGCCGCCGTGTCGCGGTTCTGCTCGCCCCGTTCAGAGGCGATGTTCTTGCGCTCCAAGGCCGAAGCCGTGGGTCCAAGGTGGACACCCGGCTCGCGATCCAGGCCCCGCTCAGCGAGGGACAGATGCGAGACCTGCGGGGCGTCTGGGCCAAGGTGTCGACGCAGGTGCTGGTTCTGCGTTTCGGCCCACGCCGCGCGCCACTTGACCACCGCCTGCGGGCTCCACCATTCCGGCGGCTTTCGCCCGAACCCCGCGGGTCCGACGACACGCGTCGTGACCAGCACATGGGCGTGGAAATTGCGCTGATCGCCCTCTTTGCCAGGCCGGTGCATCGCCACATCGGCGATCATCCCCTGCCCCACCAGATGCTCTGAAACGAAGGCCCGGACGAGGTCGCGCCGCTGCTCGAAGGTCAGTTCGTGCGGCAGGGCCAGGAGCAACTCCCGGGCCGGCACGGCGTCCTTCCGCGACTCCTGCGCCTCGGCCGCATTCCACAGCACCTCGCGGTACCGGAAGGCTGGAGGCGCACCGGCGGGCGCCAGGATCTCCGCGTGCTCGATGCCGTCCTTGGCGGCAAAGTCGAACTCCATCGCCAGGCGCTCATCCACCAGCCGGTCGCCTGACCGGTAAGCCGCGGCGGCCACAACCGAGCGACCCGCTGAACGCTGGATTGTCTGCACCTGGCAAAGGAACGACGCCATCTCTTCCCTCCCCTTGGCCGGCCCTGCCGGCTGGATCGCTAAGGGCTGCGCCCTTGGCTCAAGGCTCCAAGGCCGGGCAGGCCGTCGGGGAGCTTGAGGGTGCCGGGCGGAGCCTGGCCGCAGGGTTGGTGGGCGTAGCCCAACCAACCCGTATATGCGCCATTGTCCGTAATTACTGTTCTGCCATGGATCGACCATGACGGGCATTATTGATAGTTTTCGCCCGTTGGGGGCTTTTACGACAACTACGGTGTTCGCCATGACCACGGTCGATAAGCGTCGAAGAAACACTCGCCCGTCGAAATATCGTCCGCGAACCGAGGCGCAGAAGGAGCAACGTCGCGAGCTTTGGATCGCCCGGTCGGAGGACCGCGAGCAGGGTCGGCGGGTCTCTGAAGAAGACGCGCTGAAGCTCCGATTGGACGAGCTGGAAAGCGCGCTTCGCGATGCCGGCCATGACGGCGTGCATCGCCGCCGCCACGCCACGCCGCTCAAAGATATCGCGGACGACGAGCAGCGTTTCCTGGTGCTCAAGGCCCGTGTCGAACGGCTCGAAGCCTTGTGGTCGATCAACCAGCGCAAGCGGGAAACCCGCGCCAAGATCATCATCGGCGGCGCGCTATTGGCCGAGGCCGGCGACGATCTCCTGGCCGGTGACGCCGAGCTCCTCGCACGCCTGGTCGACATCATCGACCGCCGCGTCGAGGGCATCCGCGACCGCCTCACCGTGCGCGAGCTGCTGGGCAATGTGCCGCTCTCGCTGCGCCCCGGAGGCGACGTTGAAGAGAGCCCAGAGAGCGCCCTCCAGGCCGAAGGTGAGGCCCTTCCAGACTTCGATCTGATGGCGCAATCGGCGATGGCCGACGAGCCGGTCACGACCTTCCGGCCCAGCGATGTCGATGCGGACTATGCCGACCTCGATGGCTCCTGGCAGGCAGCATGATCACTGCCGCCACGCGGTCACTGTCCCGTCCTGGCGAACGAAGATCGCATGGGCGCCGTCGGCCGGTTGAGGCCGCCGATCACCGCCCTCGCCTGCCCCGTCCGGGGTCTCCGTAGGCGCCGCCACGGCGGCGGCGGCAGGCGCCACGAGGGCCCGGTTCTCGCCCGCGAAGATCGCGCCGCCGGCGGACTGCCAAGGGTCGGATGCCGCACGGCCACGAGGCGCTGCGACCGATCGGCCGGCGCCAGGCGCCCGGCCCCCTCCCCTGCCCGCTTCCACATAGAAGCTATGCGCGCCGATCACCGCCGAAGGCGGAGCGCCACCGAAGTTCACCAGGCCGGCCGAGACCTCGCCGCGGGCCGCACGGCCGGCCACGATCTGCGGATTCTGGAAGAACCTGGCGCCATTGGTCGGATCGGGTAGCCGGCCCTCCAGGGCCAGGTTGATGATGGTGTCGATCCGCGCCTGCCGGGCCTCCGAGACCGTGGGCAGGCTGCGCCAGCTTCCCCCCGCACGCATCACCGGCTCGAACTGCCGCCGGGCGTTGACGACCGCCTCGACCGACCCGCCCCAGCGGCCATCGGCGAGGCGATTGATGATCGTGTAGACGACGCCCGCCAGGCCACTGTCGCCCTGGTTCGCGGCCTCGGCATAGGCGACCCGCGCGATGGCCTCCCGGGCCTCGGGCGAGGAGACCAGCGTGGCCAGGGACCGGGCAGGCGGAGTGGCTCCGGCGAGTGGCGCGGCAGGGGCATACACCCCTGGGCAATTCACGCCGGTTGGGACGGGCTGAGCCGTCTCGCCCCGGGCCAGGAGGGCGCAAAGAGCAGCAAGGGCCGCAGGATCCATCATCGGTGTCCAGAGGAGTGAATTGAGGGGCTCAGCGGCCGAAAGACGCCGAGGATCTCGCGCGTCGTCACCGGCCCGAAATAGCGGCTGTCGAAGCTGTTCGGGATGCGTGTCGAGAACACGAAGAACTCGCCGCGCGCCAGCGCGCGGCAACCGACCCAACGGGGCAAACCCACACCCCGGCTGTCATGGGAGAGCACCGGCGCGCGACGGATCCCGTTGATCGTCAGCGTCCCGCCATCGGTGCAGACGTGATCACCCTCCCCTGCCGCAATCGCCTTCAGGATCGGAATTCGGCGCAGGTAGTCCATCTGCCCATCGGCGTAGGGAAAGGCCGGCGCGGGCGCCTGAAAAGCGATAATCGCGCCACGGGCGGGATGCCCCAGGGTGCGGGCATAGAGCCCCAAAGGCTCGCTTGGACTGCGGTTCCAGAGGAGCGCCGGCTGCGGCAGGCTGGCGCCGAGGACCGCCGCGGCGGCGACAGGAAGGATCGCCCACGCCGCCAAGCCGGGGGTCAGCCCCCTCGTTGGGCGGACAGTCGATTTTCTCATGCTGACTTGGCCTTGCCTTCGCGCTCGCAACCGAGCCACAGGCTGGTCAGCGCTTCAGGCCAAGATGTGGCTCATGCCCGGTGTTTGTGGGCTTCGGACGCCCTCAAGGGCTCCCCGGCAGGTCACTGATACCCCGACGATTTGCAGAAGTTGCCAATTGGCCGGCCTTCGAGCCTCAAGGCGTCCTCTGGGTTACGCCGCCATCTACGGTCTCGATGGCGTGACGATAGGGCCCTGTCACGTTGGCGGGATTGCAGGAGCTGCGAGTGAACTAGCCGGGCTTGCTGCGATGGGCTCGCACATTCTGACACTTCCAGGCCAGCATGGGCATAGTCGCGATGCGAGCCTGGATGTGCGGGGCGACGTCGAGCCCGACAGGGTCGATTTCGCCGCGATCGAGGATGTTGTCGAGAAACGCCGCCTCCCCCGAATTGAGCTCAAAGAGCGGCGCGAGCCGCGCCCGACACTCGGCGACGGTTTGAGCGATCCAGGCCTCTGGACCGCCTGCGGCGACGAAACGGTTCTGGGGCAGGCAGATGGCGAGCTTCTGGCGTAATTCGCGCGGATCGCCGCCGATGGCGTCCACGGACGCCAGTCGCCAGTCGCGCCGCCCGGCGGCGCCGTAGGCGAGCACCGCCGCTTTGATCTTCGCCCAGTCCAACCCGTCGATGTCGAGGATCCGGCGAGCGTCGAAGAGATCACGCGCGGCGTTCCGGTCGATCAGGGCGACGAGTTTGCCGGCCACCACTTCGTGCAGGTCCAGAACCGCAACGCCTGAGGCGCGGACGCCGCCTAGATCGACGGAGTCCATCTTGACTGCGCCGAAGAGCGGCTGGCGGGACATGTAGTTGATGTCCACCTCGAGCGAGCCGCCGCCGCCCATGGCCGAGGCGAACCGGCCGATCCATTTGCCCCCGGCATGGTCGTCGGGCTGACGCCGGATGGCGTAGCCCTGGGCGGTCAAAAGCCGGTTCAGGGCAGCATCGACCTCGGGCCGATCGGCCTCCATGTCGGCGCGGTCCAACGCGCCGACATAGTTGAGGTCGATGTCAACCGACAGCCGATCCAGCGCGAGGTGGAAGACATTCAGCGCCGTCCCACCCTTCAGGACCAAGCGGTCCGCCAGGACTGGGTCGCGGGCGATCTCCTGCAGCACGTCGAGAAGGCGCAAGACCTTCTCGAGCGAACCGGCCTGCAGGCCGGTCTCGTTGGCGAGACGCTGCAGGGTCTGAGTCGACGGTGCCGTCACGCCAAGCCTTCAAAGCTAGCGTCGAGGACCGCCTCTGGAAGGATCACCCGCCACCTGGGCGCCAACCGGCTGGCGCCGGCGGTGGCTCCCAGGGCGTAGCGGTTCTGCTTGGGTGCCAACGTCTCCAGGCGGTCCAGGGCGCCCGCAGGCGTCCCGAGTTGCTCCTGGCGGCGTTGCAGCCACCAGCCAGCCGCGCCGGCCGCCGTGGCGTTCCCTAGCGAAGCGAGGCGGTCAATCAGTCGATTCGGATCGAGTCGGCCGACCAGGTCGAGCGAGTTGATCAATTCGTCGGCGCCCCCAGCGAGATCGGGGCGATCGAAAAGGTCTGCGACAGTGCATTCGAGGGCGGTTGCCCGAACCGGCTGTCCGAGGCGGTCGACCGTGGTGAGATCGGCGTCGCCGTAGGGTGCCGGCGCCTTGATGAACCGGCAGCTGAAGCCCTCGGCGGCCAGCAGGCCGGGCTGGCCCGGCGCCACGACCTGCAGGTCGAAGCTCTCCGAGTAAGCATAGCCATGTAGCTCGAGCGCGGAATGGTAGGCGACCACGCCGCCAGGCCGCAGCCGCGAGGCCGCGAGAAAGCGGTCGACCGACCAGGTTTCGGCGTCGGCGTGCTTGGGCACAGAGGCGAACACGCCGCGTGCAATGCGGCGGATGTTGCCGGCCTTAAGGTGTTGGGCCAGCATGCTGCTCACCACCTTGTCGGTGGGAGCGCGACCGATCGCGCGGGCGTATTCGGCGCGGTCAAAGACCGGGGCGTCGCTGAAGAACGGTGCGGAGCGCTGCCGGGGCATGATGGTTTTTAGTTCTCACCGCATGAAGAAAGATACATATAATCTGTAATCTTCGCTTTCTATGGCGAACTATACGGCCTCAGCGCCGCTCTGCAGCCAAAACCGGGCCAGGAGGACTCCGAACGCGTGTTCGGCTTCCGCCCGGCTTCCGCCAGCCTGGAGGAGAAGGGTGACATTGACCTCCTTCTTGCCCTTGGGCTCGACCCGGAAAAGCGGCTGGCCGCTCGGCGACGAGACGACCTCGATCGGAGCCTTTCCTGACTTCTTGGGGGACCCTGACCGCTTGGGGGCGTCGGCAGCCGCCGCGAGGCGGCGAATGACGTCCTGCGGTTTCAGGGGAGCCCCCGCCCCTTTCTGCTGGGCGATCGCTGCCGCTTCCGCCAACACCCGGGCCGCGCGGTCGGCCGGCTTGAGCAGCGGTTTCAACAGTGTGACGTGCTTGATCTTCAGCTCGTGCGGATCGTCGAACGCGGCTACGAGGTCGACGGACAGTCGAGCCAGGTCGAGGTAACGGCTGAGCCAAGCTTCCGACACGTTGAGCCGACTGGCCATGTCCTTCTGGCTCCCGCCATAGTGGCGGTCGAGAGCCTTCAGGTAGTCTCGCGCACGCTCAATATCGCTGAGGTCTTCGCGGGCCCGGTTCTCCAGGTCGGAAATCCGGAACGCCTCTTCGTCGTTGAGATCACGAACCTCAACGAGGAAGCGGAAGTCGGTGTAGTTGTGGGCGCGCAGCCATGTCACGGTCCAATGCCGGCGCGCGCCGCAGATGACCTCGAAGTCGATGTCCGCTACGCCGCGAACGCGCCGGACGATCGCCGGGACTTCTTGGCGGCCCTGGGCCTTGAAGCTCTCGATCAAGTCCGCGCAGCGGGTTTCGTCAAGCGCAGCGTAGTCGCGATTATGCTCGATCCAGAGCCGACAGCGGGCCGGATCGACCTGTTCGATCGCCCGGCCCACGACCGCGCCGGAAGCCAACTCGGCCATCCGATTTTCGCGGCTGGCCAATATGCCGACTGGCATGCGGGTCGGAGCCTCCGGCAGGGGTGCGGCCTCGTCGAGCGAGCCCATCAATCCAGCAGCAAAGGAACGGTTCTTGGAGCTCATGAGCGCACCCTTTCGGCTCGAATTGCACCGGTGCAATTTCCAAATTCACCGGTCATACGTGGCCCTCCTTGCGAAGGCGTTCCACGTGGCTCGGCCAAGTCTGGCGCACGTCGAGGAGGATCTCTTCGTTGACCCCGTTGAGGTAAGTAAGGCACCGGTCGCGAACCGCCTTACTCGTCATCGGGCCGTTCATTTCATAGACGGTCATCAACCGCGCGGTGACGTTGTCGATCTCGGCCGAATCCTTCATCGGCGTGCGGATCATGGCCAAGCCGAAAACCTGGCGCATGAGCGCAAGCAGCTCCTTCTGCATCGATTTGCTCTCATCGACCTTGGAGGCAACGATCCGAACGAAGTTGAGGTCGGGAGCGAGGTCGCGCGACGCCAGCTGATTGAGCGTCTCGTCGAGCATGGTGAGGAACGCGGCGGTCGATGAGAAGTCCATCACCGTCGGCGGGACCGGGATCACCAGGGCGTTTGCAGCCCGCAGCACGGATAAGGAGATGGCGCCCAGCGCCGGCGGTGGGTCGAGGATGATGACGTCGAATTGGTCGGCGATCGAGGCGATTCCCTGGGCCAGCCGGTCGAGCAACCGCCCGCCTCCCCGCGCCATCCGCGCAGCGAGTTCATACTCGGATTGGAACAGGTGCAGGTTGGCGGGGATCAGCTTCAAACCGTCAAAGTGGGTGTCGAGCAGCGCGTAGTCGAGCGAGCGTTTGTCGTCTTCACGCAGGAACGGATAGAGCGTCTGGTCCTCGGTCAGGTCGAGGTCCGGCACGTAACCGAACAGGGTAGTGCTGGAGGCCTGACTGTCGCAGTCGATCAGCGCTACCCGGTAGCCCCGGATGGCCATGTACTGCGCGAGGTGAACTGACAGGGTGGACTTGCCAACCCCGCCCTTGAAATTCTGGACGGCGATGACCGCGCAGGGATCCTCAGGCTTGCGCCACGGCCGCGTGCCGAACACGCCGCGCATGTCGTTCACCTGGGCCAGCGTGTAACCTATTCGGCGATTGGTTTCGGTGCGCGGCGGCTCCGGAAGCCGGCCATCCTTCTCTGCATCACGAATCGCCGCCGGAGTTCGGCCGACCAGCTCGGCCGCCTCGCTAATCGAGAAGAGCGGTTCGCGGCGCTCGCCGGACCGAGCCGCCCGTGCGGCGTCCCGCAGGTTCTCAACTACTGCCGAGGCGCGGCGCGCCAGCTGCGAGACCGGTCCGGCTAGAGAGGGGGCGGGTGCTTCAGCGATATTCGACATGGGACCTCGGAGCCTCCCGGCAGGTTTCGAAAAACCGACCCCAACCATCTGAAAAGCGAAAGTGGGGCCGCCTGGACGCTATAAGCGCATTGTTAAGGGCGCGTTAACGATACGAGAGCCAATTCAATCCCGATTCCAGATTTTCGGCCAGACCCATCCTGTCCGATTGGGGGCATTTCTTGACCGCGCGGAGGCGTGGTTATCTCGAATTGCACCGGTGCAATTCCCGCAGGTCACGCCAGTCGGCCTAGCCGCCTTCCCTTCCACACCGGATCGGCCAGCGTGAGTTCACCAATCCCGTATCGATCCCTCGTCTCCGAAATTGCACCGGTGCAATTTCGGGCTCATGGGCGGCCACGCCGTGCTGCGAACGCCTGGCAAAATCCAGTCCACGACTTCAACAGCTTGGTGCCTGTGAGGTTGGCCAGGCGACCACCCATCTCACTGCGATAGGCGTCAGCGATCAGATCGCGCGACCAGCCACCGCCGTGGACCCGCGCGATCTCGCCAAAAAATTCGCCGCCGTAGTGTAGGCTGCCGTCGGGAAACCGCACTGCGGTGTCGCTCGGACCTGTTAGCTTTGCCGGAATCCGGACAGGCGCGGGGAGGGCAGGGGACGTCGCGATCGGCATGACCCGATGGACGCGGTGTCCCGCCGGAGCCGCGTCGGCGACGTCACCTTCTGCCGCCGTCAGCTGGGCCGGAGGTGCCTTTGGCCGGAACGTGAATTCGACTTCCGCGATCGCGCGGCCGCGGCGGATCTCGCGCCAATCGACCGTGAAATGCGCCAGATGGTCGATCTCGGCCTTGGCCTTCGTCAGCACCTTGCGGCGCAGTTGGGCGAAATCCTTATAGAGTTCCGGCGCAATCCCGAACGCGGCGCGGATGGCGGTCATGTCACCGCGCCAGCTGGACTGACGCCGGTGCAGACGAAGCGCCCCCAATTCATATAGGCGCAGTGCGTAGGTCGACCGGAAGCCCAGCACAGCCTGCCGGTTCAGGACCGCGTAGGTCTCGGACTCGCGGATCAGCCGCCGGGCGTCTGGTGTGAACTCCCACTCGATCCAACCAGCCTCGGTACCATCGTCGTCGATCTCCTCCCGCGACGACTGGATCAGCGAGAAACGCTTGGTGGCTTTGCGCCCACGCCAGGACAGGTCGTCCACAGCGAATAGCGTGCGATGCAGTTCCTCCAGCATGTCGGAGATCCGCTCGTTGCCCTTGTGGCCGCGCCGGATGTCAGCCTTGCGCATCCGGTGCGCAATAGGCTCCCATGCGTCGCCGCCGGCGGTCAGGATCATCAACGCGAGTAGACGGGCCGCTGTCAGACTGAGAGACTGGCCCTTGACGAAACGCACCTCGACCAGGTTTCCGGGCTTGGCGAACTCATCACCGTCGCGCGACTGGAGGGCATGGGCTACGCGCATGGCGCGCCCCGGCGCTTCCTGAGCGTCGTCGTCCAACCTTGCAATGTCCCTGGCGCTGACCAACTGTCGCCTCCGTGCTCCGAGTCAGGGGTAGCATTCCTGACCTCGAATCAAATCACAAGTCAGGATACAACACTCGGATTGGCCGGCGCCCCCAAGCGGTCAGGATAACCCCGCGAGGTCAGGTCAAAGCCCCCAGCCGGTCAGGATGAGACCCCCAGCCGGTCAGGAGGTTGCCCCCGGGCGGTCAGGAAAATGTCCATACCCCGTTGATATTAAGCGTCTAATTATGCCCTGAATTAGAATCTACAGAATCTAGAAATCCCGCTGCTGGTCGCAGCGGGCGTTTTCAAAAATAAAATGGAGAGGGGCGACTAGCCCCGAACGGCGGTGGCCGTAGCAGCCGCCGCTATATGCCTAGGCGAAGCCCCGCCCGGCGAACCGGGCGGGGCGGGACCCTTAGTCATCTTCGGTTGGGCTGGCTTCCGGCCGATCCAGGGACTTCAGCTCGTGCTGCGGCGTGGCAACCACGACCTTCGAGAAGAAGCGTTCCTGGCCGTCCTTGTCGGTGTAGCGGTCGTGCCGCGTCTCGCCTTCAACGAAGACCTTGGAGCCCTTCGGCAGGCCACGGCTTTCGAGCCAACCGACCGTGCCCTGGTTCCAGATCTCGACCTGGTGCCACGTCGTGTAGTCCTTCCGCGTGCCTTCCTTCTTCGTGTAGCGGCTGGTGGCGACCCGCAGCGTTGCGACTTTCTTGCCGCCCGCCGTGGTGCGGATTTCCGCTTCGGCGCCGGTAAAACCGATGAGTTGGACCTTGTTCAGCATCGTCTTTCTCCATCTGCCGCCAAGAGGGGCCCCGGCGGCTCGCGGTCCCTGCCGCGATCACGCGACCTGCAAGGGCGGGGAGATTGATCGCGCCGACCGCAGCCGGCCCGGGGCTCCTTCAAGACGCTGGAGACCGAGCTGAACCTACCACAATCAAGGACACCGGCCCAAACCCTCCCTCGGCAAAGGCAAGAGCAGGACCGCGCGTCACACGGTCCACCTGAAGCGGGAAGGGGAGGGGGCGTAGCCGCCGGGGGACCAGGGCGAGGACCGACCAGAGAACCAAGTCGGTTCTGGCGACGAGACGGCAGCCAGCCGCAGGATCCGCCGACACTGAAGGGGATCTGCAGCGACACCATCGCACCGAACAACGGCTGGATACCCTCGCAGACAAGGGTCAACATCGATCATGCGGTGATTGATCGACGAACCCCTTCCCACCAGCATGGCCGCGCCCGTCGTGTCGCCGGGCGTCGCGGGCTCGGCATCTGTATCGGCTTTCTATGAAAACTGACCTCGCTGAGCACCGACCAGCGCGCTCTGCGGAACGAATCACCAACCCCAAGCCTGAGTAGCCGCCGACCCGCCTGGCACCAGGGCTTGGACTTCGTTCGGCCCCTGTTCCGCCGGGTGTGTCTGAGCAAGGGTCGACAGCCCGCAGCCTCGCGGCGCCGAGTTGGGCTAGTGCCGCGTGCTGTCTGTCCAGGAGTGGATCATCTGGTGGAAGTGGGCGATGGCGGCCGCGTCGAGCTCGAAGGGGATCGCGGTGATCTCCTCCTGACGGTCAAGCTCCTCGGCGATGGCCAGAAGGTCCCAGCATTCGGCGACCACATACCAGCTGCCGGTGTCATAGAAGTCGTGGGCGTGTTGATAAACCGCTTGAGCCATCCCCATGCTGACCATCTTTCGTCTCCCTCTTGTGCTGCCGGATCTGCGGGCTCGTTCCCGCGATCTCGCGACCGCCCAGGGCGGGTGAAAGGGAGGGGCCAAAGGCCGAATCCCGGTGGAAGCCAGCCTGCAGCGCAGCGAAGGTCGGAGGATCCGCAGGGGTTCGCCTCGCTCAGTCGAGGTCGCCTTTGACCCTGACCGTCCCGTCCTAGGTTCGTGAGATTGATCGCGGACGAGCTCGCCCCGCAGCGCCCAACCCGGGAGACGACTGACGGCTTGGTGCTGGCGCCGACATGCGGATCACCACAGCCAGACCCCTGACACCCTCAGCGCCTTGGGCGCTTGCTCGCGGACCTTCCAGACGCTGACCAACGAGGGGCTGGCGTTTTGGGTGTTTATGGGTGAATTATCGGGTGCATGATCAATACCGCCTCGATCACCATCACGCCGGAGTTGCTGGGTCTCATCGCCGAAGTCGATGAGTTCAAAGGCGCGTGGCGCGCACTGGGCACACTGGCGCCCGAGCGATTGTCGGCGTTGCGGCGCGTGGCCACGATCGAGAGCATTGGCTCATCGACCCGGATTGAAGGCAGTCGCCTGTCCGACCGCGACGTGGAGCGTCTGCTCGCGGACCTTGAGATCAAGGCCTTCGACACGCGCGATGAGCAGGAGGTCGCTGGCTATGCCGAGGTGATGGAGACGGTCTTCGCCGCCTGGCAAGATCTCGCCTTCACTGAAAATCACGTGCGCCAGCTACATCGGGATCTGCTGGTCCACAGCGAGAAGGACGCCTGGCATCGAGGCTCCTACAAGACCACGCCCAGCAGCGTCGCGGCCTTTGACGCGAACGGAAAGCAAGTCGGCATCGTCTTCGAGACCGCCTCGCCCATTGATACGCCCCGTCGAATGGAGGAGCTGATCGCCTGGCTGAACGAGACCAGGACGGAGCGGGTTCTGCACCCCCTTCTGGTCGTCGCGATCTTTGTGGTAGTCTTCCTGGAGATCCATCCGTTCCAGGACGGTAATGGACGTCTGAGCCGGGTCCTGACCACGCTGCTCCTGTTGCAGGCCGGCTATGCCTATGTCCCTTACAGCTCGCTCGAAAGCGTCATCGAGCAAAGCAAGGAGGGCTACTATCTCGCCCTTCGGCAGACCCAGGGCACGATCCGCTCTGACGCGCCTGACTGGCAGCCCTGGCTGCGGTTCTTCCTGCGGGCGATGCAGCAGCAGATGCGCCGCCTGGCCAACAAGGTCGAGCGCGAGAAGCTCTTGCTCTCGGCCATACCGGAGCTGGCCCTGCGGATCGTCGATCACGTCCGCGACCATGGCCGCGTCACCATACGCGATGCGGTCACCCTGACCGGCGCCAGCCGCAACACCTTGAAGGAGCATCTGCGGATGCTCGTCGAGCGACGCCACCTCGTGCAGCACGGGGTCGGCCGGGGCACTTGGTATAGCCTGCCTTAGACCGACGGGAGGGGAGGGAGCCGACCTGCATGAGCACATCTCCATATCCAGGCAGGTCGCCACCGCGCCGTCGATACCGGGTGTTTTTGGGTGTCCTATCAGGTGGAAGCCCTGCGGCGCCTTGAGTGTGCCCTTGGCGCAGGCGTGGACGGTTTTCATGCCGGGATGGGCGAGCACCTGACGGTTGAGAAGGTCATCAAGACCCGCGACAACCGGTTCGGCAACCAGCGCCGCCAAGTCCGAAACGCGACGTTTTGTCGTAATTGTCCGTATGTGGCTGATGCTCTGCGGCGGCACGAAGGCCGCCGCAAGCGGTTGCCTATGCCCGCGTTCGGATGACGACGTGGCGCACGCCCTTGTCGCCGGCCTTTTGTCCGAGATTGAGAGCCGGCCCGAAGGGTTGCAGACCCGCGCCGCGCTCGAGATTGAGCGTGTTCGTCAGAGTGAGCACGCACACCGGTTCGAGGGCGATCAGTTCGTCGTTGGCTCGGAACGGCGCCGCGCGGCCGTGTCGGTCGAAATCGGCCTTGGCGAGCACCAGCGTGACGTTCTTCTGCTTGGCCCACTTGATGGCGATCTTCTCACCGCCCTTGGCGCCCGTCGTGGCCAGCGCCATCTGCGGCCATTGGACGAGAGCCCAGTTCAGGGCGTCGAAGATGCGGTTCGCATCGTCGGCGGTATCGGCCTGGGGAGCTGCACGGAAGGCCACGATGATCGCGCCGGGGTCGGCCGCGGAGTGCTTGCGGGCCTTGGCGGAACGGATGGCTTCACGAGCCTCGATCTGGGCGGCCGTGGTGCGCGAAGCCTTCGCAGAACCCTTCCAGGGGCTCCAGACGTCGCCGGTCGAGGTCGTGTAGCTGGCGGCCGCTGCGTCTCGGACCATCTCAAGGGCCAGGGTGGCGACATCGGCGGCGCGGGCCTTTTGGGTGGCGGCCTGCATCTCGGTGTCGGCGATCTCGGAGCCGTCGAAGTCGCGGGCGAAGCGGTTGAGATCACCCCGGGCCTTGTCGGCTTCACGCTCGATGCGCTGGGCGGCGGAATGGAAGGCGCCGATCAGGCACTCGCAGATGGTCGACTGAAAATCCTCCAGGGCAGTCTCGGAGAAGACGTCGAGCACTTCGTTCATCAGGGCGTGGCCGAGCTGTTGGAGAGCGTCTTCTGCAGGGTGGACTCGGGGGTCGTCGAGCAGCAGGGCCTGGGCCTCGAAGCTGCTCATGGCGCCAGTTACGGGAGAGAAGGCTTTAAGTTGCATTGGGAGAAATCCCTTTTCGGAGTGGGGTGCGGAGCCCATCGGCTCGTTGACCGTCTCGCGCCGACGGCCGGCGCCCCCCACAAGGGCTTTGAGCGCAGCGTCCCTTGTGGGGGGCGCCGGGCGGTGGCGAGGTCACAACAAGCCAGAGGGGTT
>NZ_JBILRO010000046.1:0-16697 GCF_044372605.1 Phenylobacterium sp.
AGCTTCAACTCCTACCCACTGGGCCGACTGGCCCAGGCCGGGGCGATCGCCTCGCTGGAGGATGAGGCCTGGTTCCAGCAGAGCCGGGCGCGGGTGATCGAGGGGCGGACGCGGCTGGAGCAGGGGCTGATCGCGCTGGGTTTCGAGGTCCTGCCCTCGTCGGCCAACTTCGTCTTCGCGCGCCATCCGAGCCGGGAGGGGGCCGTCCTTGCCGCAGCCTTGCGCGACCGCGCCGTGATCGTCCGCCACTTCGCAAAGCCGCGGATCTCTGACCATCTGCGAATCACGGTGGGGACGGAGGCGCAGGTCGAGGCGCTGTTATCCGCTTTGGCGGAGATTGTGCCAGGCTGACCTATGTGATCGCCGGCGCCTCGATCAGCAGGACTTGCACCTCCGCGGTCCCGTCGCGGAGCTTTCGCACCGCGGCGTATTCCGGACTGTTCCAGAAGGCGAGCGCCGCGGCCTTGTCGGGCCATTCGGAGATCACCATCGAGGCCCCGTCGCCAAAGTCGCCTTCCAGCAGCATGGCGCCGGGGCCGCGGAGCACATAGCGGCCGCCGAATTTCGGCAGCAGTTCGGCGGCGGCCTTGCCATAGCCGGCGATGAAGGCGTCGCGGTCCTTTAGCTTGGCGGTCACGATCATGTAGGCGGGCATGCAGAGCCTCTCGACAGCAAATGGTATAAGTTTATACCATTTCGCGGATCACGCCTGAGGACAAGCCATGAAGCTGCTGCGCGCTGCAACGCTCACCACGCCAGACGTCACCGCCGCCGCCGACCGATATGCCAAATGGCTGGACTACAGCGTGGTCGAGACCGGGGTGGTTGCTGCTGAGCTTGCCGCCGCCTGGGGCGCGCCGGCCAGCGCAAGCCGTCGGTTCGCAGTGTTGCAGCCAGCCTCCGGCGCCGAAGTGTTCATTCGCTTTGTCGAAGGCGACGTTCCGGCCGACTATCGCCCGTTGCAGACCTACGGCTGGGCGGCGATCGAGATCTGCGTCCAGGATACCCTGGCGGTGAACGCCCGCATGGAGACGTCGCCCTTCGAGATCATCGGTCCGCCCAAACAGCTGGACGGCCTGCCGGCGATCTTCCCGATGCAGGTGCGCGGGCCCGACAGCGAGATCGTCTATTTGACCCAGATCCGCTCGGACCTTCCCGACTATGACCTGCCGCGCGCCGACAGTCTGATCGACAAGCTGTTCATCCTGGTGCTGGCCTGTTCGGACATGGAGGCGTCGGCCCGCTGGTTCCGTGACACCCTTGGCATCCAGCACGGCCGTAAGATGGAGATCATCTACTCGATGATCAACAACGCCTTCGGTCTGCCCGCCGACACCCGGCACCGACTTGCCACCGGCATCCACGAGCGCGACTGCTTCCTGGAGTTCGACCAGTATCCCGCAGCGGCGACGACGCGCCCTGGCGATCCCGAGGCCCTGCCGCCCGGGATCGCGATGACAACCCTGCTGCATCCGGACATCGACGCTGTTCCTGGCGACTGGATCATGCCGCCCGCGCCGAGATCCGGGCCAGTTTACGGCGGTCGCCGCGCCGGCGTGCTGCGTGCTCCGGACGGGACGCGGGTTGAGGTGGTCGCCCTATGAGTAAGGTTCGGGAAGTCGTCCTGCGGCGCGCGCCAGCCGCGACGCCAGTGGCGGATGACTTCGAGGTTGTCGAGCGATCGACGCCCCAGGTGGCGTCCGGACAGTTGCTGGTCCGCAGTCTCTATCAGTCCCTGGATCCCTATATCGGCTCGCGCCTGCGCGGTCGTCACATGGGCGAGCCGGCCCCTGCGCCTGGTGAGAGCCTGCCGGGGTTCAGCGTCGGCGAGGTGATCGCATCGGGTGACCCCGCCTACGTCGTCGGCGAGCGCGTGGTCGGCGAGATGGGCTGGACCGAGGTCGGCCTGATGTCCGCCGCCGAAACCCGGCGGGTCTCTTGTGATCTTCCCGCCGCGGCGCACCTGGGGGTGCTCGGTATGCCCGGCCTGACCGCCTGGGCGGGCGTGACGCAACTGGCCAAGGTCGGTGCGGGCGACATCTTCAGCGTTGATGCGGCGGCGGGGCCGGTGGGCGGCACAGCCGGCCAGATCGCCCGCATCCTGGGCGCGCGCACCGTTGGTCTTGCGGGCGGCCCCGAAAAGTGTGCAGTGCTCACCGACGTCTACGCATTCGATGCGGCGGTCGACTACCGGCAACCGGACTGGATCGAGTCCTTTGCCGCCGCAACGGCTCCGGGACCCACGGTGCACTTCGAGAATGTCGGGCTGTCGATCCTGATGCCGGCCCTGCAGCGTTTGCAGGTCTACGGTCGCGTTGTGCTTTGCGGAATGGCCGAGCACTACCACGCCGATGCGCCGCCCGCGCAGATGCCTTTGGGCATCATCATCGGCAAGCGCGCCGCCATGCTGGGCCTGGTGGTCTATGATTTCTATCCACGCTGGGACGAATGGGTGGCGATGGCGCGGCCCTGGATCGCCGAGGGCAAGCTGGTTTCGGTGGACGATGTGAGCGAGGGCGTGATGAGCGCGCCGGACCAGTTCGCCCGGCTGATGCGCGGTGAGAATCGCGGCAAGGCGCTTGTCCGGATGGCGGAAGCCTAGCGGCATGAGCGGGACCCGCCACGTCGCTGTCGTCGAAGGGCGTCAGGTCCTTTATCGCCGGTTCGGCGAGGGGCCGGCGGTGTTTGTGCTGCACGGATCGCCCCAATCATCGCGTGCGGTGATTGCGATCGCGGAAGCCTGTGCGGCGCGGGGGCTCTGCGCCATTGCGCCGGACACGCCGGGCGCTGGCCGATCCGACCCCTTGCCGGGCGAGAGGCCAGCGAGCGCCGACTATGCGCGACACCTGGCGGGGTTGGCGGATGTTCTCGGGCTGAAACGGGTCGGGCTCTACGGCTTCCACACCGGGGCCGCGACAGCCTGCGCGTTTGCGGGGCTCTATCCGGACCGCACCGCGGCTGTGGCGCTTGAAGGGTTGCCGGCCTGGACCGAGGCTGAGCGCACCGACTTCACCGCCAACTACCTGCCCGTGTTCAAACCGAACTGGGACGGCTCGCACATGGCCTGGCTCTGGGCGCGGATGGAAGAGCAGGTGGTGTTCTTCCCCTGGAGTTCGCCCACGCCTCAGGCGCGGATGGGCTATCCGGTGTCGCCCAAGAAGGGCGTTCACGCAAATTGCATGGACCTGCTGGATGCCGGCGACGCCTATCGCGCGGTCTATCAGGCGGCCTTTGACTTCCGGCTGACCGATTGGTTGCCGAGGCTGGCTGCGCCGGCGCTGATCGCCACAACCGAGTTCGACGTGCTGCGTGAGCATCTGGATCGGCCGGAGATGGCAGGTCGGGGACGGGCTTTCGCGGGGTTGCCGGAAATCCACGCGGCCTGCGCAGAGCATCTGGCGGCGCATCCCGGCGTGACGGCCCCGCCGGCGCCGGCGCTTTCGGACCGAGGGTTTGCTGTGGTGGGCGACGAGGCGCTGGCCTGGCGCGCATCAACCGGCGCCGGTCGACCGATCCTGCGCCTGCATGCGGCGGGCGGGATGTCCGCGCCGATCCAGGACGGGGAGATGGTCGTCACCCTCGATCTGCCAGGCCATGGTGATTCCGCCGAAGGCTGGGTGTCGCCGATCACGGATCTTCAGGACTGGATCGATTCCGTCGCGGCGGCGATGGACGCGCTCGGCCTTGGCGATGTCGCCGCCGAGGGCGCAGGTCTGGGCGGACATATCGCCAGGGCGCTCGAAGCCCGGGGCCGCGCGCACGGGGGCCGTTCGATCGGTCCCGGCTATGGCTCACCTCCCGCGGCCGGCTTCGGATCGGTCTCGCTGACGCCCGAGTGGGATGGCGCACATCTGGTCCGCGCCTGGCGGATCGCGCGCTGGGAACGCCTGTATGCGCCCTGGCATACGCGCCTGCCCGCCAACGCCAGGTCGCCCTTTGAGACCCTGAATCCGTCGGAAATCCACCGGCGCGCGGTCGGCCTGTTGAAGGCCCACGACCGGTGGCTCGCGGCGGCGGCGCTGGAAACCTAGGCGGTCTTGCTCTCGTCGGGCGACCCGAATGTCCGATAGCGACCCAACAGCAGAAGCAATACTGCGCCCAGCACCAGCAGTCCTGCTGACAGCATCAGGGGGCTGTCATAGTTGCCGTCTGCATCAAACGCTCGGCCGAACACGACCGGACCGATCCCGGCCCCTAAGGCAAAGAAACCGTAGAGACTGCCATAGATGGCGCCATAGCTCTTGAGACCAAAATATCGCGCCACCAGGAACGCCATCAGGTCGTATTCCACGCCGGCGGCGAAGCCGATTAGGATGATCGATCCGGCGGCTGTGGCGTAGGTCAGGTCCCCATGGGCGAACATCCAGCAGGCCAGAGCTGGCGCGCAAATCATCAGGAATGCGATGCCGGGCGCCCAGAAGCGATCGATCAGCCAGCCTCCGACCACCCGCCCGGCGATCACGGACAAGCCGATCAGGGACACCAGGCTGACGATATCGGGACCTGAGAAACCGGCCGTCTTGACGATGTTCTCCATGTTGGGGATTGGCCCGCCAACGCCGAAGCTGATTGGCACAAAGGCGATCGCCAGCACCCAGAATCGCCAATTTCTAAGTGTCTCGGAGAATGTGAGTCCGGGCGTCGCGGCCGCCCGAATCGTATCGCTCTCACGCCGGTCTGCGGCGCTCTGATTGCGCTCCCCGACATCATGGAAGGCGAAGTAAGCCACCGGGAGCGCCAGGATCAGGGGCAGGGCGCCGACCGCCATATAGGCCGCTCGCCAGCCGTAGGCGTCGATCATGAAGGCGGTGAACGGCTTCACCAGAAAGCCGAAGACGCCCGTTCCCAGAAGCGAAAGCCCGAGGGCGAAGCCCTTGCGGTCCTCAAACCGGTTGTTGACCGCCCGCGTCCAGGTGATCGGGAGGGTGCCGGCCCCCAGCACGGCCATGATCGCCCAGTTGGCATAGAAGAAGCGGATGTCGCCAGGGTTGGCGGCAAAGGCCATAAAGCTGACACCGAACAGGAGGACCGAGATCAGGGCGATAGGGCGCACGCCGACCCGGTCGGCCAGAAATCCGACCGCAGGGCTGGCCACCAGCACGGCGAAGGTCATGATCGGCAGGCCCGCCATGATGTCGCCGAACGCCCAGCCGAACTCTCGCGCCAGCTCCGGCGCCAGCATGCCGATGGTGTAGAAGGGCACAGGCGACAGGCCCAGCCCGATGCCGAGCATCGAGGCGAGCACGACCGGCCAGCCGGTCCTGAACTCAGAATAGCCCTTGCCCTCAGCCATCACCGTGCCCCTTAATGGTATAAGATTAGATCATTTGCGCTGGCTTCGGCGGCGCTGGCAAGAGGGGCGCATGGCAGCCAACGATCATCCCCCCACTGTCGAACGTTACGACAGCCCACTCTATCTGATCGTGTGCCGCGACGGCCCCGGGTCGGCCGTCACCCGCGCTGAAGAGTTGGACGGCCATCTGCGCCATGTGGAGGTCAACTGGCGAAGATATGTGCTGGCGGGTCCTCTTCGCGATCCCGGGGCGCAGCCGTTGATCGGATCCTATTTCCTGGTCCGCGCCGTCGACGAGGCCGACGCGCGAGCCCTGATGTCAGGCGATCCCTATGTCTCAAGCGGCATGTACGCGACGATGGAGGTGCTGGAAGCGACGGCCTCGATTGGCCTCTATCTGGGCGGCAAGATCTGGGCGAGTGCGGATGCGATCCGCGACAAGGCGGCGGGATGATTCCGAACCGCCCACACGACGTCCGGGGTTGTGGCGACGGTCGCTATAGGATTTGTTCGGACAAATTGTCGAAGGGCTGAAACGTGCTGCACAGAACCGTCCGGGGAACGATCCGGTATACATCGAGGAAGCCGGAGATGCTCGGCCGCCCACGGGGCATTGAGCACTTCACCTTCACCCATCACTCGGACGGCAAGACCACGCTGCGGGCTCATTGCTGTATTGAGGAACCGGATCCTTCCGTAATGCGCGACATCGTCTATTCCCTGGACGAGCACGGCAAGCCGATGGACTGCCACGTAAGGCTGACCGTGGGCGATCAGTTCATGGGTTCCGGGTGGTTCCGGTTCGGGCCGGATTTCGTGGAGTGTGAATCCTACGGCCCGTCCATCGGGCGGCTCTCACAGCGCGTGGAACTCAACGGACCCATCGATGGCATGGGCACGCATCCAGTGGTGGCAGACGGCTATCTTCTTTCAGGTCTTGGTCTGGAGACGACGCCGGGCCAGGTGCGCGTCATCCGCGTAAAGGTTCCGTCGCCGGATCACCGCGGCGCCACGCCGCCGATGATCGCCGAGGTGAACATCGGGGTGGTATTCCTCAAGCGCGAGACGATCACGGTCGCCGCCGGGACGTTTGCGGCCCGTCACTTCCAGTTCGTCGATGACGGGACCAGCGGCATGGCCGGCGCCCATCCGCCTTACGACGTCTGGATCACCGATGACAACGACGGGGTCATGCTGCAGGGCGGCGTCGGCGGCTATATGCAGACCTGGTATGAGTTGACCGAGCTGGAGAAAAGCTGACGCCAGAACACAGTGGCCAGGTTGTGACCTGGCCACTGTGTCGGCTCGGCGGTTCCACGCCGCCCGGGCTGTCGTCGAATGCGATGGCGAAGCCCGGCCGCTCGAATAATCCTAGAACTTGTAGCTGGCTGACGCACCGATCTGACGCTTGCGTGGCGCCGAGATGGAGAAGTCGCGGAAGAACGTGGTCTGGTTGGCGCCGGTCAGCGGGTTTACCCGGGTCAGCAGCCTGTTGAAGTCAAGCAGTCGCGTGACGACAAGCGGCGTCTTGTCGTCCAGCAGGTTGCGACCGAACACCGAAAAGTCCCAGTTGCCGCGGCGGATTCCGACGCTGCCGTTCAGGTTGAAGCTGTCGCCAGCCCAGTTGAGATTATCGACCTGGCTGTAACGCTTGGATTCATAGGAAAGGTCGGCGCGGGCTGTGAATTCCAGATCATCGTTGATCGCCTTGTTGATCTCGCCCGTCACAACGAACTGGTGCTGCGGCGTCTGGGGCAGGCGATTGCCGCTGACATCACCGCCATCGGTGGAGTCCAGGTCCAGGGGATTGCGAACACCGCCTCGCAGGAAGGGCGCGCGACCGTCCGTGTCATAAATTTCCTGGGTCGTGTCGTCGAAGAACTTGGTGAACTTCGCGTCGACGTAGGTGTAGGCGGCGCGCACGAACAGCCAATCCACGGGTCGACCGGACAGATCGAACTCAAAGCCTTTGATCTCGGACTCGCCGGCGTTCTGGATGATCACCACGCTGTTCGGCGTGCCCACGACACGGGTGTAGGCTTCACCGCGGCTAAGCTGCTGCTTCTTCCAGTCCGTATAGAAGGCCGCGACCGAATAGTTGACCCAGCCCCCGATGCGGCCCTTGGCGCCAACTTCATAGCTCCAGGCGGTTTCTTCGTCGAAGATATCGAATCCCTGGGAATTGAAGAAGGCGGCGTCTGCAGCGCTGATGTCGGCGGGGTAGCCGTTGAACCCGCCGGGCTTGTTGCCCTTGGCTGCCGAGACGTGCAGCGTCAGGTCAGGGTTGACCTGCCAGCTGGCGGTAACGCGGGGGAGGAAGGCATCAAATGTTGCTTCCCGTATGGCGATGGGCGGGGGCGCCGGCTGGCCCGGCGCGCCAAGCACGCCGGTTGAGCCGATGATCTTCTCTTTCTGATAGCGGCCCTCGGCGCTCAAGGTTATCGAGTCCGTGAGGTCGCCCTCGATCATCGCGAACACCGAACGGCTTCGAACACCGTCCGCATAGTCGATGGGGCGCACGTTGGTGTTGGTGTTGCTGACCTGGAAGCCTTCGCCTCTGTTTTCCTTGTAGTAGTAGAGGCCAACCAGCCCGCGGACTCTCTTGTCTTGCGGCGACATGAGCCGCAGTTCCTGGCTGAAGTCCCGGTTGCGAACCTGTTCGATGAGGAAGGCGGGGTTGGCGCTGGGGAGCAAGGTATTGTCCTGCCCGGTCGTGCTCTTGTTCGTATTGAACGCCGTGATCGACGCCAGGCTGAAGCCGTTGTCGGTTTCGTAGTTGACCGACACGCTGCTGCGGACGAATTCGCGATCAAGCCCGTGGTAGCCGAGCGCCTCGATGGCGTCGTTGTTGTAGGCGTAGCTCTTGAGGGTTTTCACCTCGCCACAATAGAAACCGCGACGATTGGTCGTTGTCCGCGGGAATGGCCCCACCTGCGGCGTCACCAGTGGCGCCGGGAAGCAGTTGTTCAGGGCCGAGCCCTGGAAATTGTAGAGATAGCCTTTATCGCGATCCTTGCTGTAGCCCAGCGTGCCCACGATCTCGAGGTTTTCAAAGGGCGTGAACAGCACTCGCCCGCCAAAGTTGTTGCTGCGCTGGGCGCCAAGGTCGCGCTTGCCGCTATCGGCGTTGATATAGTCGCCGCCGAACTCATAGTGGCGGGCGTTCAATTCAACGAGGAGCATGTCCTTGACGATCGGGCCGGAGATGAAGCCGGAAATCTCGCCGCTGTCATACTGACCGAGGTTCACCCTGACCCGGCCTGCCACCTCATTGGTCGGCTTGCGCGTGACATAGCTGATGGCGCCGGCGAAGGTGCCGCGGCCGAACAGGGCCGACTGCGGTCCCTTGATCACTTCCACGCGCTCAAGATTGTCGAGCTGATAGCTGGAGATATTGTCGGAGACGTAGACTCCATCGACGAAGAAGGCCGCATTGGGCGCACCCACGATCGAGGACATGCCTCGCACCGAGGGCCGCACGCCCGCGCCGCCGCCGCCGCCGGTGCGGCCGAAGCCCTGTCGGAACGAGAACCCTGGCGTCTGGGCGGCCAGGTCGGAAACATTGACCAGGTTGGCGCGCGCAATGGCGTCGCCGTTCACCACCGAAATCGTCAGCGGGACATCCTG
Source organism: Phenylobacterium sp. (assembly GCF_044372605.1). Taxonomy (GTDB): domain Bacteria; phylum Pseudomonadota; class Alphaproteobacteria; order Caulobacterales; family Caulobacteraceae; genus Phenylobacterium. Next base: position 8,921 of record NZ_JBILRO010000046.1, read on the forward strand.
CAGCCGCTCATCGCGCTTGCGGGCGGTGACCAGGATCTCATCGACAGTGCTGTCGGCAGCCTCAGCGCCGCTGGCGGGCGCGGTCTGGGCGTAGGCCGAGGTGGCGGCGCTGAGAAACAGGAGCGCGAGCGACGCACCGATGGATTTTTTCATGATCATCTTTCCCCGGAGAGCATGCGTGACATGCCAGCTTCTTGCACAGAACTGTCTCCGAATTGTCCGGACAAATCAAGTCACGCCGTTTGATCAGCCTGCCGGGGCTCCAAACAGGCTCGATTGACATCGGTTCAACGGACTCCCTAGGTTGTCCGGACAACTGCGGGGGCCCGGCAGGTCATGGTCGACGTCCACACCCATCGAATCTTCTGGACCGTCCACAAGTACGCGGGGCTCGTCGCGGCGGCCTGGTTACTGGTTCTGGGCGTCACGGGCGTCTTGCTGGACCATCACGAGTGGCGCTGGCTGAGTCAGAACAGTGTTCCGACAAGCTGGACCTCCGACCGGATCAATCGACTGGTTCCCGGCACGGTCATGCGCCATGTCGTGGCGACACCGACGGCGATTGTCGGCGGTTCTGAACGGGGCACATGGCTGAGTTCCGACAGGGGGCAGACCTGGACCAAGGTCGGATTCCTGGGCATCAAGCATCAGCCCCAACTTTTCGGAACCGCAGGTACGGCCAAAGCAACCTTCGCCGGGGTCATGCTTGCCACCGATGACGGTCTATGGACCCTGGACCCGACCGGCGCGACGGCGCGGCCCCTTGCGCTGCGAGGCGATCATCTGACCTCCATCAGTCCCGGACACGACGACCGAACCGTCGTGGTCGTACGAGATCACACCGAACTGCTGACGATCGAAAAGGCGACCGGCGCGGTGACGCCGATTGTGCGCGGGGACCGGGTCGAAGGGCTGGGCGGGGCGGTGGCGTTCAATACCTTTGTCCGCGAGATACACTTTGGCCGCGGCCTGCTGGCCGGAGAGGCGTCGATCTGGTTGAACGATTTCGGCGGCGTTTGCCTGGTTATCCTGTCTCTCACCGGACTGTCCTACTGGGCGGTCAAGCGAAACGGAAAGTCGATGGGACTGTCGCTCGGCGCGCGTCGCGGTGCCCTGAAGTGGCTGTTCCGGTCGCATGGACCCCTTGTTGGCCTGGCCGCCGCGCTGCCGATCCTCTACCTGGCCGTAACCGCTATTCCCCTCAATCACATCTACGGCTTCATCGACGCAACCAAGGGCTGGGAGGTTTCACGGGCTTCACTGACTCCGGCTTATCAGGGACACACCCTGAACCACGAGATCGACGGCATTGTGGCCTGGCCCAATCAAGCTGGACGACTCTCCATCGTGTCGCGTTTCGGCGTTCTGGAGTCGCGGGACAATGGCCGGACGTGGCGTACAGAGCCGTCGCTGCCCGACCCATCTGGGATGGCCGGCGCCAACATCTTCCGGGTCGACGATCGCGTGTTCGTGGGCCGCGGGGGCGGCAAGAGTCTCGTTCAGATTGCCGGCACGGACAGGTGGGAACCACTCAGTGGACCGTCGACATCCCTCACCAGCGCCACGCGCCAGGGTGACCGCTGGATGGTCAAGAACAGCAAGGCGATCTACGTCGCCGACGACCATGCCGCGCCCTATGCTGATGCGAAGATCCCCTTCAAGCATGCCGTATCCGGAACGACGCTGTTTCTGTTTTTCGCCGATATCCATACCGGCGTTATCTTCCACGAGCAATTCAAGTGGCTGAACGATCTGTTTGCGGGCCTGGCAATCCTGCTGGTGATCAGCGGACCGGTGATTTGGCTACGACGGCGGTGGGTCTAGCTTGCCGCGCGGTGCTGTCAGTCCAACTGCAACCGGTCTCCAGTTTGGCGCAATCCCGCCGACCCCGGGGTTGCTCTAACCCATGACCGCGCGCCACTCAGCCAGGGCGGCTGAGCGTCTTTGGCGGTAGAGGTCTCGGCTGATGAGGTGGCGTTCCTGATTGAAGTGGTATTGGACCGTGCCGTGTACGGCGGCGAACTTCTGGAGCGTCTTCATCCTGCTAAAGCGCCCCATGGCCCGTTCCCGTCGTCGGAGGGGGAGGTGGGAGTTCTCAGCGCGGTTGTTCAACCAACGTCCGATCTCCTGACGGCTGATGGCGCCAATCGCCTTCAACGCGGCGCGGTAGGACCGCAGTCCATCGGTCACGACGGCGCCCGTCCGACCGTGACGTTTCAGCGCCTTCTTGATGAATTTCAGCGCCGCGGTCTTGTCGCGGGTCGTGGTGACAAAGGACTCCAGCACCTCGCCCTCGTGATCGACGGCGCGCCAGAGGTTGCGGCGCTCGCCGGTTGCGCGCACGAAGACCTCGTCCAGATGTCATCGCCATTGGGTGTTCTGGCGCATGGTCTAGACCCGCTGCGAGCGGATCTTCGAGGCGAACATCGGGCCGAACCGGTTCATCCAAAGCCGCACGGTTTCGTGGCAGATGTCGATGCCGCGCTCGAAGGCTAGGTCTTCGACATTCCGCAGTGAAAGCGGGAAACGCACGTACAGCATCACCACCATCTGGATCACCTCAGGCCACGAGTCGAACCAGCGGAACGAGTTACTGGGCTCGGGATGGCGGGCCAGCGAAGACGTTTTATCACGGCCGAATGGCCGTGGTGCAGGTGGCCTAACAAGACCTGACAACATCCTCGCGCCTAGCCTCGGAACTCCCGGAGCACGGCCCTGACGGGCGAGGCGTCAAGATTGGTGAGTTTGAGGGGCAGAGCGATGAGTTCATAGTCGCCGGCCGGAACCTGATCCAATATCAACCCTTCCAGCACACGTATGTCGGCGTCGCGGACCGCCAGGTGCGCATCCATCGTCTTGGAGTCCTGGGGGTCGAGGGATGGCGCATCCACCCCAAGGAGCCGAACGCCGTGCGCAGCCATCAGTTCGACAGCGTCCGGCGAGATCGCGGTGAAATCCGCACTCCACGAGTTGCGCGGGAATGCATCGTAGGTCCTCAGTAGGATTCTCTCCACCGACGGGGTAAGCGCCGCTGCGATCATCTCTGCCGTCACCAGCCTGTGCGGACCACGCAGGTCGACAACGCGCGCGGGCCCAATGTAGGGGGCAAGATCCAGAGCGCCCACGCGTGCCCCAACAGGGTCATAGTGGAATGGCGCGTCGGCGTGCGTTCCGGCATGGGTCGAGAGCGTGAACTGGGAGACATTGACGGGACTGTCCGCCCCCATCGCCCACGACCGCTTGGCGCTGAACGCCGTATCGCCTGGCCAAACTGGCGTAGACTCGGAAAGATCCTGCGAAATGTCCCAAAGACGGCCGGCGACCGACATCACAAGAGTCCCCTAACGCTTGCAATCTCGGGAAAAAAAACGTGCTTTGTCACATTGGCAAGATAGGACACCCCGGACGTACCTCCTGTTCCCATCTTGTTTCCGATAATACGTTCAATGGTTTTCAGGTGACCTATGCGCCACAAATGTACACGATATTCCAGTTCAGATAATGTTTCGGCGATCAAATAACAATCTCGATATTTGTCAGACGATTTATAAACCGCTTTCCATGCTAACTCTACGTCTTCAGACGGTTCATGATTGTAAAATGGGTCTCGATCTAAGACGATTTTGGGAATAGACAATCCACGTCGACTTAAAAGTTTTAGTGACTCATCGTATATTGTGGATTTAGACATTGACTCAAACAAAGAGTGCTTTTCATTCTGATTCAGTTTATTTGTGTGCCGTTCGTCTATGTTTTTATTACCCATAATCGATTCGATAAGTCTATATTGTATAGATTGAAGTCCCGAACTATTACCTAGGTACGGTCTAATTTTAACGTAGTCAACAACTGTTAGCGTTGTTAGTACATCCCAGCTATTGTTAAGCAGTTCGAATATCTTTGATACACGCGATATCATTCTATTTGCTAAATGTACCTCGTCGATCATTAGAGATGATCGCGCCGCCTCTAGTTCATGGAGGCACAATTTGAGCCAAAGCTCGGATGTTTGATGGATCGCGATGAAAAGTGGCTCTTCGTGGGAGGGGGAGAGTGGCGACTGACAGGCGAGCAGCTGGTCGAGGCGCAAATAGCTCGAGTACGACAGATTGGCCCCCGCAGGGTCCGGCGATAGGTCGCGATCATCTTCCATGCCCGATTTTTGCGCTGAAGCGGGCGGATCATTGTTCCCAAAACGGTTCGACTTTCGGACCAAACGCCAAACGATGTTCCGCCCATTGACAGCTTTGGCAGCCAACATTCTGAATGGGGCTCGTCAGGCGCTGCGCAGCGGCGCCGGCTCTTGAGGGCTGGCGATGGATCGAGTTGACCTTGGATTGCTGGCCGCTCTCGAGAAGAACGGGCGACAGTCGTTCGCGACCCTCGCAGAGCTTTCGGGCATGTCAAAGACGTCCGTCTGGTCACGTGTCCAAACACTCGAAGAGACAGGTGTGATCAGGAACTACAGGGCCGTCATAGATCCCGCACTAATCGGCCTAAAACTCACGGCGTACGTCAGTATAATGATCGATTTTTCGAAACGCGATTCATTCGAGAAGTCAGTAATGTCAAATCCAGCAGTCGTAGAATGTTTCACGACCGCCGGTGAGGCAGATTATATTATGCGTATAATTTGTCGGGACGTTTCTCAGCTCGATAATATTCTAAGGTACAACATTTCATTGATGCCAGGGGTCCAGAGGTCGACAACATTGATGTGCCTTAAATCTATCAAACAAGATGCATCGCTAGTTGATACTTGCGAAAAAATGGATCTATTGCTGCCTAACCGATGATCGTATTCAACGTGAAATGCGCCCCTGGCAGACAGACGAATCCGGGCAGCCTCCAAGGGGCCGCAGTGGAGAGATCCCGCAAGCGAACGCCATCATATTCATTTCGGAGGCGTTCTGGACGCAAGGATGCCGGGCCAATTTTCGGGGCAACTGCGAATATCGTTCACAAAGCTGGCATATTCCGCCCGCTTCTCGGAACAATGGTCTGCGTAGCGTTCGGTAGCATGAATCATAGTTTTTCGTATTCGAGGGTGGCGAATGGGTGCTGAAGACATGTCGCGAGCGCTGAGAAATCGCAGGGGGCATATCATGGCTGGCGCGTGTGTGTCGGCCCTCTTGATCGCTCAGGGCGCATACGCGCAGGCTGCGCGACCGGCGACCGAGACCGAAGTCTCAGAAGTGCAGGTCACGGGAACTCGGATCGTCCGCGAGGGCTTCGATGCGCCAACACCTACGACCGTCGCGGCCATTGAGGACATAAATAAGCTGGCGCCGGCAAGTATCGCCGACTACGTCAATCGGCTTCCGGTCTTCTCAGGATCGGTCACGCCGCGTAGTTCCGTTGGGGCGAACGGGATTGTCTCCGGCGGCAACTACCTCAACACGCGATCCCTCGGCCCGACCCGAACACTCATCCTTCTCGACGGTCGCCGCCTGCCGCCATCGACTATTACCGGGCTGGTCAACATCAACCTGATCCCGACGGCTCTTGTCCAACGCGTAGATGTGGTCACTGGAGGCGCCTCTGCGGCATGGGGCTCCGACGCGGTCGCCGGGGTGGTGAACTTTGTGCTGAACAAGGACTTCCAGGGCGTCCGAGGAAGTCTTCAGGCCGGTGTATCCGAAGAGGGTGATGCGCCGAGCCGCAACGTCGAGATAGCGTTCGGCCGGCAGTTCGCCGATGGTCGCGGGCACCTAGCCCTAAGTGGCGAGTACATCAATTTGGGGGTCGCCGGACCTGTCGGATCACGGAGCTGGTATCAGGGCCACAAGGTGATCGCCAATCCGGCGTTCGTGGCCGGGAACGGCCAACCGAGGCTCGTCGTCCTGCCGAATGTCGGAATATCAAACGCCACAGAGGGCGGGCTCATCGTGGCCGGCCCGCTGCGCGGAACCCAGTTCGGCCCCGGCGGCGTACCGGCCCCGTTCAATTTCGGTTTCACGTCAGGCCTTCAATCGGCCGGTGGAACCGCAGAGGATAGCGCCCGGCGCCTGCAAATCCAGAACGACGTCAAGCTCTACAACCTTTTCGGACGCATAGGTTATGATCTCAGTCCGGACATTCGCGTCTTCGCCGAGGCGAACTATGCGGACCAAAGCGTATTCGCGCGGAACGTCGCCTACAATCGATTCGGCAACATCACGATCCGCTCTGACAATGCATTCCTGGACCCCACCACAAGATCCAGGCTGATCGCGGCCAACCAGGCCACGTTCACCATGGGTCGGATCAACGAAGATCTAGGCTCTGCCGTTACTCATTTGACTGCAAAGCTTTTTCGGACAACCGTCGGCATTGATGGAACCGTGTTCTCTGATTGGCGCTGGAACGCCTATTATCAGTACGGCGACAATCAGTTTGTCAATCGATCCATAAACAACGCCAATATCGCTAACTATAACTTGGCCATTGATGCGGTCAGGAATCCTGCGAACGGACAAATTGTTTGTAGATCCACATTGACGAGCCCCACCAACGGCTGCGTGCCACTGAATATATTCGGGTCTGGCTCATTCGCACCTGAGGCGCGCGCCTACGTACTGGGGTCCGCCATTCAAAATGTCGACATTACACAGCATGTCGCGGCCATTAACGTCAATGGAGAGCTATTTTCGTCTTGGCGAGAGCCTGTATCCGTTGCCGCTGGTCTCGAGTACAGGAAGTCAAAATACGACGCGGACGCAGACCCTATTTCGCTCGTCAATGGCTGGTGGACCGGAAACTTCAAGCCATCTGGCGGAGAGGTCGATGTGTCTGAAGGCTACTTGGAGTTCGTCGCCCCAATCCTATACGATCTGCCGCTGATTGATCGCTTGGTTCTCAACGGCGCGGTTCGGGTCACCGACTACAGCGAGAGCGGTTCGGTGGTCACCTGGAAGGTGGGCGCAACGTGGGACGTCAGCTCCGAACTTAAGATTCGCGGCACGCGCTCGCTAGATATCCGAGCCCCTAACCTGAACGAACTGTTCCAGTCAGGCGGCAGTAATACAGGCCAGATATTGGATCCCTTCCGCAATGTGACTGGACCGTTCATCTCGGTCCTTAGGGGCAACCTTGCGCTTAAGCCTGAAGAGGCCGACACCTACTCGATCGGCGCGGTCTATAGACCATCGTGGTTCTCGGGCTTCAGTGCCTCGATCGACTATTACGACATCCAGATTCAAGATGCGATTTCGGTCCTGCCGGCGACGACCACACTGACACGCTGCTTCGCCGGAGAGGCGGAACTTTGCAATGCTGTGATCCGGGATGCCACAGGAGCCATCACGCAGATCATCGTGCAGCCGGTGAATGTACAGTCAGAGAAAACACGCGGGATTGATTTAGAGGTCAGCTATCGCGTCAATCTGAGTGACTTGATGGACGGCTGGGACGCCAATTTGTCGATCCGGGCGCTCACAAATTATGTGTTTAACCGCACCATCCGAGCTGGAACACAAACCTTTGATTATGCTGGTGCATTGGCCGACGACACGGGTGTTCCGGATTTACGGATCTTCCTGACCGCGACTTATGAGCAAGGCCCATTCCAAGGCACCCTCAGTGCACGGCACATCGGCGAGGGCGTGCTCCGAAATGAATGGGGCCCGGCGGATATCGCGGACAACAACGTTCCTTCAGTCACATACTTTGATCTCGGACTGACCTGGAGATTCACTGGGATGGGACGTAATGCTGAGCTGTTTGGCGTTGTCGAAAATCTGTTCGACAAAGCCCCACCGATCGCCCCGATTACAACAACTCCGACCCACATAAATTT
>NZ_JBILRO010000119.1:0-10219 GCF_044372605.1 Phenylobacterium sp.
CGATAGATTATCGGCGATCAGCCTGCCCAACACGCATTTGAATAGCAAGCATGCCGAAGGGTCACCCTTCCACTGAACGGCAGGGACCGGCTCAGGGCCTGACGATCCGCCCACCAAGCATTGGCCCTGCCACTCCGGTCGTGCCCGGAAATGAGATGGGCAGCCCGTGAAACGTCCGCGCAGCCAGAAACGCGAAGGCCTCCGCCTCAATGCTGTCACCGCGCCAGCCGTGATCTTCGGCAGTCCTGACGGGCATCGGCAGTCGCGCCACCAGTGCCTTCATAATCTCCGGATTGTGGCGCCCGCCGCCGCAGACGATGACCTCGGTGGGCGTCTGACCGATGGCCTCGAACGCGCGTTTTATGCCTTCCGCCATGAAGGCCACCAGGGTCGCGGCAGCGTCCTCGAGCTTCAGCCCCGCCAACGGCTCCAGCGAAAAGTCATAACGGTCCAGCGACTTGGGCGGCCTGGCGCGGAAGTAAGGGTGCGTCAGCAGCGCGCTCATGACCCCCTCATCTGCGCGACCGACGCTGGCGTACTTGCCGCCGTCATCGAACCGGCCTGCGCCATGCGCCTGGACCACCAGGTCGATCATGCCATTGCCCGGGCCGGTGTCGAACGCGACCAGGTCCTCTTCCCCCGACCAGAAGGTCACATTGGCCACGCCGCCGATATTCAATACCGCCAGCGGAGCTGACAGCCCCGAAGCCTTCGCGCGGGCCAGGTGATAGATCGGCGCCAGGGGCGCGCCCTCCCCGCCGGCGGCCACGTCGGCGCTCCGGAAGTCAAAGGCCACGGGCCGCCCGGTCAGCCGGGCTAGCATCACCCCGTCGCCCAACTGGATTGTACGCCCGGGAACGCCGTCGCGGGGACGCTCATGGAACACAGTCTGACCATGCATGCCGATCAGATCGATGTCCGGCCAGGACAGGCCATTTTCCATCAGGAAGGTCTCGGCGGCTGCGAAATGCTCTTCGGCCACCATCGCCGCCGTGTGCTGGAAGATGGCGGGTTCGGAAGCCCCCCTCTCCAGACCCAGTGCCTGTCGCGTCGCCTCCAGCACCACGTCACGCGTGGCGTCCGACAGCTTGCGCTCTCCGGCCGGGCCAAAAGCCTGAATCGAGACGCCATCCGTCTCCAGCACCGCCATGTCGACGGCGTCCAGCGAAGTGCCTGTCATGAATCCCAGAACACGCATGGCCCTTGACTGCCATGACCGTGTCGATGTAGCCAGCCTGTCATGATCGGCCCCGTCGCCCGCACCGGACGCTATTACCGCCTGCCCCGTTAGCAGGCCGCCGATCTTTCGCGCCTGCCCTTACCGGCCGGCGCCAGACCTTCAGACCCTCTCGCCGGCCTCCTCAATCTCCAAGGAGCCCTGCCATGTCCCTCGAAACTACGCCCGCCGCCGTGCTAGAGCGCGCAACACCTGAACATTCCCTGATCGACCCCGAGATACCCCCGATGTCCGACGCCGCCTTCCAGTCCGAATTCCTCAAGACCATGCAGGCGCGGGGCTACATCCATCAGATCACCCATCCTGCGGAGCTGGATGTGGCGGCCAGGGCCGGCGTCGTTACGGCCTACATCGGGTTCGACGCCACGGCCTCCAGCCTGCACGTGGGCCATCTGATCCAGATCATGATGCTGCGCCGCCTGCAGCAGGCCGGCCACAAACCCATCGTGCTGATGGGCGGCGGCACCACCAAGGTCGGCGACCCGACCGACAAGGACGGCCAGCGCCCTCTACTGACCGACGCCCAGATCCAGGGCAACATTTCCACCATCAAGGGGACCTTCCAGAAGTTCCTGACCTTCGGCGACGGGCCGACGGACGCGGTGATGGTCAACAACGACGACTGGCTGTCGAAGTTCGGCTATGTCCAGTTTCTCCGCGACTACGGCGTGCATTTCACGATCAACCGGATGCTGGCCTTTGACAGCGTCAAGAACCGGCTCGAGCGTGAGCAGCCGATGACCTTCCTGGAATTCAACTACATGCTGATGCAGTCGGTGGATTTCCTGGAGTTGGCGCGGAGCCACGGCTGCGTGCTGCAGATGGGCGGTTCCGACCAGTGGGGCAACATCGTCAACGGTGTGGAACTGATCCGCCGCGTGGACCAGAAGGCGGCGTTCGGCCTGACCACGCCCCTGCTCTCCACGGCCTCGGGCCAGAAGATGGGCAAGACGGTCGGCGGAGCGGTCTGGCTCAACGCCGATATGCGCAGCCCCTACGACTACTGGCAGTTCTGGCGCAACACAGAGGATGCGGACGTTGGCCGCTTTCTGCGCCTGTTCACCGACCTTCCTCTGGACGAGATCGCCCGTTTGGAGGCCCTGCCGGGCGCGGAGATCAACGACGCCAAGAAGGTGCTGGCGAACGAGGCCACACGGATGCTGCACGGCGCAGATGCGGCAAGCCGGGCCGCAGCCGGCGCACAGGATGTGTTCGAGAAGGGTACGCTCTCCGCCGAACTGCCCGTGGTGGAGGTCAGCAAGGCCGAGTTTCCAGATGCCCGCACGACGGCGACGCTCGTGAAGGAGGCCGGCCTCGCCGCCTCGCTTGGCGAGGCCCGCAAACTGATCGCCAACGGCGGAGTCGCCATCAACGACCAACGCATGACCACAGACGATAAACACACCTACGACCAACTGCTGCCGGATCTGCAGGCCTTCAAGGTTCAGGTCGGGAAGAAGAAGATCGTGCTGGTAAAGCCGATCTGACACTCAACTGTCCCCCATGTGGCGGAAAACGAGGAGCTTGAGATGACCGACCTGATCGAGGGCGCGCCAGCGCCGGACTTCAACATGGAAACCCCTGACGGTCCCGTGAAACTGGCCGATTTCGCGGGCAACGCGCTGGTTCTCTATTTCTATCCCAAGGACGACACCGGCGGCTGCACCAAGGAAGCCCAGGCCTTTACGGTGCTGATTGACGACTTCCAGAAGGCCGGCGCGGCTGTTGTGGGCGTCTCGAAGGACAGCCTGGCGTCACACCGGAAGTTTCAGGCCAAGTACGGTCTGGCGGTCACCCTTGCCTCCGATCCTGAAGGCGAGACCGTTGCCGCCTACGGGTCCTGGGTCGAGAAGAGCATGTATGGCCGAAGCTACATGGGCATCGACCGCTCGACGTTCCTGATCAGGGACGGGAAGCTGGCTCGGATCTGGCGCAAGGTGCGGGTGCCGGGCCACGCGGAAGAGGTCCTGGGCGAACTGCGTGGGCTATAGCTGGCAGTCTCGATGAACAGTGATCAGTTGAGATAAATCCGGCAACCTGGCGTTAACAATGACTGAAGAGCCTTGCCTCAAGGCTGAAAGTCGTCACATAAGGCCCCCGACTTGGGACCTGAGGTCTTTCGGAAGCATGGATCGTCTGACGACGCTACGGCGCTCGCTCGAGGAGCTGTTCCCCGAACGCCACCTTTATGTGCGTTCCGGCGGCGCTATGAAGGCGTTTGTCCTGACCAGCCGCAAGCAGATGTTCATGGCCGCTGGCGTGGCCGGCTGCGCGCTCTGGATGGGCGTCTCGACAGCCGCCATGCTGGTGGACCTGATGTCCGCATCGGCCTCCGACCGGGAATTCGCCACTCTGAAGGCTCAGTCCGAACGCTATGTCGCAGACCGGCAGGCGCGGCTGGACAGCGCGATGGCGCGTCTCAACGCCGCCTCCGGCTCCAACGCAGACGCCGCGACGGCGATCGAAAAGCGACATGCGGCCCTCGCCATGCTGCTGACGGATATGAAGGGCTCTCCCGGCGCGGCCGAGGCGCTGACGCCGGCCATCGACCGTGCCCTGGCCAAACCCGATGCGGCGCCCGCGCGGCGAATTGAAATGGTCCGGGTCGGACAGGAACAACTGCTCGAGGCTGCCGATAGCTTCTCAAAGGGTCGCGCCGACCGGCTCCGACTGGCTTTCCGGATGGCAGGGCTATCGCCTTCGACCTACGCCGACCGCGGTGGCGCCCTGGGCGGCCCGCTGATTGAATCCAAGGACCCGCGCGCTCTGGCCGCCGTACTCGACGTGGACGAAGATTTCGCCGTTCGCATCCAACGGGTCGCGCGCGACCTGTCAGAGGCCCAGTCCCTGTCGGAAGCCGCCAATGAGCTTCCGTTCGGACGGCCCACCACCAACGCAACCCAGACCAGTGGCTACGGCGTCCGGCTCGATCCGTTCACGCGCCGACCGGCGTATCATTCCGGGCTGGACTTTTCGGGCGCCCACGCGACACCGATCTATTCCACCGGTCCCGGGACCGTCGCCTACACAGGCGTCCGGTCAGGCTACGGCAATGTGGTTGAAATCGACCACGGCCGGGGCCTCAAGACCCGATATGCCCACCTGTCATCTTTTGCGGTCCGCCCCGGACAGCGCGTCTCGGTCGGCCAGCGGATCGCGGGCATGGGATCGACAGGTCGTTCCACTGGGACACATCTACACTATGAGGTATGGGTAAATGGTCGCGCCCAGAACCCGGGCCGCTTCCTAAAGGCCGGTCAGTATGTTCTCCAAGGCGACTAGGGGCGCAGAGCCCGTCGAACAATTGCCGCCGCGCAAGCCGATGGCTGCGTCGCTGGTGGCCGCAGGCGTCAGGCTCAGGGGTGACATCGTCACGGATGGCGACCTGCATCTGGATGGCGAACTGGAAGGCGACCTGAGGGTCGGACGGCTCACATTGGGTGAGACCGGCCTCGTCGCCGGCACGATCCAGGCCGAAACCGTTGAGATTCGGGGTCGGGTCGTCGGTACGGTATCGGCTCGCCAGGTGCGATTGCTGGCCACGGCCCGCGTCGACGGCGATATCAACCATGTCGAACTATCGATCGAAGCCGGCGCACATTTCGAAGGCCGCAGCCTCATGATTGTACCCGCGCCGGTGGTCGACGCCGTGCCGCAGATCGGGGTCGCGGCGGAGTAACCGTCTATCCGTCGCGCGTCGCGCCGACCCGCTGGGCAAGCGCCGCACCCATGAACTGGTCCAGGTCCCCATCCAGCACGCCGCCGGTATCCGAGGTTTCCACCTCGGTGCGCAGGTCCTTGACCATCTGGTAGGGCTGGAGAACATAGCTTCGGATCTGGTGGCCCCAGCCGATGTCGGTCTTCTGATCCTCGATGGCCGCCTGGGCCGCCTCACGCCGCTGCAGTTCGGCTTCGTAGAGCCGGGCGCGCAGCATCTTCCAGGCCTCTTCGCGATTCTGGTGCTGGGACCGGCCCATCTGGCACGCCACGGCTATGCCGGTCGGCAGGTGGGTCAGACGCACAGCGCTGTCGGTCTTGTTGATGTGCTGGCCCCCGGCGCCGGACGCGCGATAGGTGTCGGTGCGCACGTCGGAAGGATTGATCTCGATGACAATGTTGTCGTCTACCACCGGATAAACCCAGACCGATGCAAAGCTGGTGTGCCGCTTGGCCGCACTGTCGTAGGGCGAAATCCGCACCAGCCGATGTACGCCGGCCTCGGTCTTTAGCCAGCCATAGGCATTGGGGCCCTTCACCTGCAGGGTGACAGACTTGATCCCCGCCTGTTCGCCGGAGGTTTCTTCCAGGAAGTCGACCGTCATGCCGTGGGCGTTGGCCCAGCGGGAGTACATGCGCAGCAGCATCCCGGCCCAGTCGTTGGACTCCGTGCCGCCGGCGCCGGAGTTGATTTCCACGAAGGCGTCGTTGCCATCGGCCTCACCGGATAACAGCGCCTCGAGTTCCGCGCGGGCACCGCGCTCCTTGATGGCGCGCAATTGGGCACGAGCCTCTTCCAGGCTGGCCTCATCACCCTCCTCGTCCGCCATCTCGGCGTAGCCCACGGCGTCCGTCAGGTCTCGCTCAAGCGACATCACCGCCTCAACCTGGGCGGCCAGCCTCGACCGCTCACGTGTCAGCGCCTGGGCGACCTCGGCGTTGTCCCAGAGGGTCGGATCCTCGACCCGGGCGTTCAGCTCATCGAGTTTACGAAGCGCGACATCCCAGTCAAAGACGCCTCCTGAGCAGATCGATCGACTGCTCGATGTCAGCCTTGGCGGCCTCGACATCCAATCTCATGGGACTAACTCCAGATAGAGCCTTTCCGGATCAGATAGACTCATCTGATCCGGATAAAAAGGCTCGCTATTCAGATATTTAGAGCATGACGGGCGCTTCAGCCGATATCCAATTGAAGCTGTCATGCCCTTAGGGCGCGGGATTTAGTCCGGCTTGGTGGTCAGAACAAGTCGGAGAGATCGTCCTTCTTTTTCGCCGCCGGCGCGGCCGGCGCCACGGCTGCGGCGGCGTTGGGTGCGCCGGTGACGCCGTTCTGGAAGACCTGGTTGTAGGGTTGAGGTCCGGTGGGCGCACCCGCTTCGCCCACAGGCGCTGCCAGACTGGTGGGCTCGGTGCCCGCGCGGAAAGCTTCGCGGATACCCCGGATCATGGCGAACCTGGCCTCGGTCGGCGCCTTGAATTCCTCCGCCGGCTTGTCCTTCAGCGCGACCCCCATGAAATCCACAAAGATCGGGACAGCGGCGACACTGCCGGTCTCGTTGTTTCCCAGGCTGCGATTGTCATCAAACCCGATGTAGACGCCCACGACCAGCTGGGGCGAAAAGCCCATGAACCAGGCCGAGCGATAGTCGTTGGTGGTGCCCGTCTTGCCGCCCACCGGCTTGCCCAGCGACAGGGCCTGCGTCGCCGTGCCGCGCTGCACCACACCCTGCAGCATCGATGTGATCTGATAGGCCGTGACCGGGTTCAGGACCTGATCTCCTGTACGCAGAATTCGCGGACTCTCGGCCCCGCCGAAGCCCTGGTCGCAGCGATCACATTCCCGTCGGTCGGCCCGCCAGATGACCTTTCCGTTGCGATCCTGAACCATCTCGATCAGGTGCGGCTGCACAAGGCGCCCGCCATTGACGAAGGTCGAATAGGCCCCTGCCATCCGGTAGACCGTGGTCTCGCCGGCGCCGAGCGCCATGGCCAGCACCCTGTCCATCTTCTTTGTTTCACCAAGGCGTTCGGCCAGGTCGGCGACCTTGGTCATCCCGATCGACTGGGCCAGCCGAACCGTCATGGTGTTGCGCGACAGTTCCAGGCCTTTCCGAAGCGTGAGGGCGCCATAGTAGTCCCGGCTGTAGTTCTCGGGGCTCCAGTTCTGGCCGCCATAGCCCTTCAGTGTGATCGGCGCGTCCAGAACCGTACTGGCCGGCGTAAAGCCGTTCTCGAGGGCCGCAGCATAGACGATTGGCTTGAACGACGACCCGGGCTGCCGCAGCGCCTGGGTGGCCCTGTTGAAGCTGGAGAGCGAGAACGAGTAACCGCCCACCATGGCCACCACGCGCCCGGAATAGGGCTCCATGGCCACCAGCGCGCCATTCACTGCGGGCACCTGCTTCAGGCGATATCCTGCGCCCTCCTCGTTCGGGGCGACGAAGATCAGGTCGCCTACCCCGATGCCCTTCCCGGCCCTCGCCCACGACACATCCTGACCGGCCAGCGCCCCGACCGCACCCTCGACGGTGCGGATCTGCACAGATCCGCCCGCTACGCTGGTGACGACAGCCTGTAGCCAGGTTCTCCGCTCCGCCGGCTTCGACCGCTTCTTTGCGAGCGCTTCCCAGCCGGTCAGCGTGTCCACCTTCCCCCACGCACCGCGCCAGCCGTGACGCCGGTCATAGCTTTCAAGACCGTTCATGAGCGCCGTGCGCGCCGCACTCTGCAGCGCCGGGTCCAGGGTCGTGCGGACATAGTAGCCGCCGGCATTCAGGCGCTCGTCGCCGAGCTCCTTCATATTGAGCGAGATGCGCCGCACCTCCTCCACAAAGTAGTCGGCGTCGCGGTACTGGGACCGGCTCGGGGCGGGCTGGACCTTGAGGGGTTCCCGCATCGCCGCCTCAGCTTCGACGCGGCTGACCCAGCCCAGGTCCGCCATCTGACCGAGAATCCAGTTCCGGCGGCCGACCGCCTGCCCGTAGCGCCGCGTCGGATGATAGTTGTCCGGTCCTTTGGGCAACGCCGCCAGATAGGCGCTCTCGGCAAGGGTCAACTCGCTCAACGACTTGCCGAAGTAGTTGTAGGCCGCCGCGCCAACCCCGAAGGAGCGATATCCCAGCCAGATCTCGTTCATGTAGAGCTCGAGGATCCGCTCCTTGGAGAGTGTGCTTTCCAGTTGCGAGGCGAGGATGGCCTCCTTGAGCTTGCGCCCAACGGTCTGATCGCTGGTCAACAGGATGTTTTTGGCCACCTGCTGGGTAATGGTGGACCCGCCTTCAAGACGTCGCCCCTGGGCGATATTGAGAACGTTCTTGGCCATGGCCCGGCCAAAGCCACCGATATCCACCCCTCCGTGCTTGAAGAAGCCATGATCCTCGGCGGCCAGGAACGCCTGCGCTGTCTGTGCGGGGATCGCGTCGTAGGGCACAAAGATCCGACGTTCGCGCGAGAACTCACCGATCAGCGTGCCGTCCCAGGCATAGGCCCGGGTCGCTGTCGGCGGGTGATAGTCCACCAGATCACCCGCATCGGGCATATCGTGGAACAGCCAGGCCGAATAGAGCCCCGTAGCCAGCGCTGCGACCGCCACGAAACTCAGCGCAATGACGCCGGCCAGTCCAACCCACCGGGCGGGTCCTGCCCGTTCGGATGTGTCCGGGGGGGTCAATGGCGCACAGGCTCCCGGGGCGCGAAGGCCCTTGCAAAGCTTGTCGTCTAGCCTGTGTTGCGGCGGGCGCCAACGGCCCCGCGCACGCCCTCCGTCACCGGGCGGCCAACCGGATGTTTTCGCCGAAGTGCTCGTCCACGGCCTGCGCCACGGCCGCCATCAGCCTGGACCGGCTGGCCGGATCACGAAGCCGCGCCTCGTCCTCGGGATTCGAGACAAACCCCATCTCCAGCAACACCGCCGGAACATCCGGCGCCAGAAGCACCATGAATCCGGCGTCGCGATGGCTGCGGCGCAGTAATGGCGCCTTGCCCTCAATTCGGGACAACAGGGTCTGGGCAAAGACCGCGGAGCGATTGCGCGTGGCGCGCTGTGTCAGGTCAAAGAGGATATCACGCACGCCCTGGTCTCCTGCCAGGCTGGCCTTCATGAACCAGTTGTCGTTGCTGACAAAACGGGTGGCGCGCTGCGTGGCCTTGTCCGACAGCGTGTAGACCGAGGCGCCCTTGAGCCCGGGTTCAGGCCCCGAATCAGCATGGATCGAGATGAAAAGATCCGCATCCGCCCTCTGGGCGATCCTGACCCGGCTCTCGAGCGGGACGTAGACATCCGATGACCGGGTCATCACGACCTTGTAGCGTCCTGTTCGGGTGAGCTTGTCGGCAAGTGTCTGGGCAGCGGCGAGGTTCAGGTCCTTCTCCAGTCCCTTGGCACCACTCGCCCCGCTGTCGCGACCGCCGTGCCCGGCGTCAATCACCACCACCTTTTTCAGGGGCAGCGGCGTGGGTTTGACCGGCTGCACGGGCGTGCGCACGGGCAGAAACTGGGTGCGGATAGTCGGCGCCGGCGGTTTTGGCGCGGCCGAAGCCGTCATGATCGCTCCAGGCGCGGCAGCAACATCGATGACGTAGCGATAGGAGGTCACGCCGTCCGCGGGCGGCAAAAGGAACCGCCTCGAAATCTTGCCATCAGCCGACAGATCCATCTGCAGACGAGCGCCGCCCTGATGGGCGTCCAGCAGCCAGGCCTTGACCGCTCCACGACCGGGGCCCTGCTGAACCTGAGCGACCTTTACGCCGGGCAGCAGTACAACCACGCGCCGGCTTGCCGATCCGTCCGAAAGCACCCGGGCCGCCGTGAAGCCGTCCAGTTCAACCACGGTTCGGGTCTGGCCGGCATCCCCCCCGACCCGCACCTTCAGAAGATTGACGTCTGCGGTGGCGGCCTGGCTAGCCGCAACGGCGGCGAGGCCGATGCCGACAACGAGCAGGGCCGCCGCGGCGCGCCCTCTCTTCTGCCCGACCATCGCCATCAAGCGCCCAATCATGCCAAAGTCCTGAAACACCGTCTCTTCGGCAACTGCGAAGCTCATTGACATATAGCCCGGAACGCCGTGGACAAAGGGTTAACGAGGTCTTGCGGTGCGCAACGCTTTCCTTTTGCCCGCTGGTCTTGCTATTGTAGTTCCGCGCGGCGTCGCAGGCTTGCATTGAGCCCGAACGCCAAGCGACAAAAACAAGCCTGCGTCGGCTTGGACCGAATCCTCGGTGACGGCGCATCCTCCGATCCGCGTCCTTCGGGACGCGCCTGGG
>NZ_JBILRO010000283.1:0-3995 GCF_044372605.1 Phenylobacterium sp.
CGATACGCCGACCCCGGCGTATTGCGGGGTGACGCGCGCGTTCATCCCACACACCGGCTGCGCCTGGGCCATGCCCCCGCGCGCCGCGGAGACATTTCGAATGCCCAAGACTATGTTGATCGATGCAGCTCACGCCGAAGAAACGCGTGTGGTTGTGGTCGACGGAAACCGCGTTGAAGAGTTTGATTTCGAGAGCCAGAACCGGAAACAGCTTCGGGGAAACATCTATCTCGCCAAGGTAACCCGGGTTGAGCCGTCGCTGCAGGCGGCCTTCATCGAGTATGGCGGCAATCGCCATGGCTTCCTCGCCTTCAACGAAATCCACCCGGATTACTACCAGATTCCTCTGGCCGACCGCGAAGCGCTGATGCGTGAGGAGGCGGAGGATCACGACGAGGATCGTCCTGAGCCGCGCGGCCGGGGTTCCCGCAACGCGGTGAGCGAGGGCGGCGACGAGGATGATGGCGACGAGCCCCAAACCGCCAGCGACGACGATGACGATGTCATGGAAGAAGAAGTCGCACGTCGCCGTCGGCGGCTGATGCGTCGCTACAAGATCCAGGAAGTCATCCGCCGCCGCCAGATCATGCTGGTTCAGGTCGTCAAGGAAGAGCGCGGCAACAAGGGTGCGGCGCTGACAACCTATCTGTCGCTGGCCGGGCGATACGGCGTGTTGATGCCGAACACCGCGCGCGGCGGCGGCATCAGCCGCAAGATCGATACCGCAACCGACCGCAAGCGCCTCAAGGGCGTGGTGGCCAGCCTGGATGTGCCACAGGGCATGGGCCTGATCGTCCGGACCGCCGGTGCCAAGCGCACCAAGGCCGAGATCAAGCGCGACTACGACTATCTGCTGCGTCTGTGGGAAAACATCCGCGAGACCACGCTCCACTCGATCGCGCCGGCTCTGATCTACGAAGAAGAAGACCTCGTGAAGCGCACGATCCGCGATCTCTACGACAAGGACATCGACGAGGTCTGGGTCGAGGGCGAAGGCGCCTACAAGGAAGCCCGCGACTTCATGCGGATGCTGATGCCCTCGCAGGCCAAGAAGGTGATGGCCTACCGCGAACCCACCCCGCTGTTCGTCAAGCACCGGGTCGAGGATCACCTGAGCCAGATCTATTCACCGACGGTTCCGCTTCGATCCGGTGGCTACCTGGTGATCAACCAGACCGAAGCGCTGGTCGCCGTCGACGTGAACTCCGGAAAGTCGACCCGGGAGCGCAACATCGAGGCCACCGCGCTCAAGACCAACATGGAGGCGGCCGAGGAAGCCGCCCGCCAGCTGCGCCTGCGCGACCTGGCCGGCCTGATCGTCATCGATTTCATCGACATGGATGAGTCGAAGAACAACCGCGCCGTCGAGAAGAAGCTGAAAGACTGCCTGAAGGACGACCGCGCCCGTGTGCAGATGGGCAAGATCAGTCCCTTCGGCCTGATGGAGATCAGTCGCCAGCGTCGCCGGTCCGGCGTCCTGGAAGGCACGACCCATGTCTGCGAGCATTGCGCCGGCACCGGGCGGGTGCGCTCGGTGGAATCCAGCGCGCTCTCCGCCCTGCGCGCCATGGAACTGGAAGCCATGAAGGGTGGCGGCGAGGCGTGCCTGCGCGTTCCCCGGGCCGTTGGCCTCTACATCCTCAACGAAAAGCGGGCGCATCTGGCGCGCCTGTTCCAGGCCCAGGGCCTGTTCGTGACGGTCGTGATCGAAGACGACATGGCCCACGCCGAGCACGTGATCGAGCGCACCTCGATGGAGACACGGCCCGAGCATGCGGCCTCGATGGCCGCACCGATGATCCAGGCCTTCGACCCCTCCGGAGACGATAACCTCGACGATGAGGTCTTCGACGATGAGGACGAGGAAGACGCCGACGAGGACGACGAAGCCGCCCTCGAAGCCGAGGACACCGATGACGACGCGGCCCACGTCCGATCCGATCGTGAGGACCGCCCGCGTGATGATGACGAAGACGGGAGCCGCCGACGGGGCCGCCGCCGTCGCCGTGGGCGTCGTGATGAACCGAGATCCGGTGAAGCCGAACGCGCGCCGCGACCCGCCGGCGATACGGCCGCCGCGGCCGATGGCGACGACGAGGCGGCACGCCGCCGCCGTCGCGGTCGTCGGGGCGGACGGCGCATGCGCGATGACTTCCGCCCGCAGGACAACTTCTCGTGGGTTCGCCCCTGGGTGCCCTACGGCGATGATCCCTTCGTCTGGTATGACCCTTCCGAAGATCTGAAGCCTGTCGCGCCGCCGACCAGTGACGCCCGACCGGCGCCGCGCCCTGAACCGGCCCCTGCCCGGCCGGTCATCGCCCGTGAGGACGAGGACGATATCTGGGTCGAACTGCCCGCCGCCGAGGACAAGCCAAAGCGCGCACGACGCGGTCGCGGCCGCGGTCGTGACCGTGATCGCGAGACCCCGGCTATCGAAACGGAAGCCGTTATCGAGGTGGTCGAAGTGGTTGAGGCTGTCGATCCGGTGGAGGTCGCCGTCGAGGCTGAGCCTGAGCCGGTTGCAGAGATCGCACCTCCGACCGCCGAGGCGCCGGCCGCCAAGCCCCGGCGCTCGCGCGCCAAAAAGGCGGCGCCGGAACCGGAAGCTGACGTGGTGGTTGAAGCCGCGGCGGAACCTGCGGCTGTTGCGCCTCCGACGCCGGAACCTGAGCCGGAACCCGAGCCCGCGCCAAAGGCTCCGGATCCCAACGAAATCAGTGGCCCGGCGCCGGCGCCGCGCAAGGGCTGGTGGAGACGCGGCTAAGGCATTAGCATCGGCCCGGGGCGGACTTATCAGGACAGAGTGTACGCATGATCTCTCCGCCCCGGATTTCTCCGCCCCGGTCGATTTCGCGAATGGCCACGGCCGTCGCTCTGGCCGTCAGTCTGGCGATGACTCCGTCACTGGCCAACGCCCAGTCGCTGATCCGTGACACCGAGATCGAGGAGATCCTGTTCCGCGACTCGGCGCCGATCCTCGAGGCGGCAGGCATCGACTCCAAGAGCGTCGAAATCCTGCTGATCGGCTCCAAGGAACTCAACGCGTTCGCCGCGCCGCGGGTCATGGGCTTCTACACCGGTCTGATCCTGGAATCCGACGACCCCAACGAACTCCAGGGCGTCATCGCCCACGAAGTCGGCCACCTGGCCGGCGGTCACAGCGCGCGTTCCGATGACTTCAACCGCGCGGGCATGCGTCCGTTCCTGCTGACCATGGGTCTGGGCGTACTGGCGGCTCTTGCAGGCTCGCCGGAAGCCGCCATTGGTCTGGCCAGCAGCGCCAGCATGTTCGGCACCATCGGCGCGCTGGGCTACAGCCGCGAACAGGAAAGCCGCGCCGATCAGGCCGGCGCCACCCTGCTCGACAAGGCCGGGCTCTCCGGCAAGGGGCTGGCCGACTTCTTTGACAACTTCCGCTACCAGGAAGTCTTCGACGAGGCGCGCCGGTTCGCCTACTTCCGCAGCCACCCGATTTCGTCGGACCGCATCGAAGCCCTGCGCCGGCGGGTGGAAAAGCAGCCGAACTACGGCAAGGTCGACAGTCCCGAGGCCATCGCTGAACACGCCGTGATGAAGGCCAAGCTGGACGCCTTCCTCAATCCGCAGATCGCCATCGCGAAATACAGCGAGAAGGCCACGGACTATCCGTCCCGCTACGCCCGGGCCATCGCCTACTACCAGCTGAAGGAGCCGGATCGCGCCATCAAGCTGATCGACGTGCTGCTGAGCGAACAGCCTCAGAACCCCTACCTCTGGGAACTGAAGGGCCAGATCCTCTTCGAATTCGGCCGTACTCAGGAAGCGGAGGCGCCGCAGCGAAAGTCCGTCGCCCTGAAACCGGAAGCGCCCCTGCTCCGGATCAATCTGGGCCAGACCCTCATCGCCCTCGACGACAAGGCCAAGGTGAATGAGGGCGTGACCGAACTTCGCAAATCCCTGACCCAGGAAGAAGATAACGCGGTCGCCTGGCGCCTCTTGGCCGAAGCCTACGACAA
>NZ_JBILRO010000329.1:0-2877 GCF_044372605.1 Phenylobacterium sp.
TGGCCTGGCCCGCCTGGCCACGGCTGAATACAACTTCAATGTCGGTGACAAGCGCCAGGCGCGGGTGTTTGCGATGCGGGCGCGCGAGATGCTGGACAAGGGGACGCCCGAGTGGCGGCGCGCCACCGACATCTTCCTGGTCTCGGAGCCCAGCCGGGAGGAAATGCGCAGCCTTGGCCGCGAAGGTCTGGTTGCCGTTGCGTCGCATTGAGTCCGGCCGCCCGTCAGACTATCTGAGCATCATGAAAGCCGCTGCTCCTCTCGTCCTGGCGCTGGTCGCCGCCCTCGCCGTCGCCGGTTGCCAGAACACCGAGGACGCCGCGTTCGGCGCGAAGGTGCGCAGCTACCTCCTGGCCCACCCCGAGGTGCTCGAGGAAATGGCGGCCAAGCTGCAGGAAAAGCAGCAGCTCAAACAGCAGACGGCGGCGAAGGATGCGCTGGCGAAGTTTCGCCAGCAGCTGGAGCGTGACCCCCGCGATCTCGTCTTCAACCCCGGCGGCTCCGTCACGGTGGTCGAGTTCTTCGACTATAACTGCGGCTACTGCAAAGTGGCCGCACCGGAGGTCGTTAAGCTGATCAAGAGCAATCCGGATGTGCGGTTTGTCTTCAAGGAATTCGCCTTCCAGACCCAGGACTCCATTGCCGCGGCGAAGATGGTCCTGACGCCCACGGCCCGGCCAAAGGGTCTTGAGCTCCACACAGCCCTGATGGCCCAGAAACCGCTCAATCCCGAAACTGTGGATCGTGTGTTCAAGGCCGCCGGGGTCGATCCCGCCCGGGCCCGCGCCGGCGCCAATGATCCTGCCATCGAGCGCCAGATCGCGGAGACGCACGATCTTGCCCGCGCGCTGGGCATCGACGGCACGCCGGCCTTTGTCGTCGGCGACCAGATCATTCACGGCGCCGACCTGAACGCTCTGAAAGCCGCCATCGAAGCCGCAAAGGCGGGACCGATGAAGCGGCCACCATCATCAACCTGAGCCGGAACGGGGACCCAAGGATGGGCGAGCGCATACTTGTGATCGGGGCCGGCATGGCCGGTCTGTGGAGCGCCATGGCGCTTGCCGGCGGTGATCGGGAAATCCTGCTGCTGGATCGTGATCCATCTCCGCCCGAGGGCGGGGCGGACGTGGCCTTCGAGGACTGGAAGCGCCGGGGTGTCAGTCATCTGCGGCACAGCCACGCCTTCCTGGCCCGCCTGCGCACCCTGGCCCGCGACCGCCACCCGGCCCTGCTGGACGCCCTGCTGGAAGCCGGTTGTCGCGAACTCGGCTTCGAAGGTTCGCTGACAGAACGCCACAAACAGAACTATCGCCCCGAACCGATCGACCAGGATCTGGCGATCCTCACCAGTCGGCGCACGACCCTGGAACTGGTCATGCGGCGCTATGCCGAGCAGTTGCCCGGGGTCACGATTCAGCCGGAGACCTTCGTCAAGTCGCTGATCGTCGAACCCGGCGCACCCGCAAGGGTCACCGGCGTGCGGCTGGAAGACGGCCGTGAACTCGCCTGCGACATCCTGGTCGATGCGGCCGGGCGAAACTCACAGGCGCCGGAACTGCTCGCCGCCGCCGGGGTGACGATCCCGGAGACGTCAGAGTCCTGCGGGGTCATCTACTACACCCGTCACTACCGTCTGGAGCCGGGCGCGGCAGAGCCGCCGCGCGGCGCAGGATCGACCACCGGCGATCTGGGCTATCTGAAGTTCGGCGTCTTCCCCGGGGACAATGGCTGCTTCTCCATCACACTCTGCGTACCCGAGGTCGAGGAGGAGATGCGCAAGGCGATCGTGGCGCCCGAGGCGTTCGACGCCATCTGTCGCACCCTGCCCGGCGTGGCCGCCTGGATCGAGCCGGAGCGCACCCGCCCCACCAGCCGGGTCTTCGGCATGGGCCAGCTGGAAAGCCGCTGGCGCGAACTGGCGCCCAAAGACCAGCCTGTCGTCCTGGGCTTCTTCCCCGTGGGCGACAGCATTGTCCGCACCAATCCGCTCTACGGGCGCGGCTGCTCCTTCGCCGCTGTCAGCGCCCATCTGCTGGCCGACAGCCTCATGGCCACCCGCGACCCTGCGCAGCGGTTGAAGTCCTACCGCGACGCCCTCAACCGCGATCTACGGCCCTATTATGACGCCATGCGCCAGGCCGACCGCTCGGCCATCAAGCGCGCGCGGGCCGCCTTGCTGCCGCCCAAACCGCTCACCCTTCGCGGCCGGCTGATGAAGGGCTTCCTGGAAGACGGCGTCGCCATCGCCATGCGCGAGGATGTGGTGCTCCTGCGCGCCTTCCTGCGCGGCTTTCACATGCTGGAGCATCCCAACGCCTGGCTGAAGCGTCCCGCCAACATTGCCCGCATCGTCAGGGTCTGGGCCCGGGGCAAGACCCGTAACGCCGCGCTCTACCCGCCGAAAAGCGGCCCGGAGCGTACCGAGATGTTCGAAAACCTGGGCATCCCGCATATGGCCGACATGGAACGGGTCCGCGCCGAAGCGGCTTGACCGCCGTGGCGTAAAGGCGCGAGCGTCCGGGTTTCCCTTCCGGAGGACGCGCGATGGCTGAGTTCAAACTGCTGATCAATGGTCAACTGGTGGCCGGCGACGCCACGATGGACGTGATCAACCCCGCGACCGAAGAGACGGTCGCCACCTGCGCACGCGCCTCCATCGCCCAGCTGGACCAGGCCGTCGCGGCCGCCAAGGCCGCCTTTCCGGCCTGGAGCAAGACCAGCATCGACACCCGGCGCGCGGCCCTGATCGCCATGGCCGACGCCATCCAGGCGAATGTCCCGGAACTGGCCCGCCTGCTGACCCAGGAGCAGGGCAAGCCGCTGGAAGCCGCCATGGGCGAGATCTTCGGCGCCTCGGCCTTCTTCCGCTACTTC
>NZ_JBILRO010000197.1:0-6542 GCF_044372605.1 Phenylobacterium sp.
CGGAGGGCGTAAGGCGAGCCGGCGGCACGCCGCGGGAGTTCTGCACCATCACCGTTACGGATGGCCTGGCCATGGGCCATGAGGGCATGCGTTCGTCCCTGGTCAGCCGCGAGGTGATCGCCGACTCGGTGGAATTGACCATGCGCGGCCACGCCTATGACGCGCTGGTCGGCGTCGCCGGCTGCGACAAGAGCCTGCCGGGGATGATGATGGCGATGCTGCGCCTGAATGTGCCCTCGGCCTTCATCTATGGCGGCTCGATCCTGCCGGGGAACTGGCAAGGGCGCGAGGTGACGGTGCAGGACGTCTTTGAAGGCGTCGGCAAGCATTCCGCCGGTGAGATGAGCCTGGAAGATCTCTGCGACCTGGAACAGCATGCCTGTCCTGGCGACGGCGCCTGCGGTGGTCAGTACACAGCCAACACCATGGCCTGTGTTTCCGAGGCGATCGGGCTGGCCTTGCCGCTCTCCTCGGCGCTACCGGCGGCCTATCTGGATCGCGACCAGTACGCCATCGCATCGGGCGAGGCCGTCATGGCGCTGCTTGAGCGGAATCTGCGCCCGCGGGACATCTGCACCCGTGAGGCGTTCGAGAACGCGGCTGTCGTGATCGCGGCCACGGGCGGCTCCACCAACGGCGGCCTGCACCTGCCGGCCATGGCGCATGAGGCGGGCATCAGCTTCACCCTGCGCGATGTGTGCGAGATCATGAAGCGCACCCCTTATCTCGCTGATCTGATGCCGGGCGGGCGCTACCCTGCCAAGAAGATGGGGGAGGCGGGTGGCGTGCCGATGCTGCTGCGCACCCTGCTGGACGCCGGATTGATCCACGGGGATTGCATCACGGTGACCGGCAAGACCATCAGGGAAAACCTCGAGGGCGTGGTCTGGCGCGAGGACCAGGACGTGATCCGTCCAGTCTCCAACCCGCTTTCGCCGACAGGTGGGGTTGTCGGTCTCTGGGGCTCGCTGGCCCCCGATGGCGCCATCGTCAAGGTGGCGGGGTCGAACCACACCAAGCATCGCGGCCCCGCGCGGGTGTTCGACGGCGAGGAAGCCGCATTCGCCGCCGTACAGGCCCGCGACTACAAGGAGAACGACGTCCTGGTGATCCGCTACGAGGGGCCCAAGGGCGGCCCGGGCATGCGTGAGATGCTGTCGACTACGGCGGCAATCTTCGGTCAGGGCATCAGCGACAAGGTAGCGCTGATCACCGATGGTCGCTTCTCCGGCGCTACGCGCGGCCTCTGCATTGGCCATGTGGGTCCGGAGGCGGCCGACGGCGGCCCGATCGGGCTGGTCAAGGATGGGGACATCATCTCGATTGACGCCGACGCCGGCACGATTGACCTGGAGGTCGATCCGATCGAGCTGGAGAACCGCGCCCGCCAACTGGCGAAGGAAGAGCCGCGGCGCACGATCTACACGTCCGGCGCCTTGTGGAAGTTCGCAAGGACGGTGGGGCCGGCTCACCTGGGCGCGGTCACGCACCCGGGCGGTGCGGGCGAGGGCCACATGTACGCGGACATCTGATGAAGACCCTGGGCCTGATCGGCGGGATCAGCGCAGAGAGCACCACTGTCTACTACCAGCAGCTGAACCGGCGTGTCCGCGAACGGCTGGGTGGATTGCATTCGGCTGAGCTGATCCTGTGGTCGGTGGATTTCGCCCCGATTGCGGCGCTGCAGGCCGTTGAGGACTGGACGGAGACCGGCAGGATTCTGGCCGAAGCGGCTCGAAAACTGGAGGCGGCCGGGGCGGGGGCGATCATCATTTGCGCCAACACCATGCACATCAACGCCCCTCAGGTTGAGGCCGCTGTGGCGATTCCCCTGATCCATATCGCTGACGCCACGGCGGCGGCCCTCTCGGCGAAGGGCGTCTCCCGGCCCTTGTTGCTCGCCACCCGGTTCACGATGGAGAAGCCGTTTTACCGGGATCGCCTGGAGCGGGCAGGGTTCTCTGTGCTGACGCCGAACGCGGGTGACCGGGAGCGCCTGCATGCCATCATCTACGACGAGCTTTGCCAGGGTGTGATTCTGGCCGACTCCCGCGTCGCCGTGACGGACATCATCGAGCGGGGGCTGGCGAACGGGGCTGACAGCATCATCTTCGGCTGCACCGAGATCGGATTGTTGCTGGATGCGGACGCCATGCCTGCGCCAACGGTCGACACAGCGCTGGCGCATGTTGAGGCCGCGTTAGACTTCGCGCTGGGCTAACCCAATGCCGCCACCCCGAACAGCATGGGATGCGCCAGCATCAGGATCGCCCAGACCGCCACGCCAAGCGCGATCCGCCACAGGCCGATCTCGGCGAGCTTGAGAGACTGGCGTCCGTTCAGAACCGCAGCGAAGGGTACGTTGGAGGTCTGGGCCATGAAGGCCTCGTAGGATTCGCCCAGCGCCCGCTTGCGTTTGGCGTCGATGCTGGAGGTTCCGGTCACGGCCAGCACCAGCAGGGTCCCGAAGAGCACGATGCTGGCCCGGTCGCCGTTCACCAGCAGGTGCCCCAAAGCCCAGATCGCCACGCCCCACAGAAACGGATGGCGGGTGATTCGCAGCATGCCTTGCACCACATCCGGGCGATCCAGGGCGCCTTCCTGCTGCACACCGGTGGGGTTGGCGGTGGCCAACCCCGGAACGATCAGCAGCATGGCCAAAAGTTGGGTCAAAAGCTGAATATGTCGGGTGGCCGCGTTGATACCCCAGTGTGCCGTGTTCCAGACCTCGCCCCGCGCGCCAGCATAGGCGAAGCCCAGCCAGACCAGGCCTGCCACCGACGCCAGCGAGAACAGCCCCATGTAGGCGTTCTGGCCGATACGTCCGACGACGGCGTCCCTTAGCCGGGTTCCGGAGACACCCAGGTGGATCAGCAGGAAGAAAGCAGCGGCGGCAACAAGGCTGGTCATGGGTTGGGTCCTCCGTTAACGACTCTGACAGCGTAATTTACATCGTCAAGTTATAGCGCGGGGATCGCCATCGTCCGGATCGTCCCAGGGCGGCTCATCCTCCTCCCGGTCGTCACGCTCAACCGGCGGCAAGGGGCGCACCGCGACCGGCGAGGTCGTTGGCCGGACCGGGATTGTCGTCGGCGCAGCGGGAGCCCGGGCGACCGGCCGGCGCAGCAAGGCCTCCATTCGCGCCATCCAGCGATTGGCCTCTTCCAGGGCCTCGTCTGCGTGACGTCGACCTCTGACGTCGTCGTCGCCCGGCTGCCAGAGGTCCAGGGAGAAGTCCGGGTGAGCCGGATCGTCGAAAACGAAGCGCAGCCGGACACCCTCGGTCGGCGCGGCAAGATGATCCAGCGGTCGCCTTGTCTCGCCCCGAAAGGTGCGCGCCGCGACTTGTCGATCAACGATCAGGTCCACGCCCATCAATTCATCGAGGCTGTAGTCCAGCCGCCAGGCGCCGCGGTCCCATACGACCACAACGCGGTTTGATGGCAGGTCGAACCCGATACCCACACCGCGTCCGCGCACGATCAGGTATGGTTCTGGCGGGCGGCCAAGGGCGTTGGTGAGCGTGCGGCGGATCCGGCGGGTCTCGTCGAGGAACCAGAGCATACCCGTTCCGGCCAGCGTCAAAGCACCGCCTACAAGGGCCAGAAGGGTCAGAAGCCGGGCTGCCTCGTCCATCGCAGAAGCCTACGCCGGTTCGACCGAGTCGTCGAAATCACGCATCGAGTTCAACGACCAGCGGCACGTGATCCGATGGTTTTTCCCAGGAGCGCACATCCCGGTGGATTGATACGCCGGTCAGGAGATCTGCGGCCTGGGGCGACAACAGGGCGTGATCGATGCGGATGCCGTTGTTCCGTTGCCAGGCGCCGGCCTGATAGTCCCAGAAGGTATAGGCGCCCGGTGCGCCGTCCGCTTGCATGAAGGCTTCGGTAAGGCCCAGATTCTTCAGCGCCCGGAAGGCGGCTCGGCTCTCGGGCTGAAACAGCGCGTCGCCGGCCCAGTTGTCGGGAAACTCCGCGTCACGTCGCTCCGGGATCACGTTGTAGTCGCCGGTCAGGACAAACGGTTCTTCCCACGTCAGCAGTTCGCGGGCGTGCGCATTCAGGCGCGCCATCCAGCCCAGTTTGTAATCGAACTTCGGGGTGGACACTGGATTGCCGTTGGGAAGGTAGAGGCAACCCACCCGAACCGGGCGTGGGCCGGAGACCACGGCCTCAATGTAACGCGCCTGTTCGTCAGTATCATCGCCGGGCAGGCCTCGCCGCACGTCCTCGAGCGGAGTCTTCGAAATCAGGGCGACACCATTGTAGGTCTTCTGACCGTGGACGGCGACATTATATCCCAGCCTTTCAAAGGCTTCCGTTGGGAATTTCTCGTCGACGCACTTGATCTCCTGGAGGCAGGCCACGTCTGGCTTTGCTTCCTCGAACCAGCGCAAAACCGTCTCGATGCGGGCGTTGACCGAGTTCACATTCCAGGTGGCGATACGCATTGACGTCTCCGGTTCCGCGACAGAGGCTAAAGGGGTGGGGCAGCCGCCTCAAGGCCATGGGTGGTGCGCGCGCGCGAAATGAAGTTACCGGCTCTGTCCTTGTTGTTGGCCTTGTTGGCTTCGCCTGCGGTGGCGGAGACCTGCGCGCCAGCCAAACTCATGAAAATCGTCACGCGTTCGGTCGGGCCCGACGTGACACCCGGCAGCTTCCGGGCGGCGCCCGTTACGCTCTACCGGCAAGGCTCGCGTTTCCTGCGCAACGAAGAGCCTGCGGATCCAGCCGGAGGCATGCATGTCCTCGCAATTGTCGCCTCGCCAGACGTCTGGATCGTCAATCGCCTGGACAGGACCGGTCGCCACATGCTGGACCCCGGCCCCACCTATGAAGCCAAGGCGCCGATCGTGGCCGGGCAGGGGGTGCCCCAGGCCTTCACCGAGCTGGAGTTCGGCTGCGAGGCGCGCTTCGCCCGCGGCCGGGCCCGTGAAGCCGGGGTGCGCGACGTTGCAGGGCGTCCTGCGCGGATTCATGCCCTGCAGGAGGGCGACCGGCGGCTGGAGATTCTCCTGTACGAGACAGGAACGCCGGCCGAGGTGGCCTATTTTCAGGGGACAACGGCGGTCCTGACGATCGTTTACGATGCCTATGAGGTCGCCTTGCCGGACAATCCGGGCCTGTTCGCGAAACCTGAGGGTTACGCAATCTCCGAGGCTCCGTCCCGATAAGGTTCGCCCTGCTGCTGATGGGCTTTCGCTGCCCGCGCGGCAGGTCGTCTCCCAACCGCCCGCCACACCTCGACCCGTCCTATGCGCGCTGGTCGCGTTGACCCGCATGGTGGTGGGCGAGGCGTCTCTAACTGGCGACCGATTGGGCGGAGTCAGGAGACGAGGTGCTAGAGCACCCCCAGCATCTCCGCGACCAACGGATGGCGCACGATGTCGCGGTCCTTCAGGCGGACGACAGCGATGTTGCTGACGGACTCAAGTTTGTCAGCCACGGGGCCGAGTCCGGAGAAGGTCGGCAGCAGGTCGGACTGGTCGGGGTCTCCGGTGACCACCATGGTTGAGTGCCAGCCGAGGCGCGTAAGCAGCATCTTGAGCTGCACATAGGTGCAGTTCTGGGCCTCGTCGATCACCACAAAGGCGTTGTTCAGGGTGCGTCCGCGCATGAAGCCGACGGGGGCGATCTCGATGGCGCCTTCGGTCATCAGGGCGCGCACACGCTTCATGGACAGGCGATCCGACAGGGCGTCGTAGAGCGGGCGCAGATAGGGCGCGAGTTTGTCTTCTGCGTCGCCCGGCAGGAAGCCGATGGATTCGCCGGCCTCGACGGCCGGACGCGACAGCACGATGCGGCCCACCTTGCCGGCTTCCAGCGCCTCAACGGCCTTGGCGATGGCGAGATAGGTCTTGCCGGTGCCTGCGGGGCCCAGGGCGAGCACCAGATTCTTGGCATCCACGGCGTCGATCAGCGCCTGTTGTCCAACGGACTTGGCCTTGATCGTTTTCAGATAGCCCTGCTCGCGATCGTCGTTGTGATGATTGAGGGGCGACCAGGCCCGTTCGACGGGCAGGCGGCGGATCTTGTCATCACCCTCGAACTGTCCGGCGTCGAACGCGCCTTCGCGCAGCTGTCGCTTCAGGGCTCGCTTGGTCATAAAAAGCCTCCGTGGGGGCAAGAAAAAAGGGCGTCCCGTGAATGGGAGCGCCCTTGGACAAATGGGTGAATGCGGCGTTGGCGGCGGAGGAGTCGACCGAGGGGGTGGCCTGGCGGCTCACCGTTTCGTGCGCTTGCGGGCGGGAGCGCCCTTGAGAGCAACAGACCTGGCGTCATACACCCCGTCCAACGCGAGAACACGGGAGCCGAAACCCCCGCGGTCGTTCCAAAGGACTTTGGCACTTTCGAATCGCACCGTTAGATTGACCTTAGCTTGGTTTATGAGTCGTTAAACAGCCGTCAGCGGCAAGAAATGGAGCGGGGCAGTGAGCGTCTATTCCTTGGGCAATGTGACACCTGAGCTACCGAATGATGACGAATACTGGATTGCGCCCAATGCTGCGGTGATGGGGCGGGTGATCCTTAAGAAGAACG
>NZ_JBILRO010000122.1:0-9847 GCF_044372605.1 Phenylobacterium sp.
TCGCGCTATGACCTGACCAAGCCTCTCATCGCGGCGGTGAACGGCGTGGCCATGGGCGGCGGGTTCGAGATCGCGCTGGCTTGCGACATTATAATTGCGTCGGACAAGGCGGTTTTTGCGCTGCCGGAGCCGCGGGTGGGATTGGCGGCGCTGGCCGGGGGCCTGCATCGCTTGCCGCGCGCCATTGGCGTGAAGCGGGCGATGTCGATGATCCTGACAGCTCGGCGGGTATCGGCGGCTGAAGGCAAGGAGCTTGGCTTCGTCGCCGAGGTGACCAGCGCAGAAGACCTTATGCGAGTGGCGAACGAGTGGGCCAAGGGGATCTGCGAACTGGGGCCGATGTCGATCCGGGCGTCGAAGGAAGCCGTCTATCGCGGGCTGGATGAGCCCAGTCTGGAAGCGGCCATCAAGGGCCAGAACCGCTATCCGGCGGTGGCGGCGCTGTTCACCTCCGAGGATTTCGTGGAAGGCCCGCTGGCGTTCTCGCAGAAGCGCGCCCCGGCGTGGAAGGGGCGCTGACGGCGGCTTTCGCGCAGACCGGTCGATATTCTATCATACACGCTTGACGTGTTGAGAACGAAAAGTGATCATCGCAGCTGAAGGCCTTAGACCTGAAGCGCGGGCCGGTACTCCCGGCGAATGCGCCTCACTCGTTTGCGGTCGGGTCAAGTCGCAAGCTGTGGGGGATCAGGTTGGAAAGGTATCGTCCGTATTTCTCTTTCGCTGGCCGTACAAACCGGCAGCCGTACTGGCTGACCGCGCTGGCGCTCGTTCCTGCTTACCTCGTGGCGGTTCTCCTGGCGGTCTTCATACCCGTCCTGGGCCCACTGGTGGCGGGAATTCTGGTCATCGGCGCCATATGGGTCAGTACGGCGAATCTGGTCCGCCGCCTGCACGACCGGGGCAAGGGCGCATGGTGGCTCGTCCCGATGTATTTGCCCGTGTTTGTTCTTTCTCTTCTGGCCCTGGCCGCCGAAGGAGCTGGCGAGGCCGATGCCGCGGCAGGGTTGAACGCCTTGACCTTGCCCTTCTCGATCTGGGTCTTTGTAGAACTCGGGTGCCTGCGGGGCACGCCTGGCCCCAACAGATTTGGTCTCGATCCCCTCAATCCCCTCGATCCCTTCGATCCCTCCCAGGCTGAGGTGTTCGACTAGCAGCAACCTTGTGGGAATGCGGCGACCCCGGCACAGTGCCGAGCACACTCATTTGGGGCGACCATGGATCTGGACGCAGTCGGCGGGGCCGCGACAGGGGGTTTGATCGCGTCGGCGATTGAGAAACCTTCCGGCGTGGCTGGCGCGCACCAAATCCCATGCGCCGACTGCGGGACGAAGACAGTTGGGCGCTTCTGTCACAACTGCGGCAATCCCAGCCATGTGCACCGGACGTTGCTGCACCTGGGCGAAGAACTGCTGCACGGGGTCATGCACTTCGACAGCCGCGCCTGGCGGACCTTGCCGCTGCTGGTATTCCGGCCGGGAAAACTTACCCGTGCCTGGGTGATGGGCAAGCGGGCGCGATATGTGTCGCCGCTGGCGTTGTTTTTGTTCACGATATTCGTGATGTTTATGGCGCTGAGCTATGCGCCCGCGCCGAAGCAGGCGGTGCTTGAGCGCAGAGACTTTACCGCTGCGGAAATCGCGAAACTGAGAACTGATGTCGCCAAGGCGCGCGCGGCCCTTGAGGGGGTAGGTCCGGAACAACGCCCGCTGTTGTACAAAGCCGTGGAGGCGGCCGAGCAGCGCGTGAAAGCGGCTGAAACCGGAAGAACGACCGCCCTCTCGTCACCCGGCAGCGGAGACTGGAAGACGCGGCTCGCCGAAGGGGTCCGCTCGGGCGAATTCACCATCGGCACAGGAAACAAGGCCCTGGATGAGAAGCTGCGTCAAAAGGCCGAAAACCCGGAATTCGCGATCTACAAGCTGCAGCAGACCTTCTACAAATTCTCGTTCCTGCTGGTGCCCATTTCGATCCCGTTCGTCGCGTTGCTGTTCGTCTGGAAGCGGGGGGTGACGCTCTATGACCACGGCGTGTTTGTGCTCTACTCGCTGACCTTCATGTCAGCGCTGATCATGGCAGGAGCGGTCAGCGACCGTTTGGGCTTGCAGACCGGATGGCTGGTCCTGGCGCCGCCGGCGCACATGTTTTTCCAGCTCAGGGGCGCCTATGGGTTGGGATGGTTCTCCGCGCTTTGGCGAACGGTTCTGCTGCAACTGTTCTGTGTGATCGCGCTTGGCCTGTTCATTCTGGCCGTGGTGTGGCTGGGCCTGACATGAAGTTGACGCAGGAGTCACTCTTGCGACGGGCAACCCGTTAGGCCAGTGTCCCGGGCAACTTAACAGCGGTCCGGGACGGTACGACGTGGACAGATTTGACTACATCATCATCGGTGCAGGGTCCGCCGGTTGCGTACTGGCCAACCGGCTGACGGCGGATGGAAGCAAGTCCGTCCTGCTGCTGGAAGCCGGCGTCAAGGATGACGCCCTGATGGTGCGCATGCCGGCCGGTGTCGCCCAGCTGATCCCCGACAAAGGCACCTACAACTGGGGCTTCTGGACCGAGGCCGAACCGCATCTGGAGGATCGCAAGCTGTTCTGGCCGCGCGGTAAAGGCTGGGGCGGATCATCCTCGATCAACGGCATGATCTACATACGTGGCCATGCCCGTGACTATGACCAGTGGCGCCAGATGGGCCTGCAGGGATGGGCCTACAAGGATGTGCTGCCCTACTTCAAACGCTCGGAAGGCTTTGAAGGGGGCGGTGATGCCTGGCACGGCGGCGAGGGGCCGCTGAAGGTCACCAGATCCGCCGATCCAAACCCGATCTACAAGGCCACGATCGAGGCGGGCCGGCAGGCAGGTTACAAGGTGACCGCCGACTTCAATGGCTTCCAGCAGGAAGGGTGGGGCCCCTACCAACACACCATCTCGGGCGGCGAACGCTGGAGCGCGGCGAAGGGCTATCTGCATCCGATCCTGACGCGCGCGAACCTCACCTGCGTCACGGGTGCGCGGACGACCCGGCTGATCCTTGAGGACGGTCGCTGCACAGGCGTGGAATATGCCGATGAGACCACGCGCGAGCGAAAGATCGTTCACGCGAACGCCGAGGTGCTGGTCTGCGCCGGCGCGGTGCAGTCACCGCAGATCCTGCAGCTTTCAGGGATCGGCAATCCGGACGACCTGGAGCCGCACGGCGTGCCGGTTGTCCATACGCTGAAGGGGGTTGGCGCCAATCTGCAGGACCATCTGGATCTGGCGCTTTCATGGGCGTGCCCCAAGCCGATCACCATGTACTCCCAGACCAAAGGCCTGCGCACCCTGCTCATCGGTCTGACCTACATGCTGTTCAAGAAGGGGCCGGGCAGCCGGTTCCCGCTGGAGGCCGGCGCCTTCCTGAAGTCGCGGCCCGATCTCGACCGGCCTGACCTGCAGGTCCACGTGGTGCTGGCCGCGATGCGCAACCACGGCAATCGTGAGGCCGGGCCGGTTCAGCAGGACGGTTTCACCTTCCACATCTGCCAGCTGCGGCCCGAGAGTATCGGTCGGGTGGGGTTGCGGTCGGCGGATCCTTTCGACGATCCCACCATCTTTGCCAACTACCTCGCCGCCGAGGAAGACCGGCGCGCTCTGCGCGAAGGCGTGAAGATGATGCGCCTCGTGGCCGAACAGGCGGCGCTGTCGCCCTTCAACTCGGAGGAACTATTCCCCGGCAAGGCCGTACAGACCGACGCCGAGATCGACACCTGGATTCGGCAGACCGCCGAAACGATCTACCATCCGGTGGGCACTTGCCGCATGGGCGTGGCAGGCGATCCGATGGCCGTGGTGGATGCCGATTGTCGGGTGATGGGGCTGAAGGGCCTGCGGGTCGTGGACGCCTCCGTGATGCCGACCCTGATCGGCGGCAACACAAATGCGCCGACCATGATGATCGCCGAGAAGGTTTCGGACTCGATTCTGGGTAGTCCGTTCCTGGCCGCTGACGAGGCGCCGATCGAAGAAGATGAGGTCAGGGCGGCCTGACGACTGGCGCCGTTCACGCAGCGCGAATGGCTCCGGACGTCATTCGCGCAAGGGATGCGACGATCTGCGTATCGGCGGATGCCGTGGTCGGGGGGCGTAGGGCAGGGTTGGGCATCGCTCATCCACTCCCTGGAGTTCCTTATGAAGTCGCTTCCCCTTTTCCTGGGCCTGGTCCTCGGTGTCTCCACGCTGGCGTCCGGCGTTCGGGCTCAGGACACGGCCAGTCTCAACGTCACCTTCGACGGCATCAAGGCGACGCAGGGCGCCATCATGTTCACCCTCGTGAACAGCGAAGAAGCCTACAACGACAAGGCCAAACCGGTGGCGGCGGTAATGTTGCCGGTGGCTGCGGCCACCGCGACCCGCACGTTTACGGGCCTTGCCCCCGGCCGATATGCCATCAAGGCGTTTCACGATGTGAACGGCGACGGCAAGATGAACGCCAACCCCTTCGGCATCCCCACCGAGCCCTTCGCCTTCTCGAACAACGCCGTGGCCAACATGAGCCCGGCCAGATGGGCGGCGGCCAGCTTTGAGGTGAAGGCCGGCGCCAACGCCCACGCCATCACCATCGATTGAGCAGGAGCGGACCCATGGACAGACGTCACTTCCTTCAGACGCTGACGGGCGCGGCCGCCACGGCGGTGCTGACCCCCGAACTGGCCCAGGCCGCCGCCCAGCTCCGTCAGGGCGCCGTCGCGGGGATCAACTGGCAGGTCGCCTTCAGCGATGTCGACGCCGACCTGCCGCGTGCGCCCCTCAAGCTGGTGCATGGTCGTGCGCCGAAAGACCTCGCCGGCAGCCTCTATCGCAATGGCCCGGGCAAGTTCCATCGGCCCGGCGGCTCGGTGGATCACTGGTTCGACGGCGACGGCCTGATGCGGGCGTTCCGGGTATCGGACGGTGCAGCGACGCTGGAAGCGCGCTTCGTTGATACGCCCAAGCGCCGCGTCGAGGCGGCCGCCAACGCCATGGTCCAGCCCGGCTTCGGAACGGCGGGAAAACCCGGGGCCCAGGTTCGAAACGCCGACGACGCCAACCCGGCCAACATCTCGGTGATGTCGATGGGTGGCGAGCTGTGGGCGCTGTGGGAGGCGGGCTCGCCCGTCGCCATGGACCCGAAGGATCTGTCCACCAAGGGCATGAAAACCCTGCGCGAAGACCTGGTGCATATGCCGTTCCTGGCCCACCCGCGCCGCGATCCCGGCGGCGATGTCTGGAGCCTGGGTCTTTCGGGGACGCAGGCGATTGTCTGGCGCGTCGCCGCCGACGGCGCCCTGAAATCCGCCGACATGGTCAGCCTGCCGATGGCCAGCTACGTCCATGACTTCACCGCGACCAAACGCCACCTGATCGTGATCCTGCAGCCGTGGGTTCAGGACCGGATGGTGATGCCCTATGCCGACAGCTTCACCTGGCGCCCCGAGATGGGGACACAGGTGCTGGTGCTGGACAAGGCCGACCTCACCAAACGTCGCATCTATGAACTGCCGCCCTTCTTCGCCTTCCACTTCGGCTCGGCCTGGGAAGAGGCGGACGGTACCCTGCGGTTCGACGGCTGTTTCACGCCCGACGCCCGGTTTGCCACCACAAACGGCAAGGCGTTCATGAAGGGGACTTTCGAACCCGAACCGGACCCCATTCTGACGCTGGTGACGCTCAGGCCAGATGGCCGCGCGACGCTGGAACCCACCGGGGTAACCGCCGAGTTCCCGCGCGTCGACGGCCGCAGGTCTGGCGATACGCGCCGCTACACGATCCACGCCACGGCCACTGCGCCGAACACCCCGCTGTTCCACGGCGTGGCGACCTACGACTGGAAGGCCGGCAAGTCCAACAGCTACGACTTCGGCGCCAGTCATCTGGTCGAGGAAGCGGTCTTCGTCGCCCGTCCCGGCGGCACGGAAGAGCTGGACGGCTGGCTGCTGGCGCCCTCGGTCAACACCCGGGCCAAGGCGACGGAGCTCCACGTATTCGACGCCCGCCGGATCTCGGCGGGCCCGATCTGCACCTGGCGCTCAGAGCATCCGCTACCGGTCAGTCTGCACGGGGTGTTTGTGAGGGCGTAGGGGTGGCCGGCGCCCCGTTCATCCTCGCTGCCGGCTTGATCTCCACCCGGTAGTCCCGACCCGGCCTGAACCAGGTCTGGGCGGCGCGTTGAACATCGGCGGCGGTGATCCGTTCGGTGCCGGTGATCAGTTGGCGGATTACGTCCAGGCGGCGCGGGTCGGCCTGCGCGCCCGAAAGCTCGCCCAGCCAATAGCCGTTGGTCAGCTGCGCCTTCTGCAAGGCCTCGATCCGCGGTGTCTTGGCTCGGGCCAGCTCGTCGGCTGAGACGCCATCCTCCGCCAGTTTCGCGGCGATCTTCAGCGTGTCATTGAAGAAGCCCTGAAGCTTCTCGGGCGGCACCTCGACGGTGGCGGCGATATAGCCCCAACCGGGCCAGACCAGGCTGTGCTGGGAGCCGACCGAAGGAGAGTAGGTGGCGCCCTGATTTTCGCGGAGTTCGTCGGTCAGGCGCAGGTTCATGATCTCGCGAAGCACGGCGGTGTCGCGGGCGCGCTGGGGGTCGGCCCAGTAGTCGCTGGTGGGCCAGGCGATGTAGCCGACCGCCTGATCGGCGCGGCCCTTGTGGGTCAATTCCACGGCGCTACCGTCGCCCTTCGGGAAGCCGACAGCGCGCTGCGCCGCCGGGACCGGACGCGGCTCGACGCGCCGGGGCAGGGCGGCGAAGGTCGAGGCGGTGGCTGCGATCGCCTGATCCACCGTGATGTCGCCGACGATCACCACATCGACCGGACCCTTCGCCAGATCCTGTGCAATTGCAGCCTGGATATCGCTGACCCGGGCGTCGGCGATGTTCTGGCGGCTGGGGAACGTCCAGCGCCGGTCGCCGGAGTGGATCAGACCCGGCAGGTCCCGGGCCATGACGCCGTCGGTCGTAGATTCGTACTGGTCGTGTGCGGTTCCGTAGGCGGTCTTCACGCGCTGGAATGCCTCATCCCGCCAGGCCGGCTCGCTGACATAGGCGGCCAGGACCTGCAGCTGGGTCGGCAGGTCGCCGGTTCGGGTGCTTCCGGACAGGACCAGGGCGTCGTCCGAAACGCTGAAGCGCGCGCCATACACATTGGCCGCCAGGACGCGTTCCATATCTTCGACGCCAATTTTCTCGAGTCCGCCTTCGATCATGGCACTGGCGGCCCAGAGCGGGCTCTGGCGGTCATTGGGCAGGCCCTTGAGGCCCTGGCCGACATTGACCCGGACAAGTACCTCATCGTCGCGGAAGGCGGTGGGTTTGACGGTGAGGCGGACGCCGTTGGCGAAGCGTACAAAGGTAGTCTTCAGATCCGCAATCTCGCGCCGTTCCACGACCTTGCCGGCGACCCCGAAACTGTCATACGGCCACTTGATGGCGGCGGTCTGGACTTGGGGTAGAACGGCGACCTTCTGGGATGTTGTCAGCGCCGCCAGGACAGCGGCCTCGCCACCCTCTATGGCGGTGGGCGAGGCCATGAACACCAGCGGACCTTGACCCTGAAAGACGGTCTTCAGAACCTCGTTGACCGTGGTGGCTTTCAGGTCCGCCACCGTAGCCTCAAACTCGCTTTGGTCGTCGATTGGCGCCGTGATCACCGCGTGTTCGGAAAGGGAGCCCACCATGTCGTCCGCCAGTTCCGCCTGTCGACGGGTGGCGGCGCCGGCCACTGAAGCCTTCAGACTGGCGCGGATCTCGACGATCTCGCGATCCAGTTCGTCTTGTCGCACACCGTATTGGACAAGACGGCGTTGCTCTCGTTCGACCCCGGCCAGGGCCGCGGCCCAGCGGCCGGGCTCGGCCTGGACGCCGATAATGGCGATGTTGGCGGCATTCTCCTGCTCGAACTGACCGGCCCCGGCGCCAAGGAAGGGCGGGTTCGGACTGCGGGTTATCGCCGAATAGCGACGGTTCAGCACGGCCAGGCCCAGGTTGCGGATCAGGTCGCGGCGGCGAGTCGCCTTGTTGTCGGGGGAAAGGTCCGGCGGGCTGACCCAGACGACCTGCAGGGTCTGGGTGACGCCGGGTTCGATCAACAGCTTCGCCTCGGCGGAGCGTTGGGCCACCGGGCCGTTATCCGGCGCTGGCGCAGGGGGTTTGCGGGCAGACCAGCCACTGAAGGCGGTTCTGATCTTTCCCTCCATGGCGTCGACATCAAAATCGCCCACGGCGACGAAGACGGCCCGTTCCGGTCGATACCATTGATCATAATAATCGCGGATGGCGCTGGCCGGAGCGGTCTTCAGGACCTCGACCTTGCCGATCGGAATGCGGGTGGGCGGGCGTTGGCCCTTGAGCAGGAAGTTGCTGCGGGCGACGTAGACCCGGTAGCCGGGGGTGTCGCGGGAGCGCTCCTCTGACAGTACGACGCCGCGCTCCCGATCAACGGCCGCCGGATCGATGGTCAGGTTGAAGGCGGTTTCCCGAAGGAGCTTCAGAGACGTATCCACGGTCTCGGCGTCGGTGCGCGGAAGATCGAGCATGTAGATGGTTTCGCCGTAGCCCGTGGAGGCATTGGTGTCGGGGCCGAACGCCAGGCCGAGGCGCTCGAGGATCTTGATCATCTCGCCC
This sequence comes from Phenylobacterium sp., assembly GCF_044372605.1. Classification (GTDB taxonomy): domain Bacteria; phylum Pseudomonadota; class Alphaproteobacteria; order Caulobacterales; family Caulobacteraceae; genus Phenylobacterium. The sequence goes on from NZ_JBILRO010000122.1 coordinate 8,633, forward strand.
TCCTTGACCTCCTTTGATCCGTTGAAGGCCATGTGTTCCAGGAAGTGAGCCAGGCCCTGCTGGGCGTCGGTCTCCATACGGGAGCCGGCGTCGAACCAAAGACGGAGCGCCGCCTGGCCGGGGGGAATCGACTGCTTTCGGATCGCATAGCGCATACCGTTGGGCAGGGTCCCGAATCGGATGGCCGGGTCGGCTCGGAGATCCGACGTCGCCTGAGCCCACTGGCCGGATGGCGCGGGCGCCTGGGCTTGAATGGAAGACGGCAGGAAGGCCAGGGTGATAGCAGCGGCGAGGGCGGCGCCTGCGCCGGAGTAGCGGGTCATCAGTGTTGCCTGAATGGGTTCGTGAAACGCCTGCGCACCATTGCGAAGCTCCGTGGCCACAGCAAGGCCAAGCGACAGGTCACTCGCACAGAGCCGCAACACAGCTTACATAGGCGCATAATGACGGCTGTCTTATTCGAAGTTCCCGCTTCTGGCGGATCTCGTCCCGGCGAACCGGATCCCCCGGGCCTGCGACCGGCGCCGGCGCCTGGGCCGCTGGTCAACGCGCCGTGGCCGGTGGTGGCGCTCGTTGTCACCATTGTGCTGGGGTACCTGCTCCAGAGTCGGTTCCCGCTCGAAAGCGTAACCCAATGGCTTGCTTTCTCGCCGGCACTGTTACTGGAGGGGCATCCGGAGCGGATGATCTCCTCGGTATTCGTTCACGGCAACTGGGCGCACGCCTTGATGAACGCCGCCTTCATCCTCGCGTTCGGAGCGCCGGTGGCGCGGTTCTTCGGACCAAATGTAGGTGGCGCGCTGGATTTCTTACTTTTCTACCTGTTCTGCGGGGTGCTGGCCTGCGCGGGGTTTGCGGCCCTTCACTGGGACCAGAATGTCTCTCTGATCGGGGCGTCAGGTGCTGCGTCGGGCCTGATGGGCGGTGCCGCGCGGCTGATCGGGGGCAATGGACGGGTCGGGCCGATCTTCTCCCGCGCGGTCACAGGGATGGGTCTGGGCTGGTTGATCGTCAACATAATCATGGCGTTTGCCGGGGGGCTGCTGGTTCCGGGGGGAGGGTCGGCCGCCGTAGGCTGGGAGGCGCATCTCACCGGGTTCGTGGTGGGCGTCCTGCTGATCGGACCGTTTGGTTGGGTAGCTCAACGTCGCTAGAGGATCGGCCCAATCACGCGCGAGTGACTGCCGTGCGCATTGTGTCCGCTCTGAAACTGAG
>NZ_JBILRO010000260.1:0-4572 GCF_044372605.1 Phenylobacterium sp.
GCGCCGCCCAGTACGGGCCCGACTACAGGCCCCAGCAGCGCCGGCATGGTGACGATAGACAGCGCCCCCACCAGCTCTCGTTTGGGCGTGGTGCGCAGCAGCACCAGCCGCCCCACCGGCATCAGGGTGGCGCCAGCGGCCCCCTGAATGAACCGTGCGGCGATCAGCTGCCACAGGGTCTCGGAGAACCCGCAGGCCATCGCGCCTACGGCGTAAAGCACGATGGAACTCATGAACACGCGCCGCGCCCCGAACCGGTCCGCGAGCCACCCGCTGAGCGGCAGGAAGATCGCCGCCGACAGCAGATAGACCGTGATGGCGATGTTGAGTCTGAGCGGCTCGGCCCCGAAGGTCTTCGCCATGGCCGGCAGCGCATTGGCGATCACCGTGGCGTTCAGAGTCTGCATCAGCAGCGCCGAACCAATGATGGCTGGCACCAGCCAGTCTCGGGTGGCTGGGCGGCTACCGTCGGGGGGCTCGACCTCGCTCATGGCTTGGGGCCTAACAGGCAGGGGCGGGCGGAAGCAACCATGCGGTTCCGCCCCATGAGCTTCTGTGCAGGCCCGGCTCCGTCAGGATCCGGGTACCATCCGAAAAAACGAACGTGTCCGTGAGACCCTCGGGTCCCGACCGTGGAAATCAAGCCACGGCAGCCCCGGCCGTCAGCATGGCCTCGATTGCTGCCTCGCCGTAGCCTAGCTCGGCCAGCACTTCGCGGGTGTGTTCGCCCAGTTTTGGCGCGCGCGGGCGAACTGTGGCGTCTGCGCCGGGGAATCGGGCCGGGGCGGCGGGGGAGCGGAAGGTTCCGCCCTGGCCGTCCTCGACGTCGATGAAAGCGCCGGCGGCGGCGGCCTGGGGGTCAGCGGCGACGTCGGCCGGGGTCTGGACGGCGGACCAGACAAGGTCGGCCTCGTCGAGCCGGCGTGCGATCTCGTCAAAGGGCAGGGCGGAGAAGGCGGCGTCGAACGCTTCGGTGAGCGGTCGGGCGTTTTCGCGCCGCGCCTTGCCGGTGGCGAAGCGCTCGTCGGTCACCAGATCCGGGCAGCCGGCGACGGCGCAGAACTTTTCCCAGCCGCCACTGGAGCCGCGGGGATTGTGGATGAACCAGCGGTCGTCTGAGCTCCTGTAGAAGTTGGACATGGCGTTGACGGGATTGTTGCGGGGGCGGTTCGAGGCCAGGCGGCCGAATTTCAGCTGGACCGCGAGGTCGGAGCTGACGGTCCAGATGCCGGTGCCCAGCAGCGACGTCTGCACCAGTCGCCCGACCCCGGTCTTTTCCCGCTCGTAAAGGGCGGCCAGGATCGCCGAAACGGTGGCCAGCGAGGTGGTGTGATCGCCGAAACCCGTGCGCAGCATGAAGGGTTCCGTCCCCTTGGGCGCCATCATATTGGCCACGCCAGCGCGGGCCCAGAAGGCGGTGACGTCGAAGCCGGGCTTGTGCGCTTCCGGACCCTCGAGGCCATAGCCGGTTATCACGGCGTAGACGAGGCGCGCATTGGCGGCGCGCAAGGTGGCATCGTCGAGGCCATAGCGCTTCAGGGATACGGGCCGCACATTGGTGAGGAACACGTCCGCGCCTTCAGCCAGCTTCGCGAGCGCCTCGCGGCCTTCCGGTTGGGTGATATCCAGGACGATCCCCCGCTTGCCGCGGTTATCCAGGTCGAAGATCGGGTTGGCGCCCAGATCGCTCTTCAGGTCACCGAACACATGGCGCATGGAATCGCCGCCAGGCCGCTCCACCTTGATCACTTCGGCCCCCCAGTCGCCAAGGATGCATGCCGCGCCGGGACCGGCGATGTAGGCGGAAAAATCGATGACCTTGAGACCCTTGAGCAGCACGCCTTCACTCCTGTTTTGGCCAGTCTAGCGGCATGGCAATCTTTCGTTAAGGCGCCACCGGCACTGTTGACCGTCGGGACTCCGGTTCCGCCTTGGGCAGGGGATGGGTCGTCGATGGCGATGACGCGATCAGCGCTGACGGATGAGGATATCCGGACGCTGGTGAAAGGCGCCACGCCGGACGAGCGCGCCCGCGCCGCGCGCAAGCTCTGCGTCACCATCGAGCGGCAGCCCCTGAGCGACGACGATCGCGCGCTGGCGGCGGATATCCTGCGGGTAATGGCGGCGGATGCGGCCGAACTGGTGCGCGCGGCCATTTCCGAGACACTCAGGTCTTCTCCGGTCGTGCCGCGCGACGTGGCCATGCGACTGGCGCGGGACGTGGAGGCGGTCTCCCTGCCGATGCTGATGTTTTCGCCGGCGTTCACGGACGATGATCTGGCCGATATCGTGCGGCTGGGCGGTCCGGTGCGACAGCTCGCGGTGGCCAAACGCCCGATCCTGTCGCGCGTAGTCACCGACAGCGTGGCCGAGCATGGCGGCGAGCGCGCCGTGGCGGCGGCCTGCGCCAATCCCGGAGCGGATTTCGCCGCCTCGGCGCTTGGCCGGGTGATCGACCGGTTTGCGGCCTCGGAACAGGTGCTTGCCGCTGTGGCCTACCGCGCGGTACTGCCGCTTTCCATTACAGAACGACTGGTGACACTGGTGTCGGATCAGGTGCGTACGCATCTGGTCGCTCATCACTCAGTCAGCGCCGCCCAGGCGCTGGAACTCGCCACAGGCGCGGCCGAGCGTCTGACGGTTGATCTGGTCGATCAGGCTGGACGCACGGCGGACGTCAAGGCGTTCGTCGGGCATCTGCACACCCAGCGGCGACTTACCGCGTCGTTGTTGCTACGCGGCTTGGCCCACGGACACATGACGTTCTTCGAGTGGGGCGTGGCTGAACTGGCCGGTATCCCGCATCACCGCACCTGGCTGATGATCCATGATGCCGGGCCTCTGGGCCTTCGCGCCATCTATGAGAGGGCGGGATTGCCGGCCCGTCTGTTCCCTGCCTTCCGCGCCGCAGTCGATACCTTTCACGCCATGGAGTTCGACGGTGGCGCACAGGATCAGGCGCGGTTCCAGCAGCGGATGCTGGAGCGTTTCCTGACCCAGCCCGAATCCGTGGCCCGTGAGGACGTCGACTATCTGTTGCAGCGTATGAGCGAGGGTGCGCTGGCGATGCGTGAGGTGGAACTCGTCGCCTGAGGCGCTTGCCTCTTGCGGAACCAGGTTCCAAGCTGGCGACCATGAGCACGACTCCCCAGCCCGCTGAAACCAAGCTGTCAGCCACCATCCTGCTGCTGCGCGATGCGCCAGCCTTCGAAGTGTTGATGGTCAAGCGCCATCATCAGATCGACTTCGCCTCTGGCGCGCTCGTGTTTCCAGGCGGCAAGATGCACGCTGGCGATCAGGATCCCGCCTGGTCTGACCATTGTCTCGGATGGGACGCTTTTGATGACGAGCAGCGGGTGCTCCGCATCGGAGCGATTCGCGAGGCGTTCGAGGAGGCGGGCATCCTGCTGGCGGATCGGCGGGACGGGTCGACCTTCGGCGAGGCCTGCGACCTTTCGGTACGCGAGGCGGTTGATCGCGGCGAGACGGCGTTTCTCGATGTGGTGCGGGACCTGGGGGTGCAACTACGTCTGGACGCCCTGACCGTGTTTGCACGCTGGATCACCCCGGTGATGATGCCGAAACGTTTCGACACGTGGTTCTATGCGGTGCGCGCGCCATCCGATCAGGTGGCGGCTTGCGACGGGCGCGAGACGGTAGATGCGGAGTGGATCGCACCTGCGGAGATCCTGCGCATGGAGGCGGCCGGCGAACGCACCGTGATCTTCCCGACGCGGATGAATGTACAGCTTCTGGCAGAAGCGCGCGACGCGGCCGACTGCGTGGCCCGGGCCGAGGCCCGGACGCTGGTCACGGTTCTGCCCCAGGTGGAGGTTCGCGGCGAGTCCCGTTTTCTGGTGCTGCCGCCGGATGCCGGCTACGGCGACGTCGCCGAGCCGATGTCGCGTATCGGAGGCTGAGGAATCAGGCGCCGAGCTTCTGGATCCGGCTTTCCAGTTCCTTGACGAGAATACTGCCTACCGGATGCTCGTCGGTCTTGATGCCGTCGCGGACAGCGGCCTTGATAGCATCGATGTGAGCATCGATCAGGCCCATCGGCGCTTCCAGGCGCTTGGATTTGTCGTCGATCAGGCGACAAAGCAGCCCTGCAATCCGGGTGATAAGCGGAAATCCATAGGTGGCGCCCAGACCCTTCAGGTCGTGGGCGCGCAGGTAGAGAGATTCCATGTTCTCGAGGCTGGGTCCCTCGCTGCGAATGGTTGCGCGTACACGCTCCAGCTTGGCGATTTCGTCGTTGAGCCACTGGGCGAAGTTGCCGGACAGGCTCTTCAGCGCGGCTTCTGCCTTGGCGATAGCGGCCGGGTCGATGCCCCCCATCCGTCCTGAACCGACGCGCATACGCAAGGCGTTGGGGGCCTGGATGGTTTGACCAAACTTGGGCTGGCTCAAGGCGCTCTCCTACGGATAACGCCGTAACCATAGGGCGAACCCGTTAATGAGCCGCGAAAGACGGGAGATCAGGCAGAAAACTGCTCGGCCAGCACTCGCTCACCAAGGCTGCGGCCAGCGTCGAACAGCATGCAGACAGCAACTTCGCGGTCTTCGGCGATG
>NZ_JBILRO010000261.1:0-4541 GCF_044372605.1 Phenylobacterium sp.
CATGCGTCGCTCGCACCACGCGCTGGGCCCGAACTCCTTTCATGAGGACAAGGAAACCGGCGAACTGAAGCGTCCGCACCACGTCGATCTGAAGACCGGCATGTACAAGGGCCGCCAGGTTCTGACGCCGAAGGAAGACTAGGCGTCGCAGGATGCTTGTGTTTCAGGCGCCGGCCGCAGGGCCGGCGTTTTTGATTCCGGTCGTCATTGCGCTGACATTCTGGTGCGTTAGGAGGTGTCATGACCCTATCTCGCCGCCATCTCATTTCAGCCGCCGCCACCGGAGCCGCGTTCGCGGGCTTTTCGAGGCTGGCCGGTGCGCAACCCGCGTCGAGGCGCGTCAGTCCGGACGCTGACCCCTATCTGAATGAGGTCGCCGGCTATGGCCCACTGGCGATGGATCCGCAGGGCCTGTTCGATTTGCCGGAAGGCTTCTCCTACACGATCGTGTCGCGGGCCGGCGAAGTCATGAGCGACGGCCTGGTCACGCCTCGCAAGATGGACGGGATGGGTTGCTTTCCGCTGGATGCGGGCAGGGTGGTGCTGGTCCGGAACCACGAGCTCAAGACATCTGATGTGGAGCATGGTCCCTTCGGAAGCCGGCACGCACTGGCGACGAAACTGGACCGGTCACGGGTCTATGGCTTTGACAAGGACAATCAGGCGCTCAGCGGCGGCACGACCTCGCTGATCTACGACCTGCGCAAACGGCGCCTGGAGAGTTCACACCTCAGCCTGGCCGGTACGCTCGTCAACTGCAGCGGCGGCGCCACGCCCTGGAACAGTTGGCTGTCCTGCGAGGAGACGGTGGATCCGGTCACCCTGACGGCGGGCGGCCCCCGCGGGCTGAAATCTCACGGTTGGGTCTTTGAGGTTCCGAGCACCGCTCGCGGGCTTGCTGATCCGACGCCGATCCTGGGCATGGGCCGGTTCCGACACGAAGCGGTCTGCATCGATCCGCGCACCGGGATCGCCTATCTCACGGAGGATGAGGGCGCAGGCCTGTTCTACCGCTACCTGCCAGAGGATCGTCGGGTCCTGCAAAAGGGCGGGCGGCTGCAGGCGTTGGCCTTCCGCGATCGCCCGGAGGGGGGTGACAGCCGCAACTGGACAAGCCCGGAGATGGCGCCGGGCGCCTGGCGCGACGTGGTCTGGGTCGACATGGACGGGGTCGACAATCCCGACAACGCCCTGAAGGCCCGCGGCCATGCCAAGGGCGCGGTGCTGTTCGCCCGGGGCGAGGGCGTGTTCTTTGGCCAGAACGAACTCTACTTTACCTGCACAAATGGCGGCCCGAAGCGGCTTGGGCAGATCATGCGCTACCGACCCAGCCGCTTTGAAGGCGACGCGCGAGAGCGGGACGAGCCCGGAAAGCTGCAGCTTTTTGTAGAGTCCCTCGACAAGCGGGTCATGAACATGGCCGACAACATCGCCGTGGCCCCCTGGGGCGATCTGATTGTCTGCGAGGACAAGGCCAGCGCCGGCGGCGTGAACTACCTCCGCGCTGTGACCCCGGCGGGCAAGACCTACACCCTCGGCCGTCAGGCCCAGGCGGAGCCCGGCGATGTCGGCGCCAATACCGAACTGGCCGGGGCATGTTTCTCGCCGGACGGGACCACGCTGTTCGTCAACGTCTACTGGCCCGGCATGACGGTGGCGATCGTCGGACCCTGGGGCCGACGGCAGGCCTGAGGCCTATTGGTTGCGGCCCCGCGCCTGCACGGCGGCGCGTCGTTCAGCCACCATCTCCGGCGTGACCTGGCGATTGTGCACGACCGAGCGATCGTGTTCGAGCTGCAGGCCCTCGCCCATGGCGAGATCGTAGCCGTCATCGATCATGGCCTTGTAGGTCACCAGCATGTCGCCATCGATGTCGGCCATCTGGGCGGCGAGCTGCAGGGCGGCCGGCATCAGGTCGGCCGGTTCGACGATCCGATTGATCAGGCCCCACTCATAGGCCTTTGCGGCGTCCAGGAAGTTGCCTGTCAGCGAAAGCTCCTTGGCGCGATAGGGGCCGATGGCGCGGCTCAGCTTCTGCGACAGGCCCCAGCCGGGGGTGATGCCGACCCGGGCGTGGGTATCGGCGAAGCGGGCGTTGGTGGAGCAGATCAGCACATCGCAGGCCAGCGCCACCTCGAACCCGCCCGTGATGGCCACGCCGTTGATGGCGCCGATGATGGGCTTCGAGCACGACAGAACCGCCTGCGCGGGGTTTTCGTCGGCGCTGGTGGCGTTTGCCGCACCCATGCCCAGCGGATCGGTGGAGAGCTCCTTGAGATCAAGCCCTGCGGTGAAGGCGCGCTCGCCAGCGCCGGTCAGGATGATCACCCGGACCTCCGGGTCCTGATCGAGCCCGGTAATGGCCCGGCTCAACGCCCCCCGCAGCGCCTTGGAGAGCGCGTTCATGGCTTCGGGTCGGTTCAGGGTGACGACAGCGACGCCGTCCAGGGGCTTTTCGATCAACAGCATTCGGGTGTTCTCCAGACGCCTCGCATCAGCCGTTTCGGGCCTCTCAAGTCAAGCCGGCGTTGCCCGATTGGGCGAAGCTGGGTAAGCGTCCGCCCGTTCCTCCCGGAGTGCGCCATGACCGAGATCGTCGACATCACCGCCCGTGAAATCCTGGATAGCCGGGGCAACCCGACGGTGGAGGTGGACGTGGTTCTCGAGGACGGCTCGATGGGGCGCGCCGCCGTGCCCTCGGGCGCCTCGACCGGCGCCTATGAGGCTGTTGAGAAGCGGGACGGGGACAAGGCTCGCTATGGCGGCAAGGGTGTCCTGAAGGCCCTGGAGGCCGTCAACGGCGAGATCTTCGACGCCCTTTCCGGCAGTGACGCCGAGGACCAGCGCCGGATCGACCGGATCCTGATCGACCTGGACGGTACCCACAACAAGGCCCGCCTGGGCGCGAACGCGATCCTGGGCGTCAGCCTGGCGACCGCCAAGGCGGCGGCCAGCTCGGCGGCGCTGCCGCTCTACAAGTATGTGGGCGGTGTTTCGGCCCGTGTGTTGCCGGTGCCGATGATGAACATCATCAACGGCGGGGCGCATGCCGACAATCCGATCGACATCCAGGAGTTCATGATCCTGCCCACCGGCGCGGACACCTTCGCCGAGGCGCTGCGGATGGGCGCGGAGATCTTCCACGCCCTGAAGGCCCAGCTGAAAGCCGCCGGCCACAACACCAATGTCGGCGATGAGGGCGGGTTCGCCCCGAACATCGGTAGCGCCGAAGCGGCCCTGGCCTTCATCGTCAAGGCCGGCGAGAGCGCGGGCTTCAAGGTCGGCGCCGACTTCAACCTGGGGCTCGACGTCGCGGCCACAGAGTTCTTCAAGGGCGGCCAGTACGTCATGGAAGGCGAGGGCAAGAGCGTATCCCCGGCAGGGATGGTCGACTATCTGGCCGACCTGGCCGCCAAGTTCCCGATCGTGACCATCGAGGATGGCTGCTCCGAGGATGATTTCGAGGGCTGGAAGCTGCTCACCGACCGTCTGGGCGGCCAGATCCAGCTGGTGGGCGACGATCTCTTTGTGACAAACCCTGAGCGTCTGGGCATGGGCATTGGCAAGGGCCTGGCCAATTCGATCCTGGTGAAGGTCAACCAGATCGGCACGTTGTCCGAGACCCTGGATGCCGTCGATCTGGCCCACCGCAACAGCTACACTGCCGTGATGAGCCACCGCTCGGGCGAGACCGAGGATTCCACCATCGCCGACCTGGCCGTGGCCACCAACTGCGGACAGATCAAGACCGGCTCACTGGCGCGTTCGGACCGGACGGCGAAGTACAACCAACTGCTGCGCATTGAGGAAGAGCTGGGCGACCAGGCGGTCTATGCCGGCAAGGGCGCGCTTCGGCATCTGTAGAGGCCGCGTCCACGCCCTTCGACCGAGCGATCAGGAGCGACTTGCCCCGTCCAGCCCCGGCATCGTGAGCGATGTAGAAGGTTCGGCTGCTACGCCCCCAACAGCCTCGCCGCCCTCGGCGCGAAGTAGCTGATCACGCCCGCAGCACCCGCGCGCTTGAAGGCCCCCAGGCTCTCCAGGATCGCACGCTCCTCGTCCAGCCAGCCGTTCTGGGCCGCCGCCATCAGCATGGCGTACTCGCCGGAGACCTGGAACGCGAAGGTCGGCACATGGAACGCCTCGACTACCCGCTGGACGATGTCCAGATAGGGCATGCCGGGCTTCACCATAACCATGTCGGCGCCCTCGGCGATGTCGAGGGCCACCTCGCGCAGCGCCTCGTCGGAGTTGGCGGCGTCCATCTGGTAGGTCTTCTTGTCGCCCGGATTGTCGACCGAGCCGGTTCCCAGCTTCCCGGAGCCGATGGCCTCGCGGTAGGGACCATAGAAGGCCGACGCATATTTGGCGGCGTAGGACATGATCATCACGTCCTGCAGGCCCTCGGCCTCGAGCGCCTGGCGCAGGGCGCCGCAGCGGCCATCCATCATGTCGGACGGCGCCAGGATGTCGCAGCCGGCCTTCGCCTGCATGATCCCCTGGGCCACCAGGGTCTCGATGGTCTGGTCGTGGAGGATGCG
>NZ_JBILRO010000280.1:0-4101 GCF_044372605.1 Phenylobacterium sp.
CGTGGACGAACCCGGCCGCCATCCAGCCGGCGGTCATTCGCGCCGCGCGGCCGGCCACCGCCTGCAGCAGGGCTGAGGGGCGGTCGTTCGCGCCCTCAAGTTCGGGATAGTAGTTCGCGATCACGTGGTCGATCAGGGCGCCGACCCGCTCGGCGCTGTCGAAGTAGGCATGGCGCTGGAAGCTGCCAAAGCGGATGTGGCTGTGCGACAGGCGAACCAGCACCGCGGCGCGGGTGGGGCTGGGTTCATCGCCCCGCTCCAGCGCCTCTCCGGTTTCGATCAGCGAGAACGACCGCGAGGTGGGAACACCCAACGCTTCCAGCATCGCCGTGGCCAGCACCTCGCGCACCCCGCCCTTCAAGGTCAGCCGCCCGTCGCCGGACCGCGACCAGGGCGTCTGGCCTGATCCCTTTGTGCCAAGGTCGAGCAACCGCCCGGAACCTGCCTCCCGCATTTGGGCGAACAGGAACCCGCGCCCGTCGCCCAGGTCGGGGTTGTAGGACCGGAACTGGTGACCATGATAGCGCTGGGCCAGCGGCGGATCGATGTTGCCCGGCAGGGGCTGAAACCGGCCGAAGTGGGCGATCCATTCCGCATCATCCAGACTGTCGAGGCCGACGCTCGCCGCCGCCCGGTCATTGCGAAACCGCAGGATCGTCTGCGGGAAGTCCGCTGCAGCCACGGGATCGCCGTACTCCGGGCCGAGGGCCGGGAACTGTGGGTCAGGTCGATAGGCGGTGGAAACAGGCATCCTCGCACCTAGCCGTCGGCGTAGCCTGAGGGCAAGCGTGGGAAGCCGACGCAGGCGCCCGGGCCATTCCGATTAGCCCCGGATCAACCGATTCTGACGCCCATGCCGCCGTCCACCGGCAGGATCGCCCCCGTGACGAAGCGCGCATCGTCCGAAGCCAGAAACAGAGCGGCATGGGCGATGTCCCAGGCGGTTCCCATCTTGCCGCCCAGCGGCACACGGGCGTCGCGTTCGGCCCGGACCTCGGCCTGGCTACGGCCGCTGGCCCCGGCGATCCCCGCCACCGCCATCGGCGTATCGATCAGGCCCGGCTGGACCGCATTGCACCGGATTCCGTAGCGCGCCTGTGAGATGGCCACGCTGGCGGTCAGCCGGTTTACACCTGCCTTTGAGACCTCATAGGCAAGCTGAATTCCCCCGGCCTGCGCTGCCAGCGACGAGATATTGACGATGGCCCCGACCTTCTGCTCGCGCATGACCCCCAGCGCCGCCTTGGTGACCAGCCACATCCCCTTGAGATTGACGGAAAGGATGCGATCAAAGGCCGCCTCCTCAACGCGATGTGCCGGCCCGTCCCCGCCGCCGATGCCCACATTGTTGACCAGAATGTCGATACGCCGCAGACGCCCCATGGCCTGGGTCACGATCTCGGCGACCTCCCTGGAGCGGGTGACGTCGGCCTGTAGTGCGCTGGCCTCGCCGCCGGCCTCCAGGATCATGGCGGCGGTCTCCTCGGCCCGCTCCGCGATCCGGTCAACGCACAGCACCCGCGCACCCTCGGCGGCGAACAGCAGGGCGATGGCGCGCCCGTTGCCGATCGTCTCGCCCGGCGACTGACCGGCGCCAACAATGACCGCCGTCTTGCCTTCGAGGCGGCCCGCCACCTCAGTACCCCTTGAGCTCTGGATCAAGGACTTGTCCGGCGTCCAGCTGCACGCCAAAGGTGTTCAGCATCATGGAGACCTGGGTGTACTGGCCCGTGGTGAAGACCAGGTCCATGCACTGCTTCTCGGTGTAGTGCTGCTTGAGCAGGTTCCAGGTGTTGTCGCTGATGAAGTGATCGGTGTGGAGTTCATCGGTCGCCCGGATCAGCACGGCGTCTGCCGGGCTCCAGCCGGCGTCGGCGCCGCGCTTGATGGCCTCGATCTCTGCGGCGGTCAGGCCCGCGTCCAGGCCAATCCGGGTGTGCTGGGTGAACTCGTAGCCCGACTTGCAGAGGTATCCCACGCGCAGGATGACGATCTCCCGTTCCCGCGCCGGCAGATCGTTGCGCCGGGACAGCACATAACCGCCCCACTGGTTGAACCGGCTCAGCGCCTTGGGCGCATGGGCCAGGGTGCGAAAGATGTTGAGCACCCCCAGCTTGCCGTTGCGAACCGGCTGCAGGGCCTCTGCCTGCTCGGGCGAAAGATCTTCATCGCGCAGGGGTGCGACGCGTGGCGCGGTCAGTCTCATTTGGGTTTCCTCACCTGTATTTCTTGGCCCCACCTTAAGGTGGGCGCGGGCCGGCGCCACCGGAATTCGTTTCGGCCCGGATTCAGACTTGCGGCATCGTGCGGGTTGGCGTCCGATGCGGTCGGGACGCGGGCCAGGGAAACGTCATGACCACCTTTCGACTGAACGGGCGGAATGTCACCGTGGGAGGCCCGGACGACGCGCCGCTGCTGTGGGCCATCCGCGATGACGCGGGCCTGACCGGCACCAAGTTCGGCTGCGGCATCGGCCAGTGCGGCGCCTGTACCGTGCATGTGAACGGCGAGGCGGTGCGCTCTTGTCTCACCCCCATATCGTCTGTCGCCGGACAGTCCGTGACGACTATCGAAGGCCTCGGCGGCGAACATGTCCTGCAGAAGGCCTGGATCGAGACCCAGGCACCCCAGTGCGGCTACTGCCAGTCGGGCCAGATCATGCAGGCCGCCGCCCTGCTGAAGTCCAAACCGAAGCCGACCGACGCCGATATCGACGCCGCCATGGCCGGCAACCTCTGCCGCTGCATGGCCTATGTGCGGATCAAGAAGGCGATCAAGCTGGCCGCTGGAGTGAAGGCATGAGCGTCTCCCTCGACAACGGCCCCGGGGCCGACCTCGCGCCCTCGCGTCGCGGCTTCCTGATCACGGTGACCGCCGCCGGCGCCATGTTCAGCGCCACCGCGCCGGCCCACGCCGCCGACAGCTTTGCACCCACCATCTGGTACGACATCGACCGGGCGGGGACGATCACTGTCCACATCATCCGCGCCGAGATGGGCCAACACGTGGGCACCGCCATCGCCCGCATTGTCGCCGACGAGCTGGAAGCCGACTGGTCGAAGGTGAAGTTTGACCACGTGGACTCCGATCCCAAATGGGGCCTGATGGCCACAGGCGGCAGCTGGTCGATCTGGCAGAGCTATCCGCTCTACAGCCAGGCCGCCGCCGCTGGCCGCATCGCCCTGATCGAAGCCGGGGCCAGGCTGCTGGGTGTGCCCGCCTCCGCCTGCGTCGCCCGCAACAGCGCCGTGGTCGCCGGCAAGGCCTCGGTATCCTACGGCGACATCATCGCCAGAGGCGATCTCAGCCGGAAGTTCACCGAAGCCGAACTCGCCAAACTCCCGATCAAGACCCCCGCCCAGCGAAAACTGATCGGCAAGCCGGCGCCGGCGCGCGACATCCCCGACAAAACCAATGGCAAGGGCGTCTACGGCCTCGACGCCAAGGTTCCGGGCATGGTCTATGCGCGCCCGAAACTGCCGCCGACGCGCTATGGCTCCACGGTGGCGTCGATCGACGAAGGCGCCGCAAAAGCGGTGCCGGGCTACATCCGCGCCATCGCCCTGGAGGACCCCTCCGGAACCGTCCCCGGCTGGGTGATGGTCTACGCCGACAGTTTCGTGGCCGCTGATCGCGCCACCGAGGCGCTGAAGGTGACCTGGACATCGCCGGACGCCATCAAGGTGTCGGAAGCCGACCTCCAGGCCCGCGCCCGCGCCCTGGTGGCTGACAAGACCAAAGGCAGTCTGGCCGTCGAGGATCCCGGCGTCGACGCCGCCTTCAAGGCCGCGACATCAACCCTGGAGCAGACCTACACCACCGCTACGGCCCTTCACTTCCAGTTGGAGCCGGTCAATGCGCTGGCCTTCGAGAAGGACGGCAAATTCGAGGTCCACACCGGCAACCAGTGGCAGTCGCTGGTGCTGCCCTGGCTGGCCCAGGCGCTGGGGCGCAAGGAGGACACCATTGTCCTGCGCACCTATCTGCTGGGCGGTGGTTTCGGACGGCGGCTGAATGGCGACTATGCGGTCGGCGCGGCCCTCGCCTCCAAGGCCATCGGCGGCAAGCCGGTGAAGATGGTCATGACCCGGGCCGACGACA
>NZ_JBILRO010000047.1:0-16692 GCF_044372605.1 Phenylobacterium sp.
TCCTGTGCGAGGTCTTGTCGCCGCCCTGCGGCTTGGGGCGGGCATGGCCCTGCAGGCGGCGCAACTGGTCCCAGCGGATCACGCTGGCCGCGCTCACCCCGAACCGCTCCGCCGCGCGCCGCCGACTCAGCCCCGCGTCCACCGCCGCAAGAGCCCGGTCTCAATGATCACATGACAAAGGATGACCCATGCATGCCGGCCTCCTTCACCAGCATGCAGCTTGAATCACCCCGCCACTGATTTGGGAATCCCCCCGTTTCACTGCGCGGGGAAACCGCTCTAGACAGAGATCCCCTTCTCACGCGTTCTCAGGCATTTCCTAAACAATGGTTCGACGAGACTGTAGGCGGGATGAACTGGTGAAAGTCTACTTTCACCCAGCACGCGCTCCTAGGTTGACGAAGTTCAGTAGTGCGAGGCGCATTGCGCGGTGCGCGGGCCCAACAGACGTTTGGGGTTAGTGAATTGCGGCCTGTCAACCACTTGGGTTGGCGTTGCCCCCCGGGTCGAATGCCGCCTCGTTCCAATCGCCGACGACGCCCGGCGGCAACTCGACCCAGGCCTTCAGGCCGGCCCGGACCAGCTTGGCGCGCAAGTGCTCGGCCGAAGCCTCACCATCCTTGCCGCGATCCGCGGCGATCAGCACCGAGCGCACGCCCGGCGGCGGGATCCAGCTTCGCAGGTTGCGGGTCGACATCAGCGACCAGGCCGGGAGCGAGAACCGCTCACTGGCCGACAGCGTGGTGAAAAAGCCTTCGGCGACCGCCATCTCCGGCGCCGCCTCATCGATCCGAACCGCCGCCCCGGCGGGCACGGTGCCGACCGTTTTGCGGTTCAGACGCAGGTCCGCCGCCCGATGGGCATTGGGCGCGAGATAGGACAGCTCGACAGCGGTGAAGGCTCCCGCGGCATCGCTGACGCCGACCAGGAGGGCGGGGCGATGATGGCGGCTCTGCGCCGCATAGGCCGAGACCGGCGCATGGCCGCAGTGGCGAAGCACCTGCGGTCCTGGCAGGGCGCGCGTGATCGCCCGCAGCCGGCAATGGCGTTCGGAAAGGGTGTTGGCCACGGCCTTCCCCGCCTCCCAGATCCGCCGCGCGGCGTTCAGGCGCTCGATCGTCGTGCCGGCGGTCCCGGCCGCCGACGCCCGGCGCGACTGGCTAAGGGTGGTGGGCGCGTTGTGGGCGTCGACCAGGCCCTCGCCGCGCAGGTGATCGAGTACCGCGCGCCAGTCGCCATCCCCGAAGGTGTGGACGATGATCCGCCCGTCCTTCAGCAGCAGCGAGACGGACCGGTCGGCGGCGCTGTGGCCCGGCGCTGGGATGTTCGCCCTCTGGCCGCGATCGTAGAGATCGCCGCCCAGGGCCTGGACGATGGGTCTCAAGGACATGGCGACCTCCTGGGACTGCCTGACCAAAATTCACCCACCCCAGGCCTGCCTCCACCCTTTCCGTCCGCGGCCGACGGCCGCTCGGGATCTGACCCGGGGGCGTTGCGGGGGCATCCCCCGCTGGTGGGGGCAGGGGCAGGCCGCAACGCCTGCGACTTAAGGGGGAGGGCGCTCCCCCACCAAATCCACAGACAGACCCTGATCCTCGCCAATCACTCGCCAAACCGAAGCTTCCCCCTCAGCATCGCAACTCACAGGCTTGAAATTGAGGCGATAGCCCGGGAAATGGCGGTGCAAAATCGTCAGAGGCGGTGATCAGGAGGGCGACAGCCATGTGCTTTTATAGCAAGATAAGCCCATCATGAGTTGGGGGCGTTCCGTGATGAACACTGATAAAGTCGCGGGGGAAGAGGGCCGAAGCGAAGAAGCCTGGGTCATCGGCGCGAACCCTGAGCTGGCCATCCGGGCCCGCAATGTCTCTATGTATCTGGAGCGCGGCGGCTCCCTCAAAGAGGTCCGGCTCACCGAGAGCGAACACGGCGACTGGAGCGTCTGGCTGCGCCTGGCCGGGCGAACCGGAGAATACCGGCTCACCAAGTTCAAGTCCGACGCCCCAAAGCTATATCGCGACGTCAGCCTGGCGGTCGCCGCCTGCCGCGATGATTTCGGCTATTTCGGCCCCATCATTCTGTCCACGGATCGACACCCAAGCGACTTCGCCGGATAGATCCTCGCTGTGCCTGGCCATCCACACTACTCGTCATAATCGACGGCTTGACGTGACTCGGGCTTTTGACTCGTCAAGTTTGCTGAGTTTTATGAGCTCACATAACTCTTTAATCTTGACGAACCATCATCATCAAACCATGTAATTCCGCAAAGGCGACGACTTATGCGATTTACACACCTGCTGACAGATGATGCGCTCCTCGGAGAACTCGGCGCCGGTCTGGAGCGGGCGCGACTGGAGCGCAACCTGACCCAGGCACAAGTCGCCGAGAAAGCCGGAGTGTCCAAGAGCACCCTCGAACGGCTGGAGGGCGGTGCTTCCAGCCAGCTTACCACCCTGATCCGGGTTCTGCGCGCCCTCGATCTTCTGGAGGGCCTCAACCAGCTTCTGCCAGAAACGCCGTTCAGCCCGATTGAACAGCTGAAGCTGCGCGGCAAAACCCGCCAGCGCGCCTCCGCCCCCAAAGTCGTCCACGCCGACAAAACAGGGCCCTGGCGATGGGGCGATCAATCATGAGCACTCTGGCCCAGGTCAATCTGTGGGGCAGCCGGATCGGTGCCGTGTCCCTTGAGGATGGCGCCGCCGACGCGGTCTTTGAGTACGATCCCGCCTTTGTCGGTAGCGGCATTGAGCTCTCACCGCTCAAAATGCCGCTCGGTCGCCAACTCTACAGCTTCCCGGGCCTCGCACACCGTTCGTTTCATGGACTGCCAGGGTTGCTGGCCGACTCTTTGCCGGACAAGTACGGCAACGCCTTGATCGACGCCTGGCTGGCAACCCAGGGGCGAACGCCCGAGAGCTTCAACGCCGTCGAACGGCTTTGCTACACGGGCGCGCGGGGCATGGGTGCGCTGGAGTTTTCACCCGTTCTGGGTCCTGCGCCTGGGCGCGCCACCAAGATCGAAATCGAGGCGCTGGTTGCGCTCGCATCGGAAGTCCTGACCCATCGCAATACCCTGGCTACCTCGTTCGCAGACGCCGCCAAGGCCGATGCCCTGAAGCAAATTCTGCGCGTTGGAACCTCCGCGGCCGGGGCGCGGGCCAAGGCGGTCATCGCCTGGAACCCCCGGACCAACGAAGTCCGGTCCGGCCAGATCGCCGCCGGCGACGGCTTTGACTATTGGCTGCTGAAGTTCGATGGCGTCGAGGGCAACAAGGACAAGGAACTGGCAGACCCGGAGGGGTACGGCGCGGTGGAGTTTGCCTATGCGCAGATGGCCGGTGCGGCTGGCATCACGGTTAGCGAATGCCGATTGCTCGAAGAAGGCGGCCGGCGCCACTTCATGACCAAGCGCTTTGATCGCCTCCCAGGCGGCGACAAGCTGCATATGCAGTCATTGGCCGGCTTGGCCCACTTCGATTTCAACGATCCGCTAAGCTATTCCTACGAGCAGGCCATGCTGGTCATCCGCCAGCTCGGCCTGACGATGGATGAGACCGAGGAACAGTTTCGGCGCATGGCGTTCAACATCATCGCCCGCAACCAGGATGACCACGTCAAGAACATCGCCTTCCTGATGGACCGCACCGGCGCCTGGAGCCTGTCGCCGGCCTTCGACATCACCTGGAGCTACAACCCCGACGGGGCCTGGACCGCGAAGCACCAGATGTCGATGAACGGCAAGAGAGACGGCTTCACGCGCGAGGATTTCCGGGCCTGCGCCAAAACCGCGGGCCTCAAGCGCGGCCGCGCCGAGCTGATCCTCGACGAGGTCACGGCGGCCGTCCTGCGCTGGCCAGATTTCGCCGCGAAAGCAAAGGTCGCTCCAGCCTGGCGCAATGACATCGCCAGCACCCTTCGCACGGAAATTCCCGCCTCCTGACGCCCGGACCACCTGACAAGACCCCACCTCAAAGCCGCCTCGCCCAGACTTCGCGGGGATCGAGCTCGTTCTCGATAAAGCGCCGCAGGTCATCGTTTGCGCACCGTCAGCACCACACGGTCAACAAAGACGCCGACGGCTTCGGCGGCCAGCTTGATGGCCTCCACATAGTCGCGCTTGATCCGGTCGGCGGCGATGCCGGTCGGGGTCGAGAGTGTGATCACCCCGTCGCTAATGCCGTGGAAGCCGACGCGGCCGAACCAGCTGCCGTGGGCGCCCATCTTGATCAGCCGCAGGATCTCGGCGTTGATCTCCGGCCAGGGCGCCTCATCGGAACCTGGAGCGAACATCAGGGGCAAAGGCGCCAGTTCCTGCGCGGGGGTCTGGTCCGGCGGCGGGATTTCCCCCTTCACCCGCATGATCCGGGCAAGGTTCAGGCGCAGATCGGGCGCACCCTGAGCGGTTCGGGTAACCATCCAGCCGAAGTATTTGCAAGGGTTCTGCACGGCCGGGTCTTCCAGGGCGATGGCCAGCATCGCGATCACCCGTGGCCCGTGGCGGGCCCAGCCCCAGCCGACCGACAGGGCGTTGTTGCGTTCGATCTCAGGAAGCCAGGTCTCGGCAGCGGCGGCGATCCGGGCGACGTCGGCAGGCCCCGCGCTGGCCGGGTCTGCGAGGATATGATCCCCCACCAGCGCAGCTAGTCTCGGACAGACCTGGACGGCGGCCCTCAGCTCCTGGCGCACCATTTCCGCCGCCGCGGAGGGCGCGGATTGAGCGCTGCCCAAGCCGCTTGCTCTCTCCGGAGAGCAAATGGCGCTGGACGTTCCGCTGGTGTTGCGTTGGTCCGAGGATCCATTGTTCTTGTCGGTCGCGGGAGGCGTAGCCGGACGCGCGAAGGACGAAGCGTGCGGCGTAGGCGCGTCCTTATCCTGTACAGAAGAACTGGCGTTCTTTTGGGACTGTTCTAGGCGCCGGGATTTAGGCGCCTGGGCGGTATATCTCTCCGCAAACACGACGGGCTCAAGATACTGGGCTCGGCGAGCTTGCGCCGCCTCGCGGAGCGCGGTGTCAGCGGCCTCCATTTCGTCCAGGCGCGCCACCAGTGGGGCCAGGTCATAGGCTTCGACGCCGGCGGGCCGGTTAGCCCGATTGTAGTCGCGAACCATATAGCCGGCCGCCTCCAGGCCCCGCCGATTGGCCCGCGCTGTGCTCTCGCTGCAGCCGAGGTAGTCGGCGATCAGCGCCGTGCTCGGCCACACACAGGCGACGTCCTTCTCCAGGCGGTCCTGATTGAGGTGCTCGACATAGAGCAACAGGGTCATCCGCTGCTGGATGGTGAGCTTGGGCGTGCCCTTCAGCACGGCCGCAGCGATGCGCGCGATGCTTTCGCCCGGGCTCCAACGCCAGGCGCGGGCCTGCTCGCAGACCGCGTCGAAGTTGGGGGCTCGCTTGGCGAACCCTGGTCGCCAGTCGTCCTCGGATAATGCGCTTTGCATGTCGTCCCTTCGTGCTGGGACGAGGCCGTTTCGACGGTGCGAAACCGGCAGACAGAAGACAACAGGTCTCCTATTCGGGCCTTGACGACGCAAAAAGCGCCTTCTAGGTTGGTCCCGATCAATCAAGCCGCTGCCACACGGTGCCTGCGATTTCCGAAAGCCTCCAGCGCCAACTGGGGGCTTTCGCCGTTTTGGGGTCTCGTCTAGGTCAAACTGAATTCCTGAATTTCGACGAGGCGCGCGCAGAGGATCTGGCGCGCGACTCAGTCGGGCTCAGCGTTCAGTGAGTCTGGGCGAAGCTGAAGGCTTGGAATTGCACCATTTCGACCAAAAAGGGCCGATTCGGGCGGTTGACGGATATTCCGAAACGAGTCCGTGGCGGCCGACTCAGGGATCTACGGCTTGTGGTCCGAGGACTGCACAGGACCAGCTGTGGTAGGTCGGCACCGTCGATCGGCCCGGGGCGGGCGCTACGACGCCCCATTGGGCGGCTTCGCCTTGCGCCACGCCTGGAAGCCTCGATCCGATTCCATGAAGGTCGACAGGATGTGTGGCACGAGCGGTTCGAGCGCGATGTCCTGGGCGTTGCTCTGGGCGTAGGCGCGCTGATAGTCGACCAGGTCGACTGCGAGCTTGCCGCGCAGCCGCAGGCGCAGGTCCGTCACCTTCTCCTCGAGGTTGATCTTAGCCAAGGACAGGGTGGGCTTGGCGGGTCGCGTCATGGGTGTCTCCTTTGATGGACTGAAGGAAGCGGTTGATCGCTGCGAAGGCGAAGTCCGTCAGCTTGAGATTGAGGCCGTCGGTGTGCCGGCGAATGCGCAGGCAGAGCGGCCGGGACAGACGCACCGACACCCGGTCCTTGGCGCCGCGTACAGCGGGGAAGGCGATCTCGACGCCGCTCTCCAGCGCCTCCACCAACTCTCGAAACGCGCGCTCATAAATGAGCCGCACACAGCCACGAGGATTCTTGCGCGTATTCAGTCGTTCGGCGGCCGACACCATGTCCTGGTGCAGGCCCTCGGACAGGAACAGCCCGAGCTTCTCTGCGGTCTGGGTCACTGGAACTCTCTCTTACTGGAAGGGGGGCTTACGGTTAGGGCGCGAGGATCATGTCCTTGTTGACGATGACCTGGAGGGGCCAGCCCGCGCGCACGGTGATCGTGGCTTGGCGGTTCAGATCACGCTCAGTGATCCTTTGACCGGTCTGCTGGGCCTGGTTGGAAATGCCGCTGGCGGCGCTGTTGATCACCAAGCCGCCGGAACTTCGGTTGCCGGCGTCCTGGGCGGACGCCGCGCCGATGCTGAAAATCGTTGAAAGCGCGATGCCACGCGCCAGCTGGCCGAAGTGCCCATCTGTGCGGTCGCGAAGGCCGCTGGCGCCGGCCAGGTCGGCCCCGGTCATCGAGCCGATATTGATCGACCGGCCGTCGGGCATGACGATCCGGTTCCAGGAGATCAAAGCCCGCTGCTGACCATAGGCGACCTGGCTGTCGTACTGACCGATCAGCCGCGCGCCCTGCGGGATCAGCACGGTGCGCCCATTGACGTGGTCGTAGACCGGCCGGGTCACCTGGGCGATGACCTCGCCCGGCAGATCAGAGTTGATCGCGGTGATGAGCGCGGCCGAGATCAGGGTTCCCGCCTTCACCTCCCACGGACTGAGCGGCGGCAAAAGCGGATTGGCCAGGTAGTCCTCGGACCGCGAGCCGGCCAGAAACTGGCGCTTGGCGCCCTGGCCGTTCTGCGGCTGCACCTCCGCCGACCGCTCGGCCGCCCGCTCGGTCGGCGATGCGGCCCGGCCGGCGAACCCCGCCAACCCCACCGCGGGCGCGGCCACATCCCTATCGGCCACCTGCACCGGCTGTCCGCCGAAGAAGGGACCGGCCGCGCGCGCTGCGCGGGCCTGATCGCGAGCCTCTTGGACGGCCGGGTCCACCGGCGGCGCAGGAGGCGCGGTAGCGACGCCGGCTGCCGGCTGTCCTGCGATGTCCGCACCGGGCGGGGGCAGGGTGGCCATGCCCGGCGCGGAGGCCTGCAGGCCCGGATCGCCATACCCCTGAGCGAAGCGGTTGGCGATCTCGGGACGTTGCGGCGTCTGGGTGTCGGCCGCGGCTTGCGGATCCTGATCCTTGGCCGCCCGCGTGTGGGAGCCGCCAAAGCCGAGATAGAATCCCAAGGCCACGACGCTGGCCAGCGCGGCGGAGCCAGCCAGCAGGTATTTGCGATTCCAACGGGTCACCGGCGGACGTGGACCGGTCAGCACACTGGCCGGCGAGGCCTTGCGCTCCGGCGCGGCCATCGGTCCTTCACCCTCGGAAGGCGGGTCGGGAGGCAGGTGGCTCATCTCAACGCGCCCCGCTGGTGCGGGATATCCGGACCACGACCTGGCGGCCCTCACCGAGCCGCAGTTCGGCGACATCAATCATCCGGTCGACGACGTAGTAGCCGTTGGCGAACCGGTAGTTGACCAGCTCGGCCTGCTTGTTCGGGCCGATCAGGAAGAGCGGCGGGGCCTCTGTGGCCGCGAGGTCGGCGGGGAACTGGATGTAGGTCTTCAGGCCATCATCGAAGACCCGCAGAGGCTGCCAGCGGGGACCACGCCGGGCTCCAATCGGTTGGATCCGATAGGCGAAGTTCAGGCGGTCGATGGCGATGCTGCTGGCCACGACCGTCTGGTCGGCCGCCGCGCGAGCCGCCTGCGCGTCGCGCATCTCTTCCTGCGGATAATTCCAGCTGATCACGCTCGTATAGGTCTCGCCCTCGTGGCTGACCGCTTCGAGCAGATAGGTCCGCTGGTCCGTGGTCAGGATGATGTTGGTGCGCAGGCCGCCGCGGATCGGCTTGACGAAGACGATCACCTGCTGGCCAGCCCCGGCGCCCTGGACTGTTTCTCCGAGCACCCATCGAACCGTGTCGCCGGACGCCTTGGAGATCAGCTTTTCGCCCGGTCGAAGGGTGATCGCGGTCAGAAACCGAGGGCTGGTGTGGACCACATAGAGCCGTCCCGGTTCGAAGTCGTAGTAGAGCGCGGCGTTGAGGTAAGCGCCGGCCGAGGGCAACGACCGCGCGGCGTCATTGCCCGCCTGAACGGTCCGCAGCACCGGCGAAGCATAGGTCGCGCGGCGCACGGGCCGACGGCGGGGCGGCTGAACCGGCGCGGCCGTGGCGGCTGCTCGTGGCGCCGCAACCACCACGGCCAAAGCGCGCGGCGGCGAGGAGGGCGGAACGGCCCGCGCAGGCGCCGGCTGAATCTGCGCGGAGACCTCGGAACTGCCCGCGAGGGCGAGCCCGACGGCGAGGCTGATGGCGCCGCAAGCCCGAAGGAATGTGTGTGTCATGACTAAAGCTCCCGGCTCCACTGAAACGAGGTGATGTAGATGCCGAGGGGGTTGGCCCGGAGTTCGGCCTCGTTTTTCGGCGCGTTGATCTTGGCGGTGAACAGGCCCGTCCAGTTCTCGGTGGCGCGGGTGGTGCCCTGGTCGAAGGTCGTCTCGCGCCACTGCACCTGGTAGGTGTTGGGACTGCGGGCGAGGACGGAGACGATCTCGACACTGACCGCCTGAGCCCCGGCGTTAGCGAAGGGGTCGTGGGTCTTGGCGTAGTCGTTGAGCTGACCAATCGCGGAGCCCGCCACGAACCGGTAGGCGGCGGTCCAGTTGTCGCGGATGACGATCGCATCGATGCTTTTGGAGCGGGTCCGCGTCACCCAGTCGGCCAGAAAGTAGCCGGTCTCCGCCGTCGACGGCTTATAGCTTTGCCCGGCGACTTCGATGCGACCCGGCCTGCCGTACTTGTCGATCGGAACCACGAAGGTGGCGATGTTGGTGTTGCTGGCCTGGTAGATGAAACCGCCAAGCGACAGGGCCGCCAGGCCCAGCGAGCAGAAGGCGGCGAGCCGCCAGTTCTTCGCCTGCGCGACGGCCGAGCCGATGCGATTGTCCCACTCCTGCGCAGCGCGCTGATAGGGGCTCTCGACCGGCGCGGAGCTGCCGTAACGGTCTTGCGGTCTCCTGAAGGCGTTCAACATGGCAGTTCTCCAGGGGCTCTAGGACTTGGGTTCATCGTCGGGACGGATCGGCGAGGCCGACATCCCGGGGCTGTTCGAGTCGCCGCTGGCGGCCGCGGTCGCGGCGCTGGTGCGCGCCGCCGAGCCCAACCCGCTCCGGCGGGCCTGGGCTCGCGCGACGATCGGCGACGTAGAGCCGGCGTCGCTTGCCGGAGTTTCCGGCCTGGATGCCGACGGGCCGCTCGAATCCGACGCGGGCGCGCTGCGGCTGGCAGAGGCCGGACTTGGAGTAGGACCCGGCCCTTGGCTGGGTGAAGGGCTCGGGCCACCGCCGCCACCAAGTGCTCCTCCACCTGACGACAGGCCACCAGACGCAGCCCGCGCTGCGGCCACCTTCGCGCCACCTGCGGCCGCGCCCTGGGCGATGGCGCCACCCGCCATTCGAGCCGCAAGGCCGACGCCGGCGACGCCGGCAGCGACACCCGCTGCGCCCATCAGGGCGCTGCCGGCGTTGAGCTGCGGGCCGCCACTGATCAGCGCACCGGCGATGGCGGGGATCTTCAGCGCCAGCATCACCATGACGACGGCCCCGAGGAGCAGCCCGACGTCTTCGTAGATGTCTGGATCGGCTGACACCGTGTAGGCGTCGAAAATTGTCGTCCCGATGGAGATCACGATGGCCAGCGCCATCAGCTTGATGCCGACCGAGACGACGTAGCCAATGGCTCTTTCAGACAGAAAGGAGGTCTGGGTCAGGATGCCGAACGGGACCGTCACAAACGCGATCAGCGTGACGATGTGAAATTCGATGACGACGACCGTGACCTCGATCGCCAGGATCACGAACGCGATGAGCACGCCGATGCAGGCGATCAAGGCCATCAACACGACGTCGATATGCGCGAAAAATTCCACCGGCCCCGGTGCAACCCGGTGGATGTAGTCGAAGAGCCCGATGCAAATCTCGATGCCCTTCATGACGATCTTGGAGGGTGAGTTCAGGAAGTCGCCGAGGCTCATGGCGCCGCCCCCGGCCTTGAGGCCGAGGCTGGCGAAGCCCTCCACGACCGTCTGGCTGAGGCTGTGCCACTGGGTCACCAGCCAGGTGAAAAAGCCGATCAGCAAGACCTTCCGAACCAACGCGGCGAGGACGTTTTGATTCTCGTCGATCGCCCACAGGATCGCTGTCGTGACGATGCTGATCACCACGAGGGTCGCTAGAACCGACTGGACGTCCCCAGAGATCAGCCCAAAGCCACTATCGACCTGTGACCGAAAGTTATTCAGGAAGACGTCCAGGCCGGCGGGGCTAGCTGTGCTCATCGTCTGCTTCCGCGCTCCTAGAGATGGCCAGGGTTGCGAACGCCGGGCGCGGTCGGCGGAGCGCCGTGGAACACCCGCTCGTGCTCGGCGTCGGCGTCTGCTTGAAGGGCATTGACGCAATTGGGCGTCTCACCCAGGCGCCCCGGATCGTTTCGGCAGGCAGCCAGGAATTGCCCGCGCTCTTGGGGATGTGCGGCGAAGTACGCCTTGTCGTGGGACGGTACGGGCCGACTACAGGCGGAGAGACCGAGGGTCGCGAGCCCCACGAGGATCAGGATGCGGCACATCAAAGGTGGTCCGAATTCTTGACACCGATGGCGGCCGGAGGGGCGCCGTGAAAGACACGCTCATGTTCGGCATCCCCGGCGGCTCTCGCTGCCTGGGCCTGCGCCTCGGCGGTCTGCTGAGCCCGCCCTTGAGTAATCAGGATGGTCTGGAGCTGGGTGAGCTGGGTGCTCAGGCTCGCCAGCAATTGATTGGTCGCCTGGATGGCCGCAGTTTGCCCCGCAGCGTTTTGAGAGGCGGCGACCGCTGCGTTAACGGCCCCGGCGGTCGTCGGCTGCGAGCGAACGATCAGGTTCTGGGTCGCCATCGCCTCCTGAAGGGTCTGGCGGCTATTGGCTTGCCATCCGGCCAGCGCCTGCCGCGTCTGAGCAAAGCTCATCCCCTTCAGGTCGGTCGGATAGATCTGCTGAAACTGCTGGGCGAGGTTCTGGCCCTGGTAGCCGATGCCCTGCGCGGTCTGGAGAAGCTGCGTCGCCTCCGATGCGATCTGTTGCAGCGGACCCGTGACGTCGACGCCAAGCTTCTGCAGCATGGCCGCCTGGCTGGCGACCTGCTGCTGAAGTTGCGTGATCATCTGGAGCTGCTGCTCCACCTGCTTGATGGCCTGGACGATGGCCTGCGGATCGATGACAACGATCTGCGCCTGCGCCGGCGGCGGCGCGGTCGTGCTGAGACCGAGACTGAGGACGGCAACAGCAGCGGTCGTGGCGACAAGCCTACGCATGGCGAGAGTCCTCCGAGGGGGTGGGGAAGGGGAAGTGACCAGCGGTCCAGAAGCGTCCACGCGCTCGAAGAGCGGCTCGGTCAGCGTACGAAACAGGGCCGCGGCGGCGAACAGCACGATCCCGAACACCAGCAGGAAGAAGCTGTGGTGCAGCGGCGTCGCGAAGATCGCGATGAAGCCGGGTGCGCACAGAGCCAGGAACAGTAGCCGCCGACGCCGGCGTGTCCGGGTCCAGCTCGCCGGCACCCGAGACGCAAGACCCGCGAAGGCGTTGATCCAGGGGGCGACATGAGGCTGGCGGCCAGGATGGGCCTCGGTCGGCTCATCGGGTTGGCGAGGCATGGTCATGCGACCCTCGCCTCGACGAGTTGGTCGCTGAGGTATTTCGCGACGTCCGGGTGTCCGACCGCCGCGAAATAGGCTGGCGCAAACCCGGCCCGCCCGTGCTCCTCAAGGAGCGCCGTCATGAGCTGCTGATCGCCGGGCGAAGAGGTACCCACGGTCGCCAGGGCCAGGGGCCCAAGACCTAGCTCGAACAGCCGGTTGCCGGTGCTCGACTGATAGTAATATTCCCGCTTGGGCGTGGCGTTGGCGATGATCCTGACCTGCTGCGCGTTCAGGCCGAACGCCTCGTAGAGCGCCAGGATCTGTGGCGTCTGGGCGTCGGGGTTGGGCAGGAAGACCCGGGTCGGGCAGTTCTCGATGAGCGCCGGCGCGATCGAGGAGTTGGCGATGTCGGCCAGGCTCTGGGTGGCGAAGACCACGGCGACATTGAACTTGCGCAGCGTCTTCAGCCACTCGCGGATCTTCGCGGCGAAGGCACCCCGATCCAGGAAGAGCCAGGCCTCATCGAGGACCAGCAGTGTCGGCCGGCCGTCGAACCGCTTCTCGAGGCTGCGGAAAATGTAGGTGAGAACCGGGGCCAGCGCGGCCTTGCTGGTCATCAGGTCCGACATCTCGAAGGTCTGCCAACGGGCGTCCGACGAGAGGTTTTGGTGGGCGTCGAGGAGATGGCCGTGCGGCCCACTAAGGGTGAAGGGCGCCAAGGCCGCCTTCACTGTGTGATCCTGGATTGTCGCTGCCAGCAGCGTCAGGGTGCGCTGTTCGCGGGGGCCGGCCGCGAGGTTCTTGATCGCACCCCAGATCTCTTCCTTTACCGGCGGCGTGATCTCCACGCCCTCGGCGGCGACCAGATCCTGCACCCACTCCTGCGCCCAGGCGCGGTCCTCGGCGCCGTCGATCTCCGCCAACGGCTGGAAGGCGAGTTCGCCCTGGTCGCCGCCAAGGTGGAAAAACTGCCCGCCGGTGAGCAGCGTGGCTGCGCGCGAACTGGCGCCTTTGTCGAAGAAGAACACCTGGGCCTCGGGGTAGCGGAGCCACTGGGTGGCGATCGTATTGAGCAGCACCGATTTGCCGGCGCCGGTCGGGCCCACCACCATCGTGTGGCCGACATCCCCCTGGTGGAGGTCGAAACGGAAGGGCGTCGATCCGGCGGTTCGCGTGACCATGAGGGGCGGCTGGCTGCCGGGATGGCCGCGCTTGGCGCACTCGGCGGTGAGGTGTTCGTTGCGCGTCGGGCCGGGCCAGATGGCCGACATCGGCATCATGTCGCAAAGGTTCAGGGAAGAGACGAACGGCCGGCGCAGGTCGGCATAGGCCTGCCCTGGCAGGCTTCCGAGCCAGGCCTCGACCGCGTTGATGTCCTCGACCTTGCAGACGAAGCCCACCCGGTTAATGGCACCTTCCACCTCACGAACCCGGTCGGCCAGCCGGTCGGGGTCGCGGTCCATCAGGGTGACGGTCGGGGTGAAATAGCCGATGGAGGCAAAGTCGCCGCCGAGGATCGCCAAGGCCGCGTCAGCGTCGTCCGTCTTGGCGGCCGCGTCCGGGTCTTCCAGTTGGGAAGGCTCGTGGGTAATGGCCTCCTTGAGCAGAGCCATGACCCCCTTGCGCTTCGCAAACCAGCGTTTGCGCAGCGTGGTCACGGCCCGCCGGGAGTCTTCCTTGTCGAGCGGCAGATAGCGGCAAACCCAGCGATAGCCGACGCCCAGCTCGTTCAGGCGGTCGAGCAGTCCTGGGGACGAGGTCGTCGGATAGGCGCGCACCGATATCGTGCGGATGAAGCTCTTCCCGAGCCTGGGAAAAAGTCCGCCCTGGAAGTCATCGTCGGTGAGGAAGGCGTCGAGATAGGCCGGCGTTTCGGGGGTGCGGACGTAGTGGGGCTTGGTCGAAACGCACCCGTGCAAATAGGTGAGCGTCTCATCGTCCGAGAGCTCGGCCACGCGGGGCATGATGGCGGTCAGGATATCGACGACCTGGCGAACCGTGCCGAGGAAGTCATTCAGGGCCGCGCGATACATCCCCGCGGCACCGCGGCCCGATGGCGCGTTCTCCAGCAGGAGGCTTTCGGCGGTGCTGATCGCCTCCTCGGGCGGCAGGTAGGTCAGGGTGAGGAAATAGCGGCTCTCGAAGTGCCGCTCCTGCGCCTCGAACGCCGCGCGCCGTTCATCGTCGATGAGGTCGGACACCGGATCGGGAAACTCGCCGGCCGAATAGTCCTGGGAGGCTGCGCGAAGCGCCTCGATGTGCAAACACCAGCGCGAGCCGAGGCGGCGAAGGGCGTTGTTGAGCTGGGCGCGGATCGCCACAAGGCTGGCATCCGTCGAGCTGGCGAGGTCCGGGCCTCGGAAGCTGAGGGTTTTCTGGAAGCTGCCGTCCTTGTTCAGGACGAGGCCGGGGCCGATCAGCGCGACCCAGGGCAGATGGTCGAACAGGCGCTCAGCCTTCGGGCGGTATTCCTTCAAATAGAGCAAGGTGAAGTCTCCTTCGGGAAAGCCGAGTGCCAGCGTCGGGCTGGCGCCGTGGAGACAGGACAATTGGGGGAGGGGAGCCAAAACGTGCCGGCCTCCCCAACGAAGACGGGCGGCGGGTTGTCAGGCGTCCCAGTAGGGTTTTTGCCGGATGTGGCGGCCGAGCACGTCGAAGACGTAGGGGTCGCGTTTGGTCAGCCAGTAGGCGCAGACGTGGACCGCAAGGCCCAAGGGGATGCCGATCATCGGGACCTGGAGCCCCAGGGCGAGGGTCGCGGTCACGGTGCCGTTCAACACCGCGATCATCCGTGGCACGCCGCCGATGGTCACCGGCTCGGACAGCGAACTGTGGAAGCCGATCTCGAAGCCCTCGATCCGGGATCCCGCCATCCTAAAACGCCGCCCCGGCGGTCAGGTCGAAGAAGCTGGTGACGAACGTCGTCGCAGTGAACGCGATGGCCAGGCCGAACACGATGCCGATGCCTTTGCGCATCGCCGACCCGCCCTCCGCGAAAGCAAAGCCAAGCCCGGTGATGACGATGGCGATCACGCCAATCGCCTTGGCCACCGGTCCGGCGAGCGAATTCATGATCGTGGTCAGCGGTCCTTCCCAAGGCATGGCCGTGCCGCCGCCGGCCGCCCAGGCGGGCTCCGCCATCACCAGAGCCGCCCCGACGGCGAGCAGCAGAACCGCCCCCATTGGGTGGCCAGAAGTGATCCCACGACGATCTCTGAAGATGGGTCTCATCGCTGAATCCTTAACGTTTCGACAGCCCGTGAAGGCCGGGCTCACCAACCGTGAGTTGATGTAGGCGGCTGGTCAAGGTCTTTTATTATCTTAAAAGCCCTCTATGTGCTTATTTATGTTATTTAGAGTTGTGCGGGCGGATACAGTTTAGCGGTCACTCCGACGACCCATCAGGTCGGCGCGCGATGGCGTTCTCTTTCGAAGATTTTGACTGTTTCCGCTGCGTAAGCGGCCATTTGAGGGCGGATGCCCGAGTTCTGTGGGCTGTTGATTCCCTGGGCCAGATAGATCGCCCGAGAAAGTAGCCCGAAGCGCCGCGCTAGGCGGATCGACCTCCTGCTCGGAGTTTCCGCGCGTCAGGGACGGCCCGTCTGAGCCTACGGGTCGGTGTGGATCGCAGCGACGGGTTTGATCGCCGGGGCTCCGGCCCAATACGCGCATGGACGAACGGCCTTGGCGTGTCCGCTACATCCTTCAGCGGCCTGCTCGCCGTCATCTGGCAGTTCGCCCCGTTCGGCGGAACGCCCTGGACCTTTGCCGTGAACCAGTCGCATACGAGACGGACCGGGCTGCCGCGGGCGTGCGCCTGACCGCAGAGGCATCCGGCCCGATCACCGTCCTCAATGGCCTCGCTTTCGAGGTGCCCCACGCCTTTCGACGTGCTTTGGGCACCGGGCGGCGATCCCAGGCCCTGGCCACGCTGATCGAAGACCCGCGCAGCATCTACCTGGACTTCCTGATCCGGCGGAGCCGCTCAGCGCGCTATGTGGCTTCGGTCTTCGAAGGCGCGCTGCTCCTGGCCGCCGCCGACATGCGCGACGGGCTACGCACCCTTCCCGCCCTAGAAGTTGTGGACACTTACCGCAGCCAAAGGACGGTGGCGGCGAGAGTGCCGACGGCGAGGTAGTTCCTGGCGGTGTTCTCGAAGCAGGTGGCAACGCGCTGGAATTGCTTGAGCTTTCCGATGCAGCATTCGACGAGGTGGCGCTGGGCGTAGAGGCTCGCATCGAGCGGGTGTTTCTTGCCCCGCGAAGGATTGTTGGGGATCACGGCAAGCGCACCTTTCTAGGTGACGGCTCGGCGGATCTGATCGCTGTCGTAGGCGGTGTCGGCCATGGCCACGGCGGCGTCCAATCCGTCGATCAGCGTGGCCAGGGCCTGGGGCACGTCGCCGCGATGCCCGGCGGTGAGATGGAAGCGAAAGGGACACACTAGAGCGGATTCCGATCAGTCTGCATCGTATCCGCAGCTCTTGAAGTAGTTGGCGCACTCGGTCGGAGTGAAGAGGTCGATGAAGCGTCCGATGGCGTCCCAGAGGGCGCCGACGGTTCGCTCGGCGGCCTTGCGGAGTAGG
>NZ_JBILRO010000263.1:0-4476 GCF_044372605.1 Phenylobacterium sp.
CGACGTGCTGAATTTCCGGTTCAACGTCTGACCTGGACCGAAAGGGACCAAGATGGCCGAAATGATCAAGCTGGCCGGCGCCGACGGCTTTGAGTTCAATGCCTGGCACGAGCAGGCCTTCACCCCGCACAAGGGCGGGGTCATCGTGATCCAGGAGATCTTCGGTATCGACCGGCACGTCCGCGCCGACGTCGAGCGCTGGGCCAAGATGGGCTATGAGGCGATTGCGCCGGCCATGTTTGACCGCCTTGAGCGCGAATTCCACGCAGAGCACGACGACGACGGCATCAAGGCGGGCATTACCCATGCGCGCGCCACGCCACTGGAGCAGGCGCTGGGCGACATCGCCGCCTGCCGTGATTTCCTGCACAAGCACGGCGGCAAGGTGCATGTGGTGGGCTATTGCTACGGCGGCTCGCTGACCTGGCTGGCGGCGTGCAAACTGACCGGCATCGCAGCCGCCTCCAGCTACTATGGCTCCATGGTGCAGGCGAACGCCGCCCTGAAACCGCTCTGCCCGACCATAGTCAATCTGGGCCGCACCGACCCGGGCATTCCGGCCGACGACGTGGCCGCCGCCATTGCCGAGCACCACGGCGAGAGCGTGCCGGTCTATATCTATGAAGGCGCAGGCCACGGCTTCAACAACGAGAGCCCGGAACGCTACAGCGCCGAGGCGGCCGACCTGGCGCGCCATCGCACGCTGGAACTGTTCGACAAGGCCTGAGCAGGGTGGGCGAGACCGTCCAGCTCACCAGCGCGAGAGATGGCTTCGCCTATGACGCCTGGCGGGCGCCTACCGCCGACGCGCGGCGTGGCGGGTTGGTGGTCTGCCACGCCATCTGGGGGGTGACGCCACACCTGCGTGATCTGGCCGAGGGCTATGCCGAGGCCGGATACGAGACCCTCGTGCCCAGCCTGTTCGACCGGTTCCAGCGCGGGTTCGCAGAACGGGATACCGATCCTGCCCTGCAAGCACGCCAGATGGGGTATGGTGAGGCTACCCGGTGGGGCGCTGATGTGCTGGACGCGGTGCAAGCCGCCATAGACGCCCTGGAGCCGCCGGTGTTCGTGATGGGCTTCTGTTATGGCGGCACGGTGGCCTGGCTGGCCTCGGCGCGCTGCACGGGCGTCTCGGCGGTATCGTCATTCTATGGCGGCCAGATTCCGGACTATCTGGACGAGACGCCACGTGTTCCGACGATCCTGCATCTGGGCGAGACCGACGCGCTCATCCCACCGGCCTCGGTCGAGGCGATCCGCGCGGCTCATCCGGACATGCCGGTTCATATGTACGAGGCCGGCCACGCCTTTGTCGCGCCCAACGGCTTTCACGCGGACAGCGCCACCCTGTCGCGCCTGCGCACCCTGCAGCTGTTCGCCCGTAACGGCAGCGGGCGGGGCGAGGTCTAGAGCCTGTTCTCAACGCCGCTCATCCCGGCGAATGCCGGGACCCAGATGGAATGGCGATTGGGCGGGTTCTACGTCCGCGCAGCTATTCCAATCAGCCTCCCAGCCTTGAGATCTAGGTCCCGGCATTCGCCGGGATGAGCGGATGTTGTTGAAATTGCTGCTTGTAAACTGAGTCCGGTATCTAGACCTCGATCTGTTTCTTCACGTCCGGATGCCGCTCCAGAACCCGCACCAGCGCCGCCTGAGCCGCCAGGATGCCGATGCCGGCGGCATAGCCGCAGAACACGCCCACCAGCGGGCGGCCTCCCGTGGCTGCTCCGGCGATCTGCCAGTACATG
The DNA here is from genome assembly GCF_044372605.1 of Phenylobacterium sp. Lineage (GTDB taxonomy): Bacteria > Pseudomonadota > Alphaproteobacteria > Caulobacterales > Caulobacteraceae > Phenylobacterium. The sequence goes on from NZ_JBILRO010000263.1 coordinate 1,752, forward strand.
AACGCCGCCGCTCCACCCAGCAAGGCCACGCCGCCGAGGATCGAGCCCACGGTCTGGCCAAAGCCGGCCTGATAGGTCGACCAGACATAGCTGGCCAGAGGGCGACGAAGCTGTGCCACGACCAGCGGGATCAGCAGGGACATGGCCATGAACCCCGCGGGCCACAGCAGTGTGTGTTGCATGAGCCGGGCAGCCTCTCCCGGCAGACGGCCGAAGGCGTGGACGACCGCGCCGGCATAGATAAGGCCCGCGATCAGAACGGTCAGATCCTGGGTACGTCTGAAGGTTTTCCAGGCGGGAATGTGGGCCATGGCCCAATCTAGTTGGCCTCTGACGTTAGAGGTAGGGTCGAAACCGGGAATCGCGCGTTATCATTTGCCGTGGCGTACCTGGGTCCCTCCATCCCTGCCCTGATGATCGCAGCCGGGCTCGCCGCCCCGGTTTGGGCGGGCGAGGTGACCTGCCGGTTCGACGACGGCGTGATCGTCGTGCCCGCCGAGGTGGCCGGGATCGCGGGCGACTACATTCTCGACACCGGGTCGGCGCAAACCACCCTGCATGAGACCAAGGCGCAGACCGAGGGGATCGAAGCCACGGAACTGGTGGGCCCGGTCCGGCTGGCCGGGGCCGAAATCGGGGATCAAGCGTTGAAGGTCGCCGACCTGGATGTGCGCACCTGGAACCTGCCCAGCGCCGTGATCGGTTTGATCGGGGCTGACGTGCTGAAGGGGTTTGTGGTCGACGTGAGCTTCTCGCCCTGTCGGGTACGGCTGTCTCGGCCCGGCAAGGCTCCACTGTTCCGGGGAAGGCAGCTGGCGCTGGAATGGGACCTGGGTCGGCCTACAGCGCGGGCCTCGGTCTCTGACGATGCGCATGCGGTGACCGGACCGTTTGTGATCGCGACAGGATCGAGCGCGCCGGTGCGTCTGGCGGACGACCTGGCCACGGCGAGCGACGGCGGTTCGCCGGAACTCTATCCGCAGGGCGTGTGGCTCGCTCGCCTGCCTGAGGTGGCGTTTGCCGGCCGGGTCGGGCGTGACGTGGCCGCCGGGCTCATGAAGCCCGAGGGCGATGTCGTGGGGGTGCTGGGAGGCCCGGTGCTGGCGCGTTTCAGGCTGCGATTTGATTTTCCGGCGGGGCAACTGACGGTCGCGCCCGCGCGGTAGAACGGAAAAGGGCTCCGGATCGCTCCGGAGCCCTCGAACTCATCGCAGTCGACGTTCGCCCCTAGTGGGCAATGTTCCGCCATACCCGCTTGTAGCTGAACCACAGCAGGAGGGTGAAGATGAAGAGGTAGATCATGGCCCCCAGACCGAACTGCTTGCGCTCGGTCTGCTTCGGTTCAGACGCCCAGGTCATGAATGCCACCACGTCGCGGGCCTGCTGGTCCACGGTCGACTTGGTGCCGTCGTCGAAGGTCACCTTGTCGGCCGCCAAAGGCGGGGCCATGGCGATAAAGCCACCCTTCGGCGCCTCACCCTTGCCGGTCCAGTAGGATTTCAGGTCTCCCGGCATATAGGGGTTGTAGTACTGGCCCGGCCCCACCGTGAGCCCGGCGGGCGCGTTCACATAGCCGGTCAGCAGCGAGTAGATGTAGTCCGGTCCACCTTCGCGGGACTTGGTGATCACCGAAAGGTCAGGCGGCGCCGCGCCGCCGTTCGAGGCGCGCGCAGCGGCCTCGTTCGGGAATGGCAAAGGGAACTTGTCCGCCGGCAAAGCCGCGCGCTGGATAGTGTCGCCGGTTTCGGAATCGATATCGTTGACCTGGATGTCCTTGGCCAGCGACTTCACATAGGGGTTGTCGTTGGGGTTCGGGTACTTCGGATCATAGAACGGCCCATGCTTCTGGCCGAGATTCCGGAAGAACATCAGGTTCATCGAGTGACAGGCCGCACAGACCTCCCGATAGACTTTGTAGCCCCGCTGGACCTGGGCGGCGTCAAACTTGCCAAATGGGCCCGCGAAGGACCAGGCGACGCTCCGGGGCTCCTTGGGCTCACCGGCGGCCAGCGCCGGCCCTGAAATCAGGGCCAGCCCCAGCGCCGCGAGCGCGATACTTTTGCGCAGCATCTTAGGCTCAGCCCCTCTTTTCAGGCGCCGCCATGGCGCCAACGGGCGTCGAGGCGGGATGCGACAGGACGGGGTCGGAAATCGATTCCGGCACCGGCAGTGGTGTCTCGGTCAAGCCGAGCATCGGCAAGATGATCAGGAAGTAGGCAAAATAGTAGAGCGTCGCGATGCGGCTGAGCCAGACGAAGCTGTTGATGTCCGCGTCCAGAAGAACCAGGCCAGACAGACCGGGGATCACCTGGCCATCCGGCAGTTGCCCGCCGCAATAACCCAGCACCAGCGACACGAACACGAAGATGAAGAAGTAGAGTCGCGCCGTGGGTCGGTAGCGCATGGAGCGCACCTTGGACGTATCCAGCCAGGGCAGCAGGAACAGCACCGCGATGGCGCCGAACATCAGGATCACGCCGCCGAGCTTGTCCGGCACCGCACGCAGGATCGCGTAGAACGGCAGCAGATACCACTCGGGCACGATATGGGCAGGCGTCACCAGCGGGTCGGCCGGAACGTAGTTGACCGGGTCGCCCAGGGCGTTCGGATTGTAGAAAACGAAGCTCATGTAGAGCAGCAAGAATACCCCGATCGCGAACCCGTCCTTCACCGTGTAGTACGGGTGAAAGGGCACAGTATCGTTCTCGGACTTCACATTGACGCC
>NZ_JBILRO010000264.1:0-4474 GCF_044372605.1 Phenylobacterium sp.
CTGCACAATCTCAAGCCGGATGGCGCGCTGATCTGGATGCTGGTCGCCAAGGGTGCGCCCATGGCGGCCGAGAACATTATCGTTCAGGGCGCTTACTTCGTCCTGCTCAGTCTGGTGAACGCCCAGGGCGCCGCGACGGCCGCCGCCTACGCCGCCGCCGCCCAACTTTGGGGCTATGTCCAGATGCCGTCGGGCGCGATCGCCCAGTCCATGTCGGCCATGGCGGCGATCTGCATCGGGGCCGGCCGCTGGGACCGTGTCGGCCGGATCGCCTTTCAGGGTTGCCTCGTATCCGTCGGCTTCACCTTGCTGGCCGCCGCGTTGGTCTATGCGTCCGGCGACCTTCCCCTGAAGCTGTTCCTGCCCGAGGGTGGCGAAGAATTGCGGATCGCGCGGGACATCAACGAGATCGTCCTCTGGGGCTGGATCTTCCTGGCGATCACCAACGGCCTTTCGGCGATGGTGCGCGCCAATTCGGCAATGCTTGCGCCGACACTGATCTACGCCACCACCATGTGGGTCATGCGGGTGCCGTTTGCGCTGATGCTGTTGCCCCTTATCGGAGCCGCTGCGATCTGGTGGAGCTTTCCGCTGGGAACCATAGGCTCCGCCAGTCTGGCGCTGGCCTACTATCGCTGGGGCGGGTGGCGGAAGAACAAGCTGATGGTGGCCAGTGTGGTGGATCAGCGCGCCTGAGCCCGCTACTCGCCGCCTTCCTCCTTCACCGCACCGCGATTGCCTTCCATCTCACGGCCCTGGCGTTCCTCCTCGCGGGCGCCGGCGAGGATGCCGTACAGCGCATAGTTGCCCTCGTGGCAGGCGTATTCATAGACCATCTCGCTTGACGCATTGAACGCCTGTTCGCCCTTGACCGGCTCGGTGAAGGTCGCGGGATCGATGACCTCGAAGGTGTATTTGATCTGCTGCGGGGAAATGCGGGTGAAGCGTTCGATCACCCTCATGTTCTCGGTGGCGCCGCGGAAGGTCTGGTCGCGGCGGAAGTTGGCGGTCTCGACCACCAGGGTGTCACCCTCCCAGCGCCCGATGCTGTCGCCCATCCACTGCCGGACAGACGCCGGTTTGTGCGTGCTGTTCAGGCGGATGATCCGTGTGTCGTGGACCATTTCGATCTGGATCATCACCTCATCGCCGGTCTGGGCGATCTGGTAGTGGTTGTTGTAAAGCACCGGCAACATCGGCGGCCCGGACGTCGAGCCGAAACCCACCAGGCAACGCTCGCCCAGGGGGCGCCGCTCCGGCCCGTCGAAGTTGCCCAGCCGGCCATTGCCGAACGCGGCGCGCTGGCGGGCGAGGGCGGCGGCGCTCAAGGGCAAGCGGCCGTTCTTCGGTTCAACCAGGATGGACGAGCGGGCCTCGCCGCCGATGCGGATGACCTTGGTTCCCGGCGCCACCCAGAAGGCGTTGTAACCGCAGGCCGGGCCGCTGGAGCCATTGCCGCAGGTGGGCAGATCATCGACCCCGGTTTTCTGGTCGGTCGGCCGGCCGGCGGCTTCCATCGCCTGGGCGGTGACGCCTTCGATCCGGCGCGCTTCATCTTCCGACAGGACCAGGCGGTCGCCGAAGCGGGGATCGCGTTCCAGGCGGGTGATGGTGGCGTTGGTCCAGACGCCGGAGAGGTCCGGGTGGCCCCAGACGTTCCGCGGCGTCTTCCATGCGGAAGTCTTTGAGGCGGGGGGCTGGGCCTGGGCGGCGGCGGGCAGGGCCAGACCAAGGCAGGCAGAGACGAGCACCAGAGCGCGAAAAGTCATATCAAAGCCTCCCGACAAACCGGATATTCCAATCCGTTGCCGCTGAGGATAGGCCGGAAATTCGAAACGGAAAGGGCTTTAGCCGGTCGGCGGAACCACACGCAGCGGAGGCCTGACCAGAACCAGCCTCTTGCCGCCAAGATCCAGGCCCATGCGGAACTGGCGGAACAGCCCCGCGCCCAGCAGGCCTTCCGGGCCGCCGGCGCCGAACGCGGGGCGATAGATCTGAATGTCCACCGCCGAGAGATCCAGAATTCCAATCCGGACGGAGCGCGCGGTGACGATCCGGTTCAGGCTGAACCCGCCCAGATTGACAGAGTGCGCCGCGCCCTGTGCGCGGCCCGGGGACAACAGGCCCACCTTGCGCGCGGCGGCTTCTGACAGCGCCAGCAGGCGGCTGGAACCTGTGTCCACGAGCACATCGACCGGATCGGCGTCCTCAATCTTCACGGCCACCACGGGCGCGCCGCCGCGCCGCCGGAGCGGGAGGTAGATGGCGTCTTGTGGGGATTTGTAGGCGCTTGCACTCAGGAACCGGACGCGCGCGCCAGGGAAGTCGGCCTCGACCACGAGCTGGCGCAGGAGGTCACGGCCAATCAGCATCTGAAAGTCGCGCCCGCTGAGGGCCGAAACACCCGCCAGGTCCAGCGCCGCGGCATGCAACCCGGGGGTCGAGAGCCCCGGCATCGCGAGGTCCAGGAGGACCGAGTGGGTCAGGTCCGGTTTTCCGCTGACGCCAAAAGCCAGCATGGGCGCCGTCAAGGGACGGCGTAGCCCCAGGCGGTTGGCGACTTCGGCGTCGATGGCGGTCATCTGCGCGCCGGAATCGACGATCGCGCGGATAGGGACGCCGTTCACGGCCACGGTGAGATCGATTAGTCCGCCGCCCGGGGACATAGCCATCCAGGGTGTGTCGCGCCCGTTGGCCAGTCGCACGTCCAGCGGCGGCCAGGGCAGACGGTCACGCACCAGCCAGAGGCCGGCTGCGCCGGAGGCCAGAAGCGCCGCGCGGGTGAGCAGGGCGCGGCGCGTGGTCACTGGGTCTGCAATTCGTCCACGCCCGTGTTGAAGGCCCCATCCAGCCAGGCGGTGATCTCGCGGGCCGCCGGGTGATCAAAGGCGGCGAAGCGAGCGTGCAGGCGCGCCTTGCGCTGATCATCCAGACCCTTGAGGCCCGTGTCCTCAAGCAGCAACAATGTGCGTTCCACGGCATTGGCAAGATCCGGGCCGAGCACAGTCACCGCCGCGCGGCGGAAGGCCGCCAGATACTCGTAAGCCTCGCCCTGCGCATAGCTCTCCGCCAGCGTCAGGGCCGGAATGCGTGACAGGACAGCCTGCGAGGCCGTGTTGATGGCGTGGCCGGAGATGTGGGCGGCGATCGAGGCCGGGCGGCCGGTGAAGGCGCGCAGATGCAGATGCTGGCTCATCCGTGGGCCGTCATTGACGGGATAGTTGTCCCAGAGGAACGGTTTGCGGCGCATCTGGTTGGTTACGCGCGCCAGATGGCCGGGTGAATACTCGCGGGAGCAAACCTCCTCGCCGGTCCACATGAGCTGGATCGCGGGGTCGAGGCCGACGCCCAGATCTTCCAGATAGTTGGCGGGCCGCTGGCCAAACGCCCGGTCCAGCACCGGGTCGTCGGTGTAGTAGCTGGGACAGGCGATAATCCGCGATGCGGTCGTACGCCCGGCGATCCAGTGGATGATCTCGACCTGGCGCGCGGCCAGGCCGGGCAGGTCGCCCTTCATGTCGTCGAAGAATATCCCGAGATCGGCCAGGCCCAGGCTTTCGAGCTGGGCCAGCTTGGCGGCGAGCGCAGCCTTGGCGTCCGCGTCGAAACCGAGGAACAGCTCATATGGGCTGAGGCCTACGCCGAAACGAACCCCGACGTTGCGACAGATCCCGGCGAAGGCGGCGAGCGCCGCGAGTTCGGCGTCGGGATAGGGCTCTCGCCAGCGCCGCCGCAAATGGCCGTCCGCCTTAGGGGCGTAGAGGTAGAAGCTGTAGCCGTGCGGCGCCAGCGCCCGAACCATGTCGGCCCGCTCATTCCAGCTGTAGGGACGACCGAAGAAACCTTCGATGATTCCGAGATCGATGCTCATGTACCAAGACTAACGGCAGGCGTTGCGTTGACGATGTAAATTTGTAAGGTCGCCACCGAAAAAGGAGCCGCGATCATGAACCCCGCCGCAGAGTTCGACATCATCGTCTATGGCGCTACCGGCTATACAGGCCGCCTCGTCGCCGAGCATCTGGCTGCGCGATATGGCGTGGGCGGTGAAGTCAAATGGGCGATGGCCGGGCGCTCGGCGGCGAAACTGGCCGAGGTGCGTGACGAAATCGGCGCGCCCGGGGACACGCCCCTGATCGTGGCTGACGCGTCGAATGCGGATTCGGTTGCGGCGATGGTCAGCCGCGCCAAGGCGATCATCACGACGGTTGGTCCCTATCAGCTCTATGGCTCGGACCTGGTGGCGGCCTGTGCGAAGGCCGGCACGGACTATCTGGACCTCAGTGGCGAGCCCAACTGGATGCGCCAGATGATCGACGCCCATGACGCAGCGGCCAAGGCGTCAGGTGCGCGGATCCTGCACTCGGTGGGCTTCGACTCGGTGCCGTTCGAACTGGGCGTCTACTTCTGCCAGGAAACGGCGAAGGCGAAGCTGGGTGGGGTTGTTCCGCGCGTAAAGGGTCGCGTCCGCGGC
>NZ_JBILRO010000265.1:0-4464 GCF_044372605.1 Phenylobacterium sp.
GTGGTTACGTCGACGCCGACGATGGGGCCAGCCTGGGCGGCGCGCATGATATCTGCAGGGAAGTTCTTCATGACCGCGCCATCCACCAGCACGTTCTGACCGTCGGTAGCCGGGGGCATCACGCCGGGCAGGGCAATGGTGGCGCGCAGCGCATGGCGTAAGGAGCCTCGCCGGTGGAGTTGATAGGCGCCGGTGGTCAGGTTGGATGACAGGCAGAAGAACGGGAGCCAGAGATCTGCGATCTGCGTCTCGCCAAAGTGGGTGCGCAGGCGTTCCCCTACCTTCAGGCCGTGGGTCATGGCGAGCAGGGGCAGGGCGATGTCGTCCAGTGGGCTGGTTTCGACAAAAGCCTTGCGCAGGCGGCGATCCATCTCGACCTGATCCCAACCCATGGCAAGACCTGCGCCAACGATACCGCCCATTGAGGACCCGCCCACGAAATCTATGGGCACGCCTCGCTCCCTGAGCGCCTTGATCGCGCCCACATGGGCATAGGCTCGCGCGCCGCCGCCGGAGAGCACCAGACCCACCGACTGGCCAGTGACCACCCGGGCGATCCGTTGGAAGTCCGGCGTATGGCCACGTCTCAGATGGAACACGCGTGACGCGCCGGTGGCGTCCAACCAGGCTTCTGAACCGGCAGGACGCTCGAGTTCGACTGGCTGGATCAGAAGCAGGTCGACCAGACCCTGCTCGCGCAAGGTCGTTGCCATCGGCAGACTGCCCTCAACCTGCGGCGGGCGGTCGCCTCGGGCCACCTGAAACAGTCGATCCACCAGTCGGGGCACGAAGGGTGCCCAGGTGGTCTCATCCCGTTCGGCGACATAAAGGACATAGTCGTGGACCCGCTCGACCTCCGAGAACCACTCTGTAGGGGCAGTGACGGCCTCGACGCCCACAGTCGTGACCTGGTAGCCCAGGGCTGCGACTTCCCGTGCCAGCCGCTCGACAAGCGGGCGGATCGGGCCGGGTCGGCCAACCGCCACGAAGCCGAAGACAGAAGGATCGCCCACCGGGCCGCGCCGGGCGGTCTGGCGGCTGCGAAGAATCATCAGGCGCGCCAGTTCAGTCATCACCGCCGCGTCGGCGTCGCAGGCCTCGAAAAACACGGCCTTGGGCACTGCGAAGACTTCTGAATCACGCAGGGCATAGACGTCGGCGGAATGTGGAATCCCGGCGATCAGCGCCATCTCACCGGCGGGTTCGCCGGGCCGGATGATGCCGAGGAAGCTTGGCTCCTGGCCATCCTCACGACGGAACGCTCCCAGTCGTCCGGTGCGCACGATAAACAGTTCATCGGAAGCGTCGCCGTGGCTGAACAGCTTCTGGCCGCCCGGCACGGAGAACCAGATGGTCTCGGCCTGAATTCGTGGGTGCTTGAACAGTCGCGCCAGCACCGAATCAGGTGGAATGTCAGGGAGCTTGGGCACGGCGAATAGCCTAGTCTCGACTGGTGCGACGCTCAATGTAGCCTTTCCAAGCCCTGTGCGTGGCCGTAAGCGAAGGCTATGGCGCTTCACATGATAAAACTGGTCGTCGGGGCAGCCGCCGTCGAGGACATGCTGGCCTGGCACGCCACTCACCGGGGTGTCAGTCACCCGTGGGTGATGTCCACCCGGATGACGCCCAAGCGAGCCGAAGAGCTTTTGGACGGCGGTTCGCTCTACCGGGTGTTCAAGGGTGTGATCCTGTGTCGACAGGCCATCCTGGCGGTGGACAAAGTGGGAGACGGTGTCACTGCCCGCTGCGAAGTGACGCTCAGTGATCAGGTCGTGCGCGTTGCTCCAACACCGCGTCGGGCCTTTCAGGGATGGCGCTATCTCGAGGCCAAGGATGCGCCGCCTGATCTGGATACCGAGGCGTTCGGTGATGTGCCGGCGGACCTGGCGCGGCAGCTGAGAGAGGCCGGTGCCTGGTGAGGTGAGGCCGGCTGTCCCGACCGTCCCAGGATTCGTGCGACCTCAGTCGCCCATGTTGTCGATCAGCCGTGTTTTGCCGAGGCGCGCGGCGGCGAGCAACCGGATCGGACCTTCGGCCGGACCGGGCCCCAGCCGAGCAAGGGTCTCTGGCGTGCGCGCCTCCACATAGTCCACAGAATGGAAGCCGGCCGAGAGAAGCGCCTCGATCGCCCAATCTTCGACTGATTTGACCGGCGTGCGCGCCCGCAACCGTTGGAGGCTTTCTGCCAGCACGCGATTGAGGCTCCCCGCAACAGGGCGTTCGTCGTCAGACAGGTAAGCATTGCGCGATGACAGAGCGAGACCATCCCCGGCTCGGACTATGGGACCGCCCACGATCCCCACAGGGATATCGAGGTCCCGAACCAGCCTCCGTATCACCTGCAACTGCTGAAAGTCCTTCTCGCCGAAGACAGCCAGATCGGGTGCGCACTGGTTCAGGAGTTTGGTGACGACCGCAGCGACGCCGGCGAAGTGACCAGGCCGCGCCAGTCCGTCCAGAGGCTCCGACACCCCCGTGACGGTTACGGTTGTCGCAGCGCCTTCTGGATACATTTCGGCTACGCTTGGCGCGTAGAGCAGATCACAGCCTGCCCGCGCCAGCATGGCCGCGTCTGCGGGCTCGTCTCGTGGATAGGTGGTGAAGTCCTCGCCCGGTCCGAACTGGGTCGGATTGACAAAAATGCTGGCCACTACCCGGTCAGCCTTCGCGCCCGCCAATCTGACCAGGGACAGATGGCCCTCGTGCAATGCGCCCATGGTCGGCACAAATCCCACGTGTAAGCCGGCGCGGCGCCAGGCGGCGACCTGCGCGCGAAGTTCGGCGACGGTGCGGACAATCGGGAGCGTTTCGGACATGTCGCGGCATATGGCGATGCTGTGACGCCAAGTCCATCCACAGGGCGTGCGATGAACGCGTTGACGGGCCCCCATCCGCCGCTGTCATTTAACGGCCAAGCGAGTCGGTCAGAATACCGGTGTCAGAGGAGCGGACAACCATGGGCCAGGCCAGCGTTATTGTGGTCGGCAATGAGAAGGGTGGGGCGGGGAAGTCCACACTCGCGATACACATCGTGACGGCCCTCCTGCACGGCGGAGCAAAGGTGGCGGTGCTGGACCTCGACCTGCGCCAACAGACCATGGGCCACTTCTTCGCAAATCGAGCCGCCTGGCTCGCGGCGAATGGCGCGGTGGCGCCCATGCCGATCGAGCATCCTATCAGCAGCGCCGGCGACGCCCTGGCCAAGGCGCCGGACTCCGAGCAAATCGCCCGCTTTGAGGCTGGCTTCAAGGAGGTGGTGAGTGACGCCGATTTTGTCCTGATCGACACCCCCGGCGCCGACACCGCGATCATGCGCGCCGCGCACGTGCGGGCGGACCTGATCGTCACCCCGATGAACGACAGCTTCGTCGACTTCGACATGTTGGGCGTGGTGGATCCGGGCACCCTGGATCTCAAACGGCACAGCCTCTACGCAGAGACTGTCTGGGCCAGCCGGAAACAGCGCGCAACCACCGAGCGCAAGCAGATCGACTGGGTTGTCTTGCGCAATCGACTGGCCCCAACGGAAGCACGCAATCGCAAACGCCTGGATGAGCGCGTCCTGGCGCTGTCGCGCAAGGTCGGGTTTCGGGTGGGGCCAGGTCTGCGTGACCGGGTAATCTATCGTGAGTTGTTCCCGTTTGGCCTGACGGTAGCCGACCTGTCGCCGACCATCCGCCCTGTGGCGATGAGCCTGCAGCATGTGGCCGCACGGCAGGAACTTCGTGCGCTGATGATCGCACTGGGGTTCAACGGACTGGACGAGAACGAGCGGATCGCGGCGGAATAGCCGCATGCTCTATCTCCTCCTGGGCGGCGCCGCCCTGGTGCTCTATCTCTGGGCGAGCAAGCGCAAGGTACCTGTTCTCAAGCGTCGGGAATGGCGGATATTGACGGCTGCGCTGGCAGTGGCGTGCTTTACCGCCGCCGTGTTTGTGAGTGTTCGCGGCGGCTGGGGCGCGGGGATTGTGTTGGCCGTGGCGGGGTTGGGCCTGGCCTCGTCAGCTCGTAAAACGGCGATGCCGGGCGCCGCGCCGCCTACCGAGGCCATGAGCCTTGACGAGGCCCGCCGGATCCTTGGGGTGGAGGCTGCGGCCAGCCGAAAGGATGTCCAGGAGGCCTACACCCGCCTGATGCGCGCGGTACACCCGGACAAGGGTGGGACAGCCGGGCTGGCGGCACAGCTCAACGCCGCACGGGATCGATTGTTGAAACGGTAGTACGGCACGCCGCCCCGCATACATCAGCCGCGGCTGGGAGCCATCACCAGGCAGGGTTGTTTCCTGGCCTTAAGGGCCTTGCAAGCGTCCTTGGCATCCGCCTCGCTCATGCCCGCGAAACGTGCGCGGAATTTTCCATCGTCCTTCTCGGCCAGGGCGCGCGCATCATCAAAGTGCTTGCCGTACTTTTTCTCGACGATGGCCAGTTGCTCGCGGGCATCCGAGCGGTTGCTGAATGTACCGA
>NZ_JBILRO010000048.1:0-16470 GCF_044372605.1 Phenylobacterium sp.
CAGCCCGGCAGGGTGACATAGCCGGCCTTGGCGAAGTGATCGCGGTCGGCACCGCCCGCGATATCGGCGACCACGACGGAAGGCATGATCTGCTGTCCATTGGCGACACCGCCATTTCGCATCATCTCGCCGAAGCGGGCCAAGTCCCGCAGGGTGGTGTTGAGCGCCGCGCCGCCGATCGCCATGCCTGTCCGATCCACCATCAGATAGGCGTCCTCCTCAACCCCCAGCCGCTGCCAGATGCGTTCCGAAATCTGCTGGGCGAGCGGGGCGGCGCCGGCGCGCTGGACGATCCAGCTCAGCACCTCGGTGTTACAGGTCTTGTAGGCAAAGGCCTGACCGTGCTCGCCCTCCTTGGCCAGAGTTCGCAGGAAGTCGATGATGTTGTCCGGCCCCGTGGGGTTTGGCGGCGACCAGAGGCCAGCGGCAGCGGCGTAGGCCTGCACCTCGGCCTTGGGATCGGTGTAGACCTCCGAATAGCGCACGCCTGTGGTCATATCCATCACATGGCGCAGGGTGGCGTCGCCATAGGCGGTGCCGGCCATCTCCGGCAGCCAGTTCACCACCGGCGCGCCGGGGTCCAGCACGCCCTCGTGGGCCATCGTGGCGGCCAACAGACCTGTGAACGACTTGGTCACGGACATGGCATGGTGCGGGATATGGGGTGCGAGCGCGCCGCGATAGGTCTCGTAGACCACCTTGCCGCGATGCAAAACGATGAGCCCGTCCGTGAAATTGACGTCCACGGACTGGCCCCAGGTCATGGCCTGACCATCCTGTGTAGTGAAGCCAACCGCATCCAGGTCGTCCCTCAACCCATAGCTCAACGCCGCCGCCGCGCCGGGCCCGCGCCGGATAGCCGCCGAGGGACCAAGTTCCCGTTGGTGACTGAAGCTCCAGCGATGGTTGGGAAAGCCGCGGCTGGTTCCGTCCGCCACCCGCAGCAGCCGATCCGGCCCCGGCGGGAAGCCAACCATCAGTCCGCGCGCGACCGGATCACTGGCTTTGGCGTCGAGGAGTTCACTCATGACGTTTCCTTCAACATCGTTGGCCGCCATCCCATCCGCAATCGGCGTCGGGTTCAAGCGAAGGATTGACCCGACCTGTAAAAGTGCGGACGTTCCTCGCCATGGGGAGACTTCACTGATGACGCTGCAACACGTCCTGCCCGCCCTGTTCGGCGTCGCCCTGATGGCCGTTGCGCCGACCCTCGTCGCGGCGCAGGAGGCCGCAAACCCTGCGTCGACGACCCGCCCGGTCAGCACCCGCTTCAAATGTCAGGACGGCGGCGAACTCACCGCCCGCTTCGCGATCACCGATGCCCGGCTGGTGGCCATCGTCGACTCTGGCGACGGCTCGCACGCTTTGCCCGTCCAGCCCTGGACCGGCGGCCCCGTGGTGCTGACCTGGAGCGACGGCCAGCACACGCTCACCTGGAGCCCCGGTGTCCAGATCATGTGGATGGACGGCGCGACACATCGCATGTGCGGCCGGGACGAGCACAAGCACTGAGCCGGCAGGGCAGGATCCTGGTGCGTGCGGCGCAGAGGCTTTGGAGCTGGCGTCCGCCCGTTCAAGGCCTGTTATCGGGGCCACCAGGCACCCCTAGCCCGCCCGCAGCGCCTCCACGGCAGCGGCCAGCAAGGCATAGGTCTCGAACTCGCTGTCTGTCTGCCAGGACTGCCGCCAGGCGCTCCAGACCACGGCCACCACCTGTTCACGTGGATTGATGTAGACGAACTGGCCGAAAATTCCCTGAGCCGTAAACGCCCCGTCGTGAGCCGTCCCGGCTTTCCTGGGCAGCACCCACCACTGGTAGCCGTAGCCCAGCGGATAGTCCTTTTCCAGCTTGCCGAAGCCCGTAGCCTCGCTGTCAGGCTGGCCGGCCAGTTCACGCCAGCCCTCCGGCAGTACTCTCCGACCACCGGCCACCCCGTCTTCCAGGATGAACTGACCGAAACGGCCATAGTCACGCAGGCGTGCGCTGACGCCCATACCGCCCAGTTCCAGCCCGTCCGGCGATTCCAGCTGCCAGTATCCGTCAGCTTCCATGCCAGCCGGACCCCAGACCTTATCCGCATAGTAGTCGGCCAACGGCTTGCCTGTCGCCGCCGCGACCACCGCCCCCAACAGACAGCTCTCGCCCGTGGAATAGTTGAACTTTGTTCCCTGAGGCACAGCCCGGGGGCGAGAGGCCATGAGCTCAAGGATCGCACCCGGTTTGAGACTGGCCATCGCGGCGCCCAAGGCCGCTCGGTCGGATTTTCCTGTCGGGTCGTAGTCCTCCGTCCACGCCACGCCTGAGGTCATCCGCAGTACGTTTCGGATGCTGACATCCTGATAGGCGCTGCCGACCATACGGGGCAGATAGCGACCTACCGGATCATCCAGGCTCCTGATCGCGCCATCCTGCAGGGCCGCGCCGGTGAGCGTCGCGGTCATCGACTTGGCGGTGGAAAAGCTGGTCCAGCGACTTTCCGGCCCGTTGCCCATGCCATACCGTTCGAGCGCCACTTCGCCCCGCTTCAGGACAAGCAGTCCGGCAGTTCGGCGACGCGCCATATAGTCGTCCACGGTACGGGTCGCCCCGCCGCTTTCGAAGCTGAGTCCAGCCAGCGACCTGGCATGCGGCGGCAGAGGGCGAGGCCGACTGCCGGCGCGGATCGTGCGGACCGGTCGCGCCAGATCCTGATTGCGGAAGGTCGCGGCCTGGTTTTCCGCCGTGGTCGCCAGAGGACTGGCGGCGATGGTCTCCCGCGGCTGGGCGAAGGTCGGGCTCGCAGCAAGCATCGCCCCCGCGCCCAACAGCACGCCCCGTCGATCAATATGCGCCACCGGCCGCCTCCACCCCTTTGTTGAACGCCAGCTTAGGCGAGATGGCGCGGCGGCGTCGACCCCAACGATGACCTTCTACTGCGACAGCGCGTACCTGAAAGCAGAGCGCCCAATTGGGATCATCGTGGAGCCCGGCCAGCTGGCGAAGGCGACGCTGACCGGTCAGCGAGGCCTGAACCGCTTCGTCGCCGGGAACCCCTTCGGCACCAGCTTGCCCGCTGAGGCCCGTCGCCCCAGCCATTCGCGCCACTCGGGCCACACGCGGGTGCGCCCGTCCGAGGTCGTCCACGATGCGCCCTCGCCTTCACCAAACACCATCGCGTCGCGCAAGCCGCCTTCGCGATAGCTCTGCAGCTTCACGCCCTTGCCGCGCGGCATTTCCGGCAACTCGGTGATCGGGAAGACCAGCAACTTGCCGTTATCGCCCACCACAGCCAGATGATCGGCGTCGCCCACGGCCACGCAGGTCAGAGCCGTCCCGTTCAGCACCTGCTTGCCTGCACGGCGGAAGGCCACCGCCTCGACCTCCGGCAGGATGAAGCCATAGCCGTCCTTCGATGCGATCACTCGCCGCGCGCCTGGCCGGTGCACGAACACATCAACCAGACCCACCTTGTCGTCGAGGTCGATCATCAGCCGCAGCGGCTCGCCGTGGCCCCGCGCGCCCGGCAGCTTGTCACATGCCAGGGTGAAGAAGCGGCCGTCGGAGGCGAAGATCAGGAGCTTGTCGGTGGTCTCGGCTGGGACCAGGAACTGCAGCTTGTCGCCCTCCTTGAACTTCAGTTCCGAGGGATCCTCGACCCGGCCCTTGGCGGCGCGGATCCAGCCCCGTTCCGACAGGATGATGGTGATCGGCTCGCGCACGATCATCGCCTCCAGCGCCGCCTCGGTGTCGATCTCCGGCGCGTCTGCAAACAGGGAACGGCGGATGTTCAGGTCGCCCAGGGCAGCCTTCACCTGGCGCAGGCCCGCGCCCACAAGCTTCCACTGCGCCTTGTCGTCAGCCAGCATGGCGACGATGCCGTCGCGTTCTTCGGAGAGCTCCGCGTGCTCGCGCCGCAGTTCCATTTCCTCCAGCCGGGCCAACTGGCGCAGGCGGGTGTTGAGGATGGCGTCGGCCTGGATCTCCGACAGGGTGAAGGTCTCGATCAGGCGCGCCTTGGGCTCCTCCTCATAGCGGACGATGCGGATCACCTCGTCCAGATTGAGGTAGGCGATCATCAGGCCGTCGAGGATGTGCAGCCGGGCTTCGATCTTCGCGAGGCGGTGTCGGGCCCTGCGGACCAGCACCTCGCGGCGGTGATCTAGGAAGGCGCCCAGCGCCTGCTTCAGGTTCATCACGCCCGGCGTGCCGCGGGCGTCCAGGACGTTGAGGTTGACGCTGAAGCGGGTCTCCAGATCCGAGAGCTTGAACAGGCTCTCCATCAGCACCTCGGCCTCGACGTTGCGACTCTTGGGCTCCAGGACCAGGCGCACATCCTCGGCGCTCTCGTCGCGCACATCACCCAGCAGCGGGGCCTTCTTGGCGTCGATCAGTTCGGCCAGCCGCTCCACCAGATCGGCCTTGCGCACCTGGTAGGGCATCTCGGTGACGACGATCTGGTACATCCCCTTCCCCAGATCCTCCTTCTCCCACTTCGCCCGCACGCGAATGCCGCCGCGACCGGTGGAATAGGTCTCCAGCATCGAGGCGCGGCTCTCGACAATGACGCCGCCGGTGGGGAAATCGGGGCCCTGAACGTGGGCCATCAGCGCGTCGATCGCGGCGTCCGGCTTGTCGAGCAGCAGCAGGCAGGCGTCGATCAACTCGCCGGCGTTATGGGGCGGGATCGAGGTGGCCATGCCGACGGCGATGCCGGTGGAGCCGTTGGCCAGCAGATTGGGGAAGCCCGCCGGCAGGACCGTGGGCTCATCGTCTGAGCCATCATAGGTCGGGCGGAAGTCGACGGCGTCCTCGTCGATACCGTCCAGCAGCATCATCGCCGCCACCGTCAGCTTGGCCTCGGTGTAGCGCATGGCCGCGGCGTTATCGCCGTCGATGTTGCCGAAGTTGCCCTGGCCGTCGACCAGGGGATAGCGCTGGGCGAAAGCCTGGGCCATGCGCACCAGGGTGTCGTAGATCGACTGGTCGCCGTGGGGGTGATAGCCGCCCATCACCTCGCCGACGACCTTGGCGCACTTGCGCGCGGCGTTCTCGGGGTTCAGGCGCATCTCGCGCATGGCGTAGAGCACCCGGCGCTGCACGGGCTTCAGGCCATCGCGCACGTCGGGCAGCGCGCGATCGGTGATGACGCTGAGCGCATAGGCGAGGTAGCGCCGGCTCAACGCCTCGGTCAGCGGTTCGTCGATGATGCGGTCGCCGGGCGGCGGCGGGGCGGTGGTGGTGGCCATGGAGGGCTTCTAGCGCGGCGAAGGATTCGCGTCTCGCTACAGCCGCCCTGCCTCCGTCAGACGGTCGAGCAACCATAGACGGGCCGGCGGCAATGGCCGGTTCATCGGGTTGAAGATGAAGGCTTCCAGGAAGTAGGCCGTCAGGGTCAGACCCGCGCCGACGTCGCCCGGCGCCAGACGTGACTGGGCCGCCAGCAGGAAGGGCGGCAGCGCCAGCAGGCGGTCCCTGTAGGGCTCACCGGCCTCTCGGCTGACCGCGCGCCCGGTCTTCGGGCTGACGTAGATCAGATCGTCGGTCGACCCGGTGGCGGCGCATTTGGAGAGATCAAGGCCGAAACCCAGGTCCGCCAGCAGCCCTGCCTCGAACCGCACGAAGACGGCGGGCCAGATCGCATCGTGGGCGAAGGCGGACACGAGCGCCTCGAACGCCATGTGGGCGCCGGGATGCGGCTCGCGCTCGGGCAAGGCGCCGGCGGTCACTGCGGCGGCGGCGGCAATCCCGGCCAGGGCCAGAGGGTCATCGAACAGCGCCGAGGGCCCCTCGCCCACCGGCTCCAGCGTGGCCGACCCCAGCTGATCGGAGACGCGTGCGCGGTATCGAACATTGACCTGCGCGCCCGCCTGCAGAAATGGCTTCATCCGCCGCGAGGCCCCGCCGGCCACATGGGCGGCCCACTTGCCGTGATGGGCGGTCAGCAGCTCGACAATCGCGCCGGTCTCGCCGTGGACGCGGGCGCTCAGCACAAAGGCGTCGTCTTCGAATTCCATCGCGCCTACGCGTCGTAGTCCAGACCCACGTCGCCGTAGAACTCGCGCTTGTCGGCCCACTTGTCGTCGACCACCACGTGGAGGAACAGGTGGACCGGGCGGTCCAGCAACTCGCACAACTCCTCGCGGGCTTTCTGGCCGATCCACTTCACGGTCTGGCCGCCCTTGCCCAGGATGATCGGGCGTTGGCTCTCGCGCTCGACATAGATGTTCTGCTCGATGCGTACGCCGCCGTCCTTACGTTCCTCGAACTTGGTGGTCTCGACCGCGGCCGAATAGGGCAGCTCCTCGTGGACCCGCAGATATAGCTTCTCCCGGGTGATCTCGGCGGCAAGCAGCCGGGCCGGCAGGTCGGCGGTCTGCTCGGCGGGATAGAGCCAGGGGCTCTCCGGCATCAGGGCTGCCAGCCGGGACTTCAGGTCGTCGACGCCCGCACCGTCGGCGGCGGAGATCATGAACACCTCGGAATAGACCCCGGTCTCGAACAGGCGCTGCGACAGGCCCAGCAGGGTATCGCGGCGCATGCCGTCGATCTTGTTGAGCGCCAGCATCGCCTGTTTGCCGTTGGCCTTGAGGCCGGTGATGATGGACTCCACGTCGATGGCGGCCTTGCGATCTGCGGGCGATCCCTCCCGCATGGGGGCCGCAAGCTCCGCGACGCTGTCCACCAGATGCACGATCACCTCGGCGTCCTCGGCCCCGCCCCAGGCCGCCCGGATCATGGCGCGATCCAGTTTGCGGCGGGGCTGGAAGATGCCGGGGGTGTCGACCAGCACGATCTGGGCGTCGCCCTCGATGGCGACCCCGCGCACGGGAAAGCGGGTCGTCTGGACCTTCTGGGTGACGATCGAGACCTTGGCCCCCACCAGCCGGTTGGTCAGGGTCGACTTGCCCGCATTGGGCGCGCCGATGATGGCGGCGAAGCCGGCGCGAGGGTTGGCGGGCGTGGTCATTGATCAGTCTCCGGCGCGGACTCTGCGCCCTCCCGCTTCAATAGCATGGTCTGGGCTGCAGACTTCTCGGCGGCCTGGCGGGAACCGCCCTCCCCGCGTTCGGCCGCGAACCCCTCGACCTCCACCTCGATGACGAACACCGGTGCGTGGGCCGGGCCTTCGCGGCTGATGATCTGATAGCGCGGCAGCGGCAGGCCCAGGCCTTGAGCCCACTCCTGAAGCTGGGTCTTGGGATCCTTGCTTCGCGGGGCGTCGAGATCCTCGAACTCCTCGGCCCAGAAGCGGGCGAAGAAGGCCTTGGCCGTATCCAGCCCACCATCAATGTAAAGCGCCGCCATCAACGCCTCGCAGGCGTCGCCCAGCACGGCGTCGGACTTGCGCGCCCCCACCTTGGTGGCGCTGGCCGAGAGACGCAGGGCGTCAGGCAGACCCACCCGGTGCGCGGCCCGGGCGCAGGCATGAAAGTTCACCAGATTGGCGAGCCGGCGCGACATCTCGCCCTCGCGACTGTCCGGGTCCAGGGCCATCAATCGCTCGGCGGCGCAGAGGTTGAGCACCCGGTCGCCCAGGAACTCCAGACGTTCATTGTGGCGCACCTCGCGCGCGCCATCGCCGACGCTGGCGTGGGTAAGCGCACGCTCCAGAAGGTCGCGATCAGCGAAGTGGTATCCGATACGACGCTCGAGTTCCTCGATCGCCGCGGTGCGGGTGTTCATTTCAGGACTTTGAAGAACCGGCTGGGCCGCGCATCCAGCACCCAGGTCCAGGGCTTGAAGATCGAGGCCTCCGGGTTCCAGGACAGCAGCACGATCTGCGCCTTGCCGACCAGATTTTCGGCAGGAACCATCCCGACGCCGCTCTCGAAGGGCGGCACACGGCTGTCAGACGAGTTGTCGCGGTTGTCGCCCATCATGAAGTAGTAGCCCTCGGGCACGACGAAGGTCTCGGTATTGTCCTCGGCGCCGTCGGGACCGAAGTCCTGGGTGTCATAGGATTTTCCGCTCTCCAGCCGCTCCTGGAACCGCGCAACATCGACCACCTCGCCGGAGGGCATGATCGACTTCACCGGTGATTCCGGAAGCCGCTGGATCAGCTTGTCGTTCACATAGAGCAGGCCATTGCGCATCTGCACCCGGTCGCCGCCGATCCCCACCACGCGCTTGATGTAATCGGTGCGGTTGTCGCTGGGCAGCTTGAACACCACGATGTCGCCGCGCTGGGCGACCTTGCCCATCACCCGGCCCTCGAACAGCGGGGGGCTGAAGGGGATGGAGTGGCGCGAGTAGCCGTAGGAGAACTTCGACACGATCACATAGTCCCCCTCATAGAGGTTCGGCTCCATCGAGGCCGACGGGATCGTGAAGGGCTGGAAGAAGAGGATCCGCAGGAACAGCGCGATCGCCAGTGCATAGACGACCGTCTTCACGATCTCCACGAACTCATTGAGCGCACCGCCGGCCAGGCCGGTTTCTGGTGCGCCTTGGGGGGTTTCGCTCATGTCGGATCCTTGGCCGCTCCGGCGACCCGAAGCGGGTGTTGCCTATCCGGTCACGACGACGGGAGCAAGATCGGCGCCGATGGAGGGGTGATGGCGGACGGCAAGGCGAGCCGCAGAAAACGCGGAATGGCGCGGCCACATATGGGGAAACACAACACGAACCCGCGCATGGTCAATGGGTATGGTGTCGCCGGATATCCCCAACACACGTGAAAACGCGTCTCGCCGCCAATCGCCGGATTGGCAAGGAGAAATCGCGCAACAGGTCAGGGTCCGGGGCGCGAGGGGCACCCCGGTTGGAGACCATCAGCTTGAGGACAGATCGGGCGGAGCCACCGCTCAGCCGGTGTCGACCCTTGCCGAGGCTCCGGTCAGGGGGGCGTCACCCATGCCCTGGGCGTCCCCCGCGAATGAAATGTCGGGGCCGGTTTCGCCGGGCCTGGCGGCGCCAGGATCATCAACATCCTCGTCGGCCGGATCAAAATCGGCCTCGGGCAGGTCCCGCCATTGGCGGGCGAGCCCTTCGTTGAGACCAAGGGCGCGGCAAGCGTGCAGAACGTGGGCGTCGAGGTCCCTGGTCACGAAGTCGGGCTCGTGGACCCAATCGTCGATTTCGCGGTCCAACCGCGTGATCAGCGCCTCGCGGGCCGGCTCGTGTTCGGGATGTTCGGCCAGGATCACCCGATCTACGGCATGCTGTAGCTCGATCGTGCGGTCATCGACGGCGAAACCGTGCAACCGGCGCGACACCTCATCGGCGCGCGGCGATGTCCAGACCGACCGCGTCTCTCCGGCCCCCTCGCAGGCCAGCTTCGCCTTCAGCGCCAGGGTCTGGCGCACGCAGCGCGACGCGCGCTGGTAGGACCGGCTGAGATCGGCGACCTCGCTCGCCTCTGTGGCGGCGAGCAGCTGGGCGTGGATATGCTTCGCGGCACTGAGATCCATCTCAGCCAGCTCAGCCAGCATCTCGGCGCCTCGATCAGGGGTGGTCGCGGTCATGGATTGGAGTGGAACATAGAGGTACGTCAGGATCGGACGTAGGATGGGGGTGGTGGGTGAGTTTTTTTGCTAATCGCGATTGTCGGCTACGTTGAATGTTGCAGTTGACCGGCGCCGGGTTGGCCGCGGCCGGATGATTTGGGGATTGTTGCAAGCGTCACCGTAATCCATAAACGCTGGCGCTTCCGGATAGCGCTGCTGCGGCGATGCCGTGCCAATATCTCGACCCCGGCGTTTATGGGTCTCGGTCTTCGCCCATGGCGAAACCGGGATGACAACGCGTGGGCGAACCCCGGGCGCCCTTCTGCGTTTTCAGCGCCTTTCTGCGGTAAATTCCTTCATCACATGACCAACTGCCTGCCGGCCCGGTCAGGGTCAGGCTGCGGCTACGCCACGCGGCCTTCCGCGATCACCCTGGTGCGGACCAGTGAACCGCGCATCCAGACGGCGTAGGGGAAATCGCCCAGCCCATAGAGCAGCGGGCGGTTGATGGTGATCTCCTCGACCCGCGAGACCAGGCGCCCAGGTCCCGCGACCGGGGGATTCGGGGTGTCGATGAACCCCGCCGGCGGCTGGAGCGCCGTCATTTGATCGTGATCGTGGCCACGCCCTGAGGCCCCGACATCTCGAAGCTGTCGCCGGACTTCTTGTCCACAGGAAAGGCGGTGCAGGTTTCGTTGGGATCGAAGTTGGAGCTTGTGCAGAGCTTGTCGCCGTCGATCCGCCAGGCGCCGGTGATCTGGCCGTCGAGGGCGGTGAACTTGCCGTCGGGGGTGTAGGTGACGTCGATGTCCGTACCCTGCACCGACATGATGATGCCTTTGGTCGTGATCTCACGGAGGGTGTCGGCATGAGCCGGGACTGTCGTCAGGGCGGCGACGACCAAGGTCGTGATCGCAAGAAATCGCATGGCAGACTCCGTGGAATGGCAGGGCCAGCTTAGCGGACACCACGGGAGGCTCAAGCGGGGGCATTGACAGCGCACGCTTGAGCCTCATCTGCTAGCGGGGCGAGCAAGAGGAAACGTCCAGATGTACCCCGGCGCCCACGCCAAGACCCAGCCCGACCACCCCGCCTTCATCATGGCGTCCACCGGCGAGACGGTGACCTATGGCGAGCTGGAGGCCAGGACCAACCGGCTGGCGCACTATTTCAGGTCGGTGGGGCTGAACCGGAACGACCACTATTCGATTATCATGGAGAATAACGCCCGGTATCTGGAGGCTTGCGGCGCGGGGGCCAGGTCAGGCCTCTACTACACCTGCGTCAACTCCTATCTGACGCCGGAGGAGCTGGCCTACATCCTCACCAACAGCCTTTCGCGGGTGCTGATTACCTCGCAGGCCAAGCGGGAGGTGGCGCTTAAGGCCATGGCGCTGGCGCCGGGCGTGGAGCGGTGTCTGGTGGTGGACGGACCTGGTGATGGCGAGCGGGTGTTCAATCTGGACGAGGCCGTGGGCGGGTTTCCGTCGACGCCCATCGCCGACGAGAGCTCAGGCGCGGCGATGCTCTATTCCTCGGGTACGACAGGAAAGCCCAAGGGGATTCTGCGGCCCTTGCCGGAGCTCCCACCCTCGGAGAATGCCGCGCTGTTCTCGTTCCTGGACGGACTTTGGCGCTATCGCCACGGGATGATCTATCTGTCGCCCGCGCCGCTCTACCACTCCGCGCCCCAGGCGGCCGTGGGGCTTGCCATCATGCGCGGCGGCACAGTGGTGATCATGGAGCACTTTGATCCCGAACAGTATCTGGGCCTGATCGAGCGATATCGGATCACCCACAGCCAGCTGGTGCCAACCATGTTCTCACGGATGCTGAAGCTGCCGGACGAGGTGAGGACCCGCTACGACCTTTCATCGCTGGAATTCGCCGTCCACGCCGCCGCCCCCTGTCCGCCCCAGGTCAAGGAGGCAATGATCGACTGGTGGGGTCCGATCATCCACGAGTACTACGGCGCCACCGAAGGCCTGGGGTTCACCACCTGTGACAGCGCCGAATGGCTCGCCCACCGGGGTACGGTCGGCCGCGTCGTCTCCGGCGAGTTGCATGTTCTGGACGACGAGATGAACCCCTCCGCGCCGGGCCAGCCGGGCACGCTCTGGTTCAAGATGGCCAACGCCTTTGAATACTTCCAGGACCCTGATCGCACCAACGAGACGCGCTCGGCTGACGGAACCATGGCGACGGTGGGGGACGTGGGCTACGTGGACGACGACGGGTTTCTCTATCTGACCGACCGGGCGACCTTCATGATCATCTCCGGCGGGGTGAACATCTATCCGCAGGAATGCGAGAACCTGCTGATCACCCATCCCAAGGTGGCGGATGCGGCGGTGTTCGGGATCCCGCACGAGGATCTCGGCGAAGAGGTCAAGGCGGTGGTGCAGTTGATGCCAGGGGTCGAGCCCGGTCCGGAGACGGCGGCGGAACTGATCGCCTTCTGCCGGCAGCATCTGGCGGGGCTGAAGTGTCCGCGATCGGTGGACTTCGAGGCAGAACTGCCGCGCCTGCCGACGGGCAAACTCTACAAGCGGGTGCTGCGGGATCGCTATTGGGGTGATCGAAAGAGCAGGATCGTCTGAAGGCGGCTATTGCGGCAACGCCTCGATGATCACGAAGGCCTGCGCATAGGGATGATCGTCGGTGAGGGTCAGGTGAATGACCGCCCTCATGCCCTCAGGCGTTATCTCTTGCAGCCGGGCGAGCGCGCCGCCGGTCAGCGCCATGGTGGGCTGGCCGGACCGCATGTTGATCACGCCCATGTCGCGCCAGAAGACGCCGCGACGCATGCCGGTGCCCAGGGCCTTGGCGCAGGCCTCCTTGGCGGCGAAGCGTTTGGCGTAGCTGGCGGCGGCGTCGGGCTTGCGCTCGGAGCGGGTACGCTCAAGCTCGGTGAAGACGCGTTCGCGAAAACGGTCGCCGAAGCGGTCCAGACTGGCCTGGATACGGCGGATGTCGGAGAGATCGGAGCCCAGGCCGAGGATCATGCGGCTTTGACGGCGCGCGCCTCGTCCATCAGCGCGCGCATCCGCTGGATGGCGGGACCGAGGCCGATGAAAATCGCCTCACCGATCAGGAAGTGACCGATGTTGAGTTCCATAAGCTCGGGGATGGCGGCCACGGGTTTGACCGTCTCATAATCGATACCGTGGCCGGCATGCACTTCGAGGCCCAGTCGCGCGCCCTCGGTTGCGGCGGCGCGCAGTCTCTGGAGCAAGGCATCGGCCTCGGGACGACGCTCCCGCACGGCCTGGCAGTAGGCCCCGGTGTGGAGTTCGATCACCTGGGCCCCGACGGCCTTTGACGCGGCCACCTGCACCGGATCGGCGTCTATGAAGCAGGAGACGCGGATGCCGGCGCTCACCAGCCGGTTCACGACAGGCGCGATGGTGTTGTGGCCCTTGATGATATCCAGGCCGCCCTCGGTGGTGACCTCCTCACGCCGCTCCGGCACCAGGCAGGCGGCGTGGGGAAGATGGGCCAGCGCGATCGCCTCCATCTCTGCGGTGACAGCACACTCGAAGTTCAAGGGCCGACCCCGGCGGCGGCAGGTTACGACCAGTTGTTCGATATCAGCGTCCGAGATGTGACGGCGATCCTCACGCAGGTGGGCGGTGATGCCGTCTGCGCCCGCGGCGAGCGCCATCTCGGCGGCGCGAACGGGATCGGGATAACCCTCCCCCCGGGCGTTCCGGACGGTGGCCACGTGGTCGATGTTCACGCCAAGGCGAAGACGGCTCATGCGCGCAGCCTCTTGGACCCGGGTTCCTCGGCCGGCAGAGCCGCGAGTTCCGGCGGCAGCGCATCGGCGTGCCAGGACGGCACATCCAGCGTGGCCAGCGCCACCAACGGCCAGCCCACATCGGCCTTGCCGCCCGAGCGGTCTACGATACAGGCGCAGCCCAGGATTACCCCGCCCGCCGCCTCGATGGGCGCCACAGCCTCACGGAACGAGCCGCCGGTGGTGATCACATCCTCTAATATGACCACCTTGGCGCCGGGTTCGATCCGGAACGCGCGGCGCAGCTTGAAGCCGCCGTCTTCCCGTTCAACGAACATTGACGGCACACCGAGCCAGCGGGCGGTCTCGTAGCCCGGAATGATGGCGCCCACCGCAGGTGAGACGATCACGTCCGGCTTGCCGAACCGCGCCTCGATCTTCGCCGCCAACGCCTTGCAGAGACGCTCCGTCCGGTCCGCGTACTGGAAGACCAGATTCTTCTGCAGGAACATGGCGCTGTGGCGGCCGGAGGCCAGGATGAAGTGGCCTTCCCGCAGCGCGCCCGCGCCGCGAAATTCTGCAAGTACGTCTTCTGTGTTCATAGGACCGGAGATAGTCCCGTTTTGCGGCCGGCGAAAGATGGCGTCGCCTTACCCCTTGGTCCGTTCGACCTCTTCGACGCTGGGATTGGCGCGCAGGGCTGCCGAGATATGCGTCAGGTGGCGGGCGTCATTGACGTCCACGTCGATCAGGACATCGAAGAAGTCGGACTGACGGTGGTTCATGCGCAGCCCGACAATGTTGCCGCCTGCCTCGCCGATTACCGTGCAGACCTGGCCGAGCACGCCCGGCGCATTGCGGATCGTGGCGGTCAGGCGGGCGCGCGCGATGGCATTGCGCTCAGCCTCCGGGGTCCACTGCAGGTCGCGCCAGAGGTCCTCGCGATCCTCGTAATCCACCAGTTTTTCGCAATCAATGGTGTGAACTGTGACGCCGGGCCCGTCCTTGGCCAGGATGCCGACGATGCGGTCGCCCGGAACCGGCGAGCAGCATTCCGCGAAATGCAGGGTGACGCCCGGGGTCAGACCGCCTCCGCGCACATAGAGACGGGCGTGCTTGGCGTCGCGGACATGTCGACGCGCGGTCGCAGCCTCGCGCTCGGCAGGCTTGAGGCCGGGGAACACGATCGCCAGAACCTGTGAGGGCGTTGCGCGGCCCCGACCGACGGCTTCGAAAAGATCTTCCTCGGTGGCGGCAGCAAACCGCTCCAGGGCGGGACGGAGGGAAACGTCCTTGCGGCTCTTGCCGGCGGCATCGAAGGTCTGGTCCAGGGTGGCGCGACCAAGCCGGATGAACTCCTCGCGCTCAGTCTGGCGAAGGTGGCGACGAATGGCCGAGCGCGCCCGGCCTGTGACCGTCAGCGAACGCCAGTCCAGCGGGACCGCCGGCTTTCCGCCCCGGATCACCTCGACCACGTCACCATTGGCCAGCGCCGTGCGTAGCGGCTTCAGCTCGCCATTGATCTTGGCGCCGACCGTGGTGTCGCCGATGTCGGTGTGAAGGCCATAGGCAAAGTCCAGCGGCATGGCGCCGCGCGGTAGGCTGACCAGCTTGCCCTTGGGCGTGAAGACGAACACCTGATCAAGGTACATCTCAAGCTTGGCATGCTCGACCAGTTCCTCGGCGTCGCCGCCGTGCTCCAGCACCTGAACAAGATGACGCAGATTGACCAGCGGGTCCCGGCCGCCAGCGGCCTTCTGGTGCTCGGCGTCGAAGCCGTAGGACTTGTTCTTGTAGCGCCAGTGGGCAGCCACGCCCTCTTCGGCCACCAGATCCATGGCGTCGGTGCGGATCTGCATCTCGATGCGCATACCCTTGTAGCCGACCACGGTGGTGTGGAGTGACCGGTAGTTGTTGCGCTTGGGCGTGGAGATGTAGTCCTTGAAACGCTCCGGCACAGACGGCCAGGCTCGATGGATGACGCCCAGCGCCCGGTAGCAGTCCTCCTCGCTGTCGACGATCACCCGAAAGGCATAGATGTCGGACAGCTGGGAAAAGCCGATGGATTTGCGCTGCAGCTTCCGCCAGATCGAAAAGGCGTGCTTCTCGCGGCCATAGACGCGCGCGGTGATGCCGGCCGCTTCCAGCCGCGTCGACATTTCCTGGCTGACTGTGGAGACCGCCCCGCCCTGCTCGCTCCGCAGCACCGCCAGGCGCCGCATGATCGCGTCGCGCGCCACGGGATTGAGGTGGGCAAAGGCGAGTTCCTCGAGCTCCTCGCAGATCCGGTGGACGCCGATCGAACGGGCCAGCGGGCCGTAGATGTCGAGTGTTTCGCGGGCGATCCGTTCCCGCTTTGCCGCCTGCTTGATGAAGTGCAGGGTGCGCATGTTGTGCAGGCGGTCAGCCAGCTTGACCAGCAGGACGCGCACATCCTTGGAGATCGCCAGGATGAACTTGCGCAGGTTTTCGGCCTGGCGAAGGTGGGCTTCGGAAAGCTCCAGCTTGGAGAGCTTGGTGACGCCTTCCACCAGTTCGGCGACTTCCGCGCCGAACAGACGCTCGATGTCTTCCCGTGTGGTCTCCGTGTCCTCGATGACATCGTGCAGCAGGGCGGTGACGATGGTCTCTGTGTCGAGGCGATAGTCGGTGAGGATGCCGGCCACCTCGATCGGGTGAGCGAAGTAGGGATCGCCGGACGCCCGCTTCTGCGCGCCATGAGCCCGCATGGCATAGACATAGGCGCGGTTCAGCAATGCCTCGTCAGCGGTCGGGTCGTAGGAGCGGACCTTCTCGATCAGCTCGAACTGGCGCAGCATCTTTGGCCGCGGTGGGGGCGCGGGCGGTTCAGCTACGGATACGTCGGGGAGCACGGCGGCAGGCTGGCTGGCCGCGTCTTTCAGGAGGGGTTCTGCGCCTTCGGGGCTCAGTACCGCTCCTCCTGACCGCCGTCGCGGTCGCTTTGCAGGGCGCGGATCAACTCAAGCTCGCTCATCTGCATGTGCGTGGGGTCGGCGAGCAGGGCCAGGGTCTCGGCCTCTTCCTCGGCTTCGGAGCGTTCGTCGACGCGCTGCAGCGAGAGGATCAGGGCTTCCTTCAGCTCCTCAGCGTCGACCACGTCGTCCGCAATCTCGCGAAGCGCGACAACCGGGTTCTTGTCGTTGTCGCGATCCACCATGATCGGTGAACCGGCCGAGACGGCGCGGGCCCGATGCGACGACAGCAGAACGAGGCTGAAGCGGTTGGGCACTTTTTCAATGCAGTCTTCGACGGTGACGCGAGCCATGGGACCTCTCTGGCGAAAT
>NZ_JBILRO010000266.1:0-4447 GCF_044372605.1 Phenylobacterium sp.
AACTGACCTGAACGCCCCTCGCCGGCCGCGAACCGGCTGGCGCCCTCGACGGCGGAGCCGGTGCGCAGGGTCTCTAGGCCGACCTTGACCTCGAACGCCTGGGCCTCATCCCAGCTCAGCGACCACGGTTCCAGCGCGGAGAGCCGGTCATTGCGCATGCACAGTTGCGGGAAGGCGCTGATCTGGCGGGCCAGTTCCAGCGCGGCGGCCAGGGCACCGCCCTCGGGTGCCAGCCGGTTGGCCAGGCCGATGTCGAGGGCCTCCTGGGCCGAAACCGCGCGCCCGGTGAGGATCAGATCCATGGCGCGGGAGGCACCGATCAGGCGCGGCAGTCGCACGGTGCCCAGGTCGATCAGGGGCACACCGAAACGGCGACAGAATACGCCGAAGGTGGCCCCCTCGGCCGCCACCCGCAGGTCGGCCCAGCAAGCCACTTCCAGTCCGCCGGCCACCGCCGGACCTTCGACGGCCGCGATCACCGGCTTGCCCAGCTTGAGCCGCGTACAGCCCATCGGCCCGAAGTCGCCGTCGGATTTTACCGGGTTGCCGGATCCGCTGCTGATCGCCTTTAGATCCGCGCCGGCGCAGAAGTAACCCCCGCGTCCTGTCAGCACCGCCACATCAAGGCTGTCATCGGCGTCAAACGCCTTGAAAGCGTCGTACAGCGCGGTCGCTGTTGCGCCATCGACCGCATTGCGGCGCTCCGGGCGCTCAATTGTTATGATCGCAATGCGCCCGTCGCGTTCCGAGCTTACAGTTGACATGGACGGGCCCTCCCAAGCGCACGCTCGCGCTTGCGACCGCACGTAAGGCAAGGGCAAATGAGCCTTCGAAGGTTCATGAAGGGGAAGAAGATGGGCAAGGCCAAGCAGCACGGGTTTTCCAAGGATCGCCTGCAGCGGATCGATCGCTTCCTGCAGGAGAAGTATGTGGCCTCAGGCCGCATGCCCTGCGCCCAGTTCGTGCTCGCCCGCGATGGAGAAGTGGTCCACCAGTCGGTACTGGGTCAGCAGGATCCTGAACGCGGCGTCAAACTGGCCGAGGACAGCGTCTATCGCCTCTATTCCATGACCAAGCCGGTGGCCTGCGTGGCGCTGCTGACGCTGGTGGAAGAGGGGCTGATCGCGCTGGATGATCCGGTGGCCAAGCACATTCCGGAGTGGGCGAACCTCGGGGTCTTCGCCGCCGGTGTCGGCCCCTGGCTGACCACGCCGACGGCCCGACCGATGCAGGTGGTCGACCTGATGCGTCACACGTCGGGCCTGACCTACGGCTTTCAGAACCGCACCAATGTCGACGCCGCCTATCGCAAGCTGAAGCTGGAGAACATGCATGGCGAACATGATCTGGAAGCGATGATCCAGATGCTGGCCAAGCTGCCGCTGGAGTTCTCGCCGGGCGAGGCCTGGAACTATTCGGTGGCGACAGATGTGGTCGGCTATCTGGTCCAGAAGGTCTCGGGCAAACCGCTGGA
Organism: Phenylobacterium sp.; assembly: GCF_044372605.1. Taxonomy (GTDB): domain Bacteria; phylum Pseudomonadota; class Alphaproteobacteria; order Caulobacterales; family Caulobacteraceae; genus Phenylobacterium. The sequence continues at coordinate 1,475 of NZ_JBILRO010000266.1, forward strand.
CCAGGCGCTGCAGGAGCGCATCTTTGACCCGCTGAAGATGGTCGATACCGGGTTCCATGTTCGTGAAGACCAGCGGGCCCGTTTCGCCGCCTGCTATGAGGCCGCGCCCGGCGGCAAGATGAAGCTGCAGGACGACCCGACGAAGAGCCCTTACCTCGCGCCGCCGAAGTTGTTGTCCGGCGGCGGCGGACTGGTGGGCACAGCGGCCGACTACATGCGGTTCGCCACCATGCTGACCAATCGGGGTGAACTGGATGGCGTGCGGATCCTGGCGCCCAAGACCGTCGATCTGATGGCGTCAAACCACCTTCCCGGCGGACAGGACCTGACCGAGCTGTCGCGATCGCTGTTCTCGGAAAGCACCAATGCCGGCGTGGGCTTTGGCCTGGGTGTGGCGGTGGTGTTTGATCCGCCTCAGACGTTGATTCCCTGCAGCCAGGGCGAGTTCTACTGGGGCGGCGCGGCCTCCACCGCGTTCTGGTGCGACCCGCTGGAGCAGGTGACAGCGGTGTTCATGACCCAGCTTCTGCCTTCGTCGACCTATCCGATCCGGCGTGAACTCAGGACACTGGCCTATTCGGCGTTGATGGAGACGTATGGCTGATGGTTTCCGTCGCCTCGACGCTGGCTGGCGTCGCCATGCCGGTGTCGGCGGCGTCACCATTCGGGCGTGTTTGCAGCATCCGCGATTTCCGCCAGCCGCCCCAGCGATAGTAGGCGGCGGCCAGCACCAGGCTCATGAGACTGCCGGCCGGGAAGCTGATCCAGATGGCGTCGGCGCCCAGCATGGGCTCGAGGATGTTGGCGAGCGGGACCCGAACGCCCCAGAGCGCGATCACCATGGCGATCAGGGGCGGCCAGACGGCACCGGTTGCGCGCACGATGCCGGTGAAGATGAAGGCCATCCCAAACGGGATGAAACCCCAGAGCACAATGGAGTTTATGTGGATGGCGACCGGCAGGGACGGGCTGGAAGCCGGCAGGAATGCCTGCAGAATGAACGGGTCCAGCAGATAGATCAGGACGATCGGCACAGCCGAAAAGACCCCAGCGTAGAGGACCCCGACCCGGGCGATCTTGCCGACCCGCTCCATGTTGCCCGCGCCCACGTTCTGGGCCGCCATGGATGACACGGCAGCGCCCAGCGCCATGGCCGGCATCTGCACATAGGTCCAGACCTGCACGGCCGCGCCATATGCCGCCGCGGTGGTCACGCCATAGGAGTTCACGAAGCTCATCATGGTCACCGCCGCCAGGCTGATGACCATCATCTGGAACGCCATGGGCAGGCCCTTGAACAGGAGCCCCTTGGCGACCTCATAGTCCGGCCGGAAAGCGCGCCATTCGGCACGGCTCAGCACCAGAACACTCTTCTTGCGATAGAGCCAGGCGATCATCACGGCCAGGGTCGTGCCCTGGGCGATGAGCGTGGCGATTGCCGACCCGACGATACCCAGCCGCGGAAACGGCCCCACGCCGATCAGCAGCAGCGGATTCAAGCTCATCTCAAAGACCACGGCGATCAGCGAGAAGTAGAATGGCGTCCGCGAGTCTCCGGCGCCCCGCTGGCCCATCATCAGGAAGGTGAAGAAGTAGATGATCGGAATGGCGCCGAAGATGATGCGCAGATAGGCGGTGGCCAGCTCGCGGGCGCCCTGCGGCGTGCCCATGCCCGCCAGAATGGCCGGCGTCAGCGTAAAGCCCGCAATGCCGACGACGACGGATATCGCCAGGAAAAACAGGGTCGCCGTGCCGACCACGCGGGTGGCCAGTGCGCGATCATCGGCGCCCACTGCCTGACCGATCATGATGTTGGCGGCCATGCTCATGCCGAACATCGCGCCCATCATCAGGAAGAAGATCTGGTTCGAGTTGGAAATCGCCGTCAGAGCCGACTCGCCCAGTACGTGGCTGACCCAGATGGCGTTGGCCGACCCATTCATGGACTGCAGAATGTTCGTGCCCATGACCGGCAGGGCGAACAGGATCAGCGTCTTGCCGATGGGGCCGGTGGTGAGGTCGGGACCCCGGCGGCGGCCCATGGCGGGCGGCCCTCCCGGTTGTCGCATCCCGTCCGTTCGAGCCTCCACCGTCGTTCTCCAGGTGCGAAACACGGGCCCACCCGGCCCATGACTTGAGTTCACATACCGATTCTAGGATGCGCGCGCTGCCCCAATCGACCATCGAGGGAGTCTTGAGGGGTTTTCATTTCGCGCTATGACGACTGAATGGCGCTCAAGATCCTGCAATTCGGAACCACCGGCCAGCTGGCGACGGAGCTGCTGCGCCAGGCGCCGGCTCACGATGTGGCGATTACCGCCCTGTCCCGCGCCGATTGTGATCTGGCCGATCCGGAGGCTGCGGCCCGCAAGGTCGTCGAGATCGCCCCGGATCTGGTGGTGATCGCTGCGGCCTATACGGCTGTGGATCTGGCGGAGACCGAACAGGACCTGGCGCGCACAATCAATGCTGCGGCGCCGGGCGCCATCGCGCGCGCCTGCGGAGCCCTGGGGGCCGCGCTGGTGAACATCTCGACGGACTATGTGTTCGATGGCGCGGGCGGCGCGCCCTATGCCGAGGACGCCGCCACCCATCCGCTGAACATCTATGGATTGACCAAGCTGGAAGGCGAGCGTGCCGTGCTGGCGGCCTGCGACCGGGCGGTGAATATCCGCACATCCTGGGTCGTGTCGGCCCACGGCAAGAACTTCGTGAAGACCATGCTGAGGGTTGGCGCGGCGGGAAATCCATTGCGCGTGGTCGACGACCAGCGTGGCAGGCCCACCTCGGCGGCGGACCTTGCGGGGTTCATCCTCTCCCACGCGGAACGGCTGTCGGCGGCGAAGGCTGGCGACCCGGCATTCGGGATCCTGCACTTCGCCAACAGCGGCGAAGTGAGCTGGCGCGGCCTGGCGGTGGCGATCTTTGCGGAGGCCATGGGCGACAATGCGCCTGAGGTGGCTGCGATCACCA
>NZ_JBILRO010000268.1:0-4356 GCF_044372605.1 Phenylobacterium sp.
CCATTGACGCCCCTCGTTACGCCATAGCCGTGGTGGTGCAGCACGGTATGGGCGGGTCGACCGCCGCAGCGCCGCGTGCGAGGGAGATCATGCGCACCACGCTGTTGAAGGATCCGGAGATCCGCGCGCGGATCGAAAAGCCGTTGCCGATGCCCGAAATGGCGCCCGACCCGGAACTGGACACCGTGCCCCAGTCCACCACCATCGAACGGACGGCCGCCATCCCTGGAGGTCCGGCATGACCGTGTCCGCCCTGACCCGCCCCGGTGAACGCGATCGGCTGACCGTCAAGCTGACCGAAATCGACTGGCTGTTTGTCCTCGTGTTGTGCCTGATCGCCGGGGCCGGATCGCTGATGTTGTTCTCCATCGCCGGATCTTCCTGGACACCCTGGGCGGCGGCGCATGCCAGTCGGTTCGGGATCTGCATTGTGATCCTGATCGCTCTGGCGATGGTGGATCTGCGGATGTGGTTCACGCTGGCCTATCCGATCTATGGCCTGGGCGTGCTGTTGCTGATCGCGGTGGAGCTGGTCGGTGACATCAGGCTGGGCGCCCAGCGCTGGTTGTCCATTGGCAGTTTCAGCTTCCAGCCCTCAGAGGTGATCAAGATCGGCATCGTGCTGGCGCTGGCGCGGCTCTATCACGGCGTGTCGGCGGAGCGCGCCCGGTTGTCATGGTGGTTGTTCATTCCGGCGTTGATGATCGCCGTCCCGGTGCTGCTGGTGGCGCACCAGCCGGATCTGGGCACCGCCTTGCTGATCGCCATGACCGGCGGCGCCATCGTGGTGCTGGCCGGCCTCTCCTGGAAGATCATCGCCACCGCCGTGGCCGGGGTGCTGGCCGTGATCCCGCCCTACGTCATCTTCGGCATGCACGACTATCAACGCCAGCGGGTGCTGACCTTTCTCGACCCCGAGAGCGATCCCTCGGGCTCGGGCTATCACATTCTGCAGTCGATGATTGCGCTAGGCTCCGGCGGCCTGCTGGGCAAGGGCTATGGGCTGGGCTCCCAGAGTCAGCTCAATTTCCTACCCGAGAAACAGACCGACTTCATCTTTGCCGCGCTCGCCGAGGAGTTCGGTTTTGTCGGCTGCGCCTCACTTCTGATCCTCTATGGCGCGGCGATCTTCATGGCGCTCCGGACCTCCTATCTCAGCCACAGCCACTTCGGACGGCTGGCCGCGGCGGGCGTCACCGCCACCTTCACCCTCTATGTGATGATCAACGGCCTGATGGTGATGGGACTGGCGCCGGTGGTGGGCGTGCCGATGCCGATGCTCAGCTATGGCGGCACCGTGATGCTGACGGTGATGATCGGGTTTGGCCTGGTCCAGTCTGTCCGGGTGCACCGGTATTCTGAAGTGACCAGCGGCAAGGGATCATTTGTCTGAATTCATTCTGCCCGCATCTGATGTATGATGCGTGATGCAGGAGGGTCCAATGCGTACGACACTTGCGATCGACGACGACGTTCTGCTCGCGGCCAAACATATAGCCCAGGTTCAGGGGCGGCCTGTCGGACAGGTCATCTCGGACCTCATCCGCGAGGCGCTTGCGCCTGCGACGCCAGCCGAGCCGACCTATCTGAATGGCATCTTGCAGCTACCGGTCAGACCTGGCGCAATCGTCACGCCCGAACTGATCAAGCAGCTTGATGACGAGACGCTGTGACGTTTTTGCTCGACGTCAACATCCTCATTGCTCTCATCGATCGGTCCCATGTCGACAGCTCTCGGGCCCACGCCTGGTTTGCACGCGAGGGACGCCATTCGTTCGCAACCTGCCCTCTGACCGAAAACGGCGTCCTGCGTATTGTTGGGGGACCGCGCTACCCGACACCACATGGTTCAGCCTCAGCTGTACTGCCAGCGCTTGAGGCCCTATGCGCCCTGCCGGGTCATGTGTTCTGGCCGGACGCCATAAGTCTGCGAGATCAGCAGCATCTGGTTCGCCGCCGTCTTCTCAGTTCCGGCGACGTGACGGATATCTATCTTCTGGCGTTGGCCGTCGCCAACGTCGGTCGCCTGGCGACCTTTGATCGAAAAATCCCGACTGAGGCTGTCCCCGACGGGGCCGCAGCCCTCTGCTTGCTGACGTAACTCAAACCCTGAGCGCCGCCTCCGTCGCACGGACCAGACCGTCGACGATTCCCGGCTCGGTCGAGGCGTGGCCAGCGTCCCAGACCACTTCGAAACGCGCCTTCGGCCATGCCGTCTTGAGGCGCCAGGCGCTGTCCATCGGGGTCACCACATCGAAGCGGCCCTGGACAATCCAGCCCGGAATCCCGGCCAGCTTGCTCACGTTTTCCAGAATCCAGTTCTCGCTGTCGAAGAACCCGCCGTTGGCGAAGAAGTGGCATTCGATCCGCGCGAAGGCGATGGCGAAGTCGACCTCGTTGAACTTGGACGGCCGGGCTTCGGGGCCGCGGATGGAGATGGTGTCGCCCTCCCACTGGCTCCAGGCGGTAGCGGCCTCGGCCTGAATGCGCCGGTCCGTATGGGTCAGCCGTTTGTGGTAGGCGCTGATCATGTCGCCCCGCTCTTCCAGCGGGATCGGCGCGCAGAACCGCGCCCAGGCGTCGGGGAACAGCATCGATGCGCCGTCCTGATAGAACCAGCGCAGCTCGCGCGGGGTGAGCAGGAAGATGCCCCTGAGTACCAGGCTCTCCACCCGTTCCGGGTGGGTGATGGCGTAGGCCAGCGCCAGGGTGGAACCCCAGGACCCGCCGAAGACGCACCATTTCTCTACGCCCAGATGCTCGCGCAGCCGCTCGATGTCGGCGATCAGCGACCAGGTGGTGTTGTCGTCCAGGCTGGCGTTGGGCCGGCTCTTGCCGCAGCCGCGCTGATCGAACAGGGCCATCCGCCACTTCGACGGATCAAAGAAACGCCGCATGGTGGGGTTGATCGCGCCGCCCGGGCCGCCGTGCAGGATCACGCAGGGTTTGCCGTCCTGTACGCCGCACTGCTCGTAGTAGATCTCGTGCGGCCCGTCGGTGGCCAGCCAGCCTGAATCGAAAGGCTCGTTGTCGGCGAAGAGACCCCGGCGATTCGAGGTGGACGAGAAGGCCTGCGCCGGGGTGTTGCGTTCCATATGCGTCTTTTACGTCGGGAAACGCCTGTCGAGCCAGCCCAGGATCAGGGCGTTCACCTCTTCCGGCTTTTCCTGCTGCGTCCAGTGGCCCGATCCGGCCACCATCACCGTCTCCAGATCGCCGATGAAGCCCGCCATGTGCTCAGCGGCCGACGGGGGCAGCACGGCGTCCAGCTCGGCGGTGATCATCAGGCAGGGCAGACCGTCGATCCGGGTGGGCAGGGTCTCCGAGCGCTCCCAGTTGCGGGTGAAGTTACGGTACCAGCTGACCGGGCCGAAGAAGCTGCCGGCCCGGAACGCCTCGGCGAACACGGCCAGTTCGTCGGGCGTCAGCAGGGGTTCGCCGCCGGTCACGCCGTCCCAGTTGCGCAACAGGTCCTTGAACGCAAACGTCGATCCCGAGGCGTCGGGCTGGACTGTAACCGGCTGCGCGGCGGGTTTGCGCATGAAGAAGGCCATGGTTCTGGTGGTGTCGGCGCCCAGCACTGCCTCCGGCTCATCCGGATTCTGGAACCAGACGATGTACATGTCCGGTCCGAAGCGCGCCCTCATGATCGCGATCGGGTCGGCCGGCGCGCGCGGCATGAAGGGGGTGTTGAGGCCGATGACGCCCGCCACGCGATCGGGATGGATCAGCGGCATCTGCCAGACCACGATGCCGCCCCAGTCGTGGCCGCAGAAGATCGCCTTCTCCACGCCCAGATGATCCAGCAGGCCGGCCATGTCGGCGGTCAGCTGATCGATATCGTAGGCGTCCACGGCGTCGGGCTTCGACGACAGTCCGTAGCCGCGTTGGTCCGGGGCGATAGCCCAGCGTCCCGCCGCCTCGCAGGCCTGGAGCTGGTGGCGCCACGAGAACGCCAGCTCCGGGAAACCGTGGCAGAAGATGATCGGCACGCCTTGCCCGCGCGGCCCCACCTCATAGTAAGCCAGCTCCACGCCATTGACGGAGGCCGTCTGCACCGGCGGCATCATGGTTTCGAGCGCTGACATGGGGGGCTCCGTGCGGTTTGGGGTATCGCCGACCCCTATGTGTCCAGTAGGGCATGGGCGCCGTGACGTCCGCCAACCCTTCATCCGCTTCGCCGCCGACGCCCTGGGGGTTGGTGATCCTTCTGGGATCGCTCACCGCCATGGGGCCGCTGGCGATCGATATGTACCTCAGTACCCTGCCGGCCATCGGGCAGTCGCTGGATGCCACCCCGGCGGCGACCCAGGCCACAGTCGCGGCTTTCCTTGCCGGAATGGCCATTGGCCAACT
>NZ_JBILRO010000269.1:0-4351 GCF_044372605.1 Phenylobacterium sp.
ACTCAGGACTGCCCGATCTTCACCTCAGCTCTTGACCTTCACATACTCGCCCGGCGCATCACCCAGCGGCTTGAATGGTCCCTGCGCGGGATCGCGGGCCGGGACCATCCCCCCGGAGCGCTCGCCAAGCCAGGCGGCCCAGTGCGGCCACCAGGATCCGGGGTGTTCCTCGGCGCCGGCCTGCCATTCCTCCAGAGAGTCGGGCAGGGCGGGGTTGATCCAGTGCTGGTACTTGCGTGCGACGGGGGCATTGATAACCCCGGCAATATGGCCGGAGCCCGCCATGGTGAAGGTGGTCGGCCCGCCGAAGAGTCTGGCCCCTTTGAAGACCGAGCGCGCGGGCGCGATGTGGTCTTCCTTGGACGACTGCACATAGATCGGCGTCTTCACCTGGCTGAGATCGATGCGAACGTTGTCCAGCATCAGTTCACCCTTGGCCATCGCGTTCTCGCCGTAGAACTTGCGCAGATAGAAGGTGTGCAGTGTCTTTGGCATCCGCGTCTGATCGGAGTTCCAGAACAGCAGATCGAAGGGCTTTGGCTCCTTGCCGAGCAGGTAGTTGTTGACGAAGAACGACCAGATCAGGTCATTGCCGCGCAGGGCGTTGAAGGTGTCTGCCATGGTCGCGCCGGACAGTACGCCGCCGCCCTCGTCCATCTTGGCCTCCAGGTCCTTCAACCAGTCCTCGTTGGTGAACAGCAGCAGATCCCCGGCCTCGGAGAAGTCCTGCTGGGCCGCGAAGAAGGTGGCCGAACCGATGGAGGTGTCGCCCTTCACCGCCATGTGGGCGAGGGTCGCGGAGAGGAGGGTGCCGCCGATGCAATATCCGACGGTGTTCACCTGGCTCACCCCCGCCTGCTTCAGGACGGCGCCGACGCCCTCGTAGATGCCCTGGTGCATGTAGTCTTCGAAGGTCTTGGTCGCCAGGGAGGCGTCGGGGTTCACCCATGAAGCGACGAACACCGTAATGCCCTGGCTGGCGAGCCAGCGGATCAGCGAATTCTCGGGCCTCAGATCCATGATGTAGAACTTGTTGATCCACGGCGGGAAGATCAGAAGCGGGATCTCATAGACCTGCTCCGTTGATGGAGAAAACTGCAACAGCTCAATGATTTCATTTCGGAAAACGACTTTCCCCGGCGCCGTCGCAACGTTCTCGCCGATCTTGAACATCTCGTAGTCGGTCTGGGCGATGGAAAGCGCGCCGCCGCCGCGGTTCAGGTCTGCCTGAAAATTCTCCATACCCTTGAGCAGGCTCTGGCCGCCGGTGGCCATGACCTCGCGCAGCGCGGTCGGATTGGAGGCCAGGAAGTTCGACGGCGCGAAGGCGTCCGTCAGCATCCGCATGAAAAACTCGACGCGCCGTTTCTCCAGAGGGTCGACGCCCTCCACGTCCGAAACCATGTCGTTCAGGAAATTGGCCGTCAGCAGGTACGACTGCTTGATCGCGTCGAACACCGGATTGTCGGACCAGTCGGGATCCAGGAAGCGTTTGTCTCCCTTGGCCGGCGCGACGACCGGGTCCGCAGCATCGCCCGCCGCCCGCCGGGCGGTCGTCTGCCAGAGGTCGAGGTACTTCGAGAACAGATCGGCCTGCGCCCGCATCATCCGGTCAGGTTGCGCCGCCAGTCGTCCCATCACCTGGGTCAGGGCGGGGCCTACATGGAACGGGTCCGGCGACAACGCGGCGGGCCGTTCGGCCTGACGCAGGGCCATCGCGGCGATGGCGCCCTGCGCGGTCAGCGCCGCGCGCGCCAGGTTCATGGACAAGGCCTCGATCTGTGCCCGCTGCTCGGGATTGAAGGCCGCGCTCTCGAATACCGGCTGCGCCTGTGAGGAGGGCTTCGGTTGGGGGCCGACTTCTGCAGCGCCGCTCTCGACCCTGGCCGCCCGAGCCTTCTTGACGCCCTTGGAACCCGCCTTCTTGCCCCCCTTGCGCGGAGCCTCCGAGGTCTGCTCTTTCATCCTGTCGTCCTCCAGAACGGCGCGTATATCGGTCGCACTCTTTCGCGTGATGCAATCATCGCATAAGACCGGGGTCGAAATGAATGCGTTGCGCCCGTTTTTTCCGAAAGTCGCCGGCCTGACCCGGCCGCTGGCGATCGTCGCCGGTTGCGCGGTGCTGGGCGCCTGCGTCTCGACGCCGTTTCGGGAAGCTGTCGTCGATCCGAAATCCGCCGTCGCCGGCGATGTGGAGCGTCTGACGCGAGGTGAGGGCCAGTTCCCTACCTTTGCCGACATTCCAAAGACGCCGGAGGATGTTCGACCGCTCGTCCAGTACGGCCTGGCGGCCCGAGGTCTGACCGCGGCGGGCGATAATCTGATGCGCGCCACCGCGCCGGAGACCTGGACCCTTCAGGCTACAGAAGCCTTCGTAGAAAAGGCCCGTCGTGACGCCGGCCCCGAAATTGAACCGCCCAAGCCCGGTGAGGCAGAGGCTTTTGCGCGTGAACTCCGGGAGCGAGCTACCCCGCCTCCGCCACGGTGAGCGCGGCGAGAGGCAAAAAATCCCTGAACCGGCTTGGCTGACTTCCGCCCGGAGTCTATCCAACGCTTTACATCAGCTCGCAGACCGGCCGCACGGACGCTTGCGGCGAAAGAGCTTTAGCAATGACACCTGAATTCCACCGTATCCGCAGACTTCCGCCCTACGTCCTCGAAGAGGTCAACCGCATCAAGGCGCGCCTGCGCGCCGAGGGCGTGGACATCATCGACTTCGGCATGGGCAACCCCGACATGCCGACGCCGAAGCATATCGTCGAAAAGATGATCGAGACGGCGCGTGACCCCAAGGCCGGCCGCTACTCCGCCTCCAAGGGGATCGTCGGCCTGCGCCGCGCGATGGCGAGCTACTATGACCGCCGGTTTGGCGTGAAACTGAATCCCGACACCGAGGTGATCGCCACCCTGGGCTCCAAGGAAGGCTTCGCCAACCTGGCCCAGGCGCTGACGGCGCCGGGTGATGTGATCATCTGCCCCAACCCCGCCTATCCGATCCATGCCTACGGCTTCATCATGGCCGGCGGGGTAATCCGCCATGTGCCGGCACTGTCGCCCGAGGAGTATCTGGCCGGGGTCAGCCGGGCCGTGAAACACTCTGCGCCGCCGCCCACCGTGTTGATTCTGTCCTACCCGTCGAACCCGACGGCCCAGTGCGTGGATCTCGACTTCTACCGCGACGCCATCGCCCTGGCCCGCAAGCACGACCTGCTGGTGATCTCGGACATCGCCTACTCGGAGATCTATTTCGACGACAATCCGCCGCCGTCCGTGCTGCAGATCGAGGGTGCCAAGGATATCGCCGTCGAGGTGAACTCCCTGTCGAAGACCTTCGCCATGGCCGGCTGGCGCGTCGGCATGGTGGTGGGCAACGCTCGCATCTGCTCGGCCCTGGCGCGGGTGAAGTCCTATCTGGACTACGGCGCCTATACGCCGATCCAGGTGGCCGCCGCCGCCGCGCTGAACGGGCCAACCGATTGCATCGAGGAAATCCGGGGAATCTACAAGGCGCGCCGCGACACCCTGATCGATTCCATGCGCCGCGCGGGTTGGGACATTCCGGCTCCCCCGGCGTCCATGTTCGCCTGGGCGCCGGTGCCCGAACAATTCAAGGAAGCCGGCTCATTGCTGTTCTCCAAACTGCTGATCGAGGAGGCGGGCGTGGCTGTGGCGCCTGGCGTCGGCTTCGGCGAGTATGGCGAGGGCTATGTCCGGGTCGGACTGGTCGAGAATGAACACCGCATCCGTCAGGCAGCCCGCAACGTGAAGAAGTTCCTGTCCAACGCCGACGAAATCCTGGGTCGCTCCCACAACGCCCTGGCCGCCCAATGACGGTCGCCAGGGCCTGGAGGATCGGCGTTGCGGGCCTGGGCACCGTCGGCGCAGCGCTGCTGGACCTGATCGACACGCGGAAGGGTTTTGCGCCCATCGATGGCGTTGTTTCCGTGTCGGCGGTCTCGGCAAGATCCCGCAGCCGCCCCCGGTCCTGCGATATCTCGGGCAAGATCTGGCACGATGATCCGGTGGCGCTGGCCTCGTCGTCGGACTGCGACATCTTTGTCGAGTTGATCGGCGGCTCGGACGGCCCGGCCAAGGCCGCGGTCGAGGCGGCCCTCAAATCCGGAAAGCCGGTGATCACAGCCAACAAGGCGCTGATCGCGGTGCATGGCGCCGAACTCGCCGCCCTGGCCGAAGAGGTCGGCGTGCCGTTGCTGTTCGAAGCCGCGGTGATGGGCGGTGTGCCGGCCGTCAAGGTGGTCCGTGAGGCGCTGGTCGGCGACGATATCCAGTCCATCGTCGGTATCCTGAACGGCACCTGCAACTACATCCTCACCGAGATGGAGACGACGGG
>NZ_JBILRO010000270.1:0-4349 GCF_044372605.1 Phenylobacterium sp.
CTTAGCCGAGACAATGCCTTTGCGGGCGGGTGCGCGCGCGCCGGTGGCTGGCGCGGGGGCGCACGACCGGAGGATCACATCGTAGCGGTAGCCGAGTTCGTTCGAGAATCCGGACAGCCGCGGGCGGATCTCGATGCGGCACGGCGTGCTCAGGTCCAGGTCCCTGAAGAACTGCGGAGCGAGATGGAAGATCGAGTCGAGGGACGTAGTGTGCCGCTGTCCCTTCGGCTGACTTGCCCAGAAGCCCTCAAGGGACCGGCGCAGGTCTTCGCGCCTGCCGAGATCCGGGACGTCGGCGATCAGCAGGATACCCCCGGGCTTGAGTGAGGCCACGGCCTCGTCGATCACCTGGCGCAGATAGCCGTAGCCCGGGAAGAACTGGACGACGCTCGCCAGTAGCACGACATCGAACGGGCCGCCGAGGGACGCCGATATCTCGTGGGCGAACCCGGTCGCGCAAACGAGTTGGGAAATGCCCTGAGCTTCAGCGTCTGCCTTGGCGTGCCGAAGCATGCCCGCCGCCGGGTCCATCGCGACGTATCGCGCCGAACGCGGCGCGAGCCGCGCGGCGACGACGCCGGATCCCGCGCCGATCTCCAAGATATTGGCCTGGCCGTCCAGGAACGGCTCAAGTAGGCCCTCGATGCGATCGACATATTCGTCGATCTCGGCTTCCGAGAAGGGGGCGCCGGTGTAGCTGCTGACGAAGCCCCCGCGCTCAGCGCGCGTCGCGCCTTGGGCTCCCAGGTGATCGAACAGCTCCTGGACGGCCAGCCAGTCGGCGGGCTCGGGCGGCGCGTGGGGCTGGTCGAGGTCGAGACAGACTAGCTGGTCGAGATCAGAACTCAGCCACTGCAGGTCCTGCGCCACACGCAGCAGGCTCAGTTGAGTGACCAGCAGGCCGATGCCAACCTGCCCGATCACGCTCATCAGGCGGTCTTGCGGCCAGTCCGGATCCAGCGGCGCAAACACCCCGCCAGCCTTGGCGATGGCGAGTACGGCGACGACCAGGCCCTCGTTTCGACGCAGAAGGACGCCGACGGGGTCCCCGCTCAGCAGGCCTGACGCGCGCAGCGCGTGTGCGATCTGGTTGGCGCGCGAGTTCAGTTCGCCATAGGTGACGACGCCCTTGGCCGTGACTAGGCCCGTGGCGGCCGGTGCCTCGTCGGCCCGGGCCTCGAAACCTTCGTGAATCAGGCGCTCCCGCGGATAGTCGGCCGCCGTGTCGTTCCACTCCACCAGCAGCTGGCGACGCTCCGCCGTGTCCAGCAGGTCGAACGACCCAAGCCGCCGGCCAGGGTCCGCCACCGCCTGCTCCAGAACCCGCTCAAGATGACCCGCAAGCCGACCGATCGTCGCCGCGTCGAACAGGTCGGTGTCGTAGGTGAGCCGGACGACAAGCCCCTCGGCCCCGATCATGAACGCCAGGGTGATCGGATAGTGCGGCCGCTCGACCGCCTCGATTTCGTCGATCACGATCGCCCGCTCGGCGCCCTCGGCCACCGCCAGACCGTCGAACGGGTAGTTCTCGAATACGAACCCGCTGTGGAACAGTGGCGCGCCCGGCGCCAGCTCGCTCCAGCGCTGCACGTCCACCAGGGCGCTGGACTGGTGGTCGATCAGCTCGTTCTGCCGCGCCTGGATCTCGGCGAGCCAGGCCGCCACCGTGCTCTCGGGCGGCGAGGCCACCCGCAGGGGCAAGGTGTTGATGAACAGGCCGACTCGCTGCTCGGCGTCGGCCAGCTCCGTCGGCCGGCCCGAGACCGTGACCCCGAACACCACGTCCGGCTGGCCGCTGTAGCGGCTCAGCACCAGCGCCCAAGACCCCAGGGCCAGGGTGTTGAGGGTGAGCTTCTGGCTCCGAGCGAAGCCCTCCAGCATCTTCAGGTCCAGCTTGAAGACGTGGCGGTGCTCGGCGTGGCGGTCGCCTGCCCCGGCCGGGCCGCGCGACGGCCGGTCGACCGCCAGCGGGGTGGGCGCCTCGAACCCGGCCAGACGCGCGCGCCAGTAGGCCTCGCCCCGGCCCTTGTCCTGCTGCTGCAGCCAGGCGATGTGGTCGCGGTAGGGGTGCGCCGGACCCAGCCGGGGCTCCTGGCCCGCGGCATAGGCCGCATAGGCGGCGAACACGTCGGCCAGCAGGATCGGCAGCGACCAGCCGTCCAGAAGCACATGGTGGCTGGTCCAGATCAGCCGGTGCTCGGCCTCGCCGGTGCGGATCAGGCACAGCCGCATCAGCGGCGGCCGGGCGAAGTCGAAGGGCCGCTCCCGCTCGGCGGCCAAGAGCTCGGCCAAGCGCAGGGCCTGCTGGTCGCCGGCAAGCGCGCGCCAGTCGAATGTCTCGAACGGGACCTCGGCCTGGCGCAGCACGACCTGCAGGGGACTGGCCAGGTCGTGGCCGACGAAGGCGGTGCGCAAGATGTCGTGGCGCTGCACCAGGTGGTCCCAAGCGCGCCGCAGCGCCTGGGCGTCCAGCGCCCCGGCGAGCCGCCAGCTCAGCGTCGTCACATAGGCCGTCGAGGCCGGCGCGTAGAGCGTGTGGAACAGCAGGCCCTGCTGCAGCGGCGACACCGGATAGATGTCCGCCACCCGCCCCGCCCCGCCCGCCGACTGCACGATCCGATCAAGTTCCGCCTGCTCCAGATCGAGCAGGGTGAAGTCGGAGGGGGTGTATCCGCCGTCGCTATCGCGGCAGTGGGCGATGATCCGGCGCAGGCTGGCGGCGAAGCCGGCGGCCAGGCCCTCGATGGTGGCCGCCGTGTGGCGGCCGCGGCTGTAGGTCCACTGCAGGCGAAGCCGCCCGTCAACCACGGCCCCGGTGACTTCGATCAGGTGCCCCCGCGCCATCCGCGGGCCAATCGCCGCGCCGGCGTCCTCCGGCGCGATGGCGAACAGGGCCGCGTCCGCCGCGGCCTGGTCGACCTGGCCCAGGTAGTTGAACGTCACCTCGGCCTGCGGCAACCCGGCCAGCTCAGTCCCCTCCCCGCCCAGATAGCGCAGCACCCCGTAGCCCACCCCGCGCCGTGGCACCGCGCGAAGCTGCTCCTTCACCGCCTTCAGCGCCATCCCCGGATCCGAGACGCCCTCCAGGTCCAGCAACACCGGGAACAGGCTGGTGAACCAGCCCACGGTGCGCGAGACGTCGACATCCTCGAACAGCTCCTCGCGGCCGTGGCCCTCCAGCCCCACCAGCAGGCTGCGCCGGCCGGTCCAGCCCGCGAAGGCCTCCGCAAGCGCGGTCAGCAGCGCGTCGTTGATCTGCGTATGGTAGACCCCCGGCACCTCCTGTAGCAGGGCTTGGGTCTCCTGCGCCTCCAGCACCATCTCCACCGTTGCGGCCGAGGCGACATCGTTCGCTCCCACCTCCAGGTCCCGCGGCAGGGGCGCGCTCTTCGACCAGGGCGCGGCGCGCCAGTAGGCCAGCTCCTCGAGCGCCGGATCGCCGCCGGCGTAGGCCGCTAGGTGCTCCGCCCAGCTCTTGAACGAGGTGCTCTTCGCCGGCAGCTGCGCCGGCATGCCCCGCGCAGCCTGACCGTAGAGCGTCGGCAGGTCCTCCAGCAGCACCCGCCACGACACCGCGTCGACCGCCAGGTGGTGGATCGTCAGCAACAGCCGCTGGCCCTGGCCCGGGCCCAGCTCGAACAGCGCCGCGCGAAGCACCGGCCCCGCGCCCAGGTCCAGGCTGGCTTGCACCAGCCCGGCGCGCTCCGTGATCGCCGCGGCCCGCTCCGGACCCGCCACCCCCGACAGGTCGATCACCTCGACCTCGGCGGCCTGCGGCTCCGCGTGCCACTGCCGCCAGCCTTGCGCGGTCCGCTCGAAGCGCAGCCGCAGCGCGTCGTGATGCGCGCTCAGCCCCTCCAGCGCATGCGCCAGCACCTTGCCCGACAGCGGCTCGCGGCAGGCCAGCAGGAAGCTCTGGTTGAAGTGGTGCGGCGTGACCGGATCGGCGTCTAGCAGCCAGTGCTGGATCGGCGTCAGCGGCACCTCCCCGCTCACCAGCCCCTGCTCCGCCTCGATCCCCACCCCCAGAACCGCCGCCGCTGCCAGCTCCGCCACGGTCTGACGCTCGAATATCTGCCGCACTGTCACATGCACCCCCACGCGCTTGGCCCGCGCGGCGATCTGGATGCACTGGATGGAGTCTCCCCCGAGCTCGAAGAAGTTGTCGTGGACCCCGACCTGGTCCAGCCGCAGCACCTGCCCCCAGATCTGCGCCAGCGCCGCCTCCGTCGGGCTTCGCGGCGCTACATAGGCCAGACCCTCCGGCCGCCCCTCCGGAACCGGCAGCGCCCTGCGGTCCAGCTTGCCGTTGGCGGTCAGCGGCAGAGCCTCAAGCGTCACGAACGCCG
>NZ_JBILRO010000050.1:0-15879 GCF_044372605.1 Phenylobacterium sp.
CACCGGGCAGGCGTCCCGGAAGACATCCCCAATCTGGCATACTTCCGACAGACAAGGGGGCGCTGCAGCATCCTGAACGTAGCCGATCAGGCGTTGAGCGATGCCGTACGGGTCCGCCAGAACATACGAGGCGGGAATTCGGACAACTCGCATGCCTTGACGTCGAAGATATCCGTCCCGGCGTGCGTCGCGTTGTGGTCGATCCTCGAGGTGATGGGCCTCTCCGTCGATCTCAAAGCAAATTCGGCGAGATGGGCAGTAGAAATCGAGCACGTAGGGACCGACAGGATGCTGGCGGCGGAACACGGGCTTCCCGGGCTCCCGGCCCCGGAGATGACGCCAAAGCAGGACTTCTGGCAGCGACATTGATTTCCGCAAGCTGCGGGCGCGTTTTGTCGCGTTGCTGGTGACTCTCATGCTGTGTCAGCGCCCCCTCCACCACTTCGTGGTCCCCCTCCCCCATGAATGGGGGAGGTTCCTTTCTTCTGCTCACATCAATCCCAGCGCCTTGAAGCTGGCTACGCCGTCGCGGCCGGCCACCAGATGATCGTGGATGGAGATGCGCAGCGGCCGTGCGGCGTCGACGATCTGGCGGGTCATGTCGACGTCGGCGGATGAGGGGGTCGGGTCGCCGGACGGGTGGTTGTGCACCAGGATCACCGCGCTGGCTGATAGTTCGAGCGCCCGGCGCACCACTTCACGCGGATAGACCGGCGCGTGATCGACCGTGCCGCGGTTCATGATCTCGTCGGCGATGAGCTGGTTTTTCTTGTCGAGAAAGAGGACGCGAAACTGTTCGCGCGCTTCATGGGCCAGGGCCGTCTTCACATAGGCCAGCAAGGCGGCCCAGGATGAGATCACCGGTCGGCGGGAGATCTGCTCGCGAGCCGTGCGCAGGCCGGCCTCATGCAGGAGTTTGAGGTCGAGTGCGACGGCCTCGCCGACGCCGGCGACCGTGCGCATGTCCTCCGCCGTCGCACCCAGTACCGCGCCCAGCGATCCGAACCGGGCGAGAAGTTGCTTGGCCAACGGCTTTACATCACCGCGCGGGACGGACCGGAACAGCAGGAGTTCCAACACCTCATAGTCGGGCAGGGCGGGAAGGCCGCCAGCCATCGCCCGCTCCCGCAATCGCTCGCGATGACCCGCATAGTGAGGGCGTGGCGGTGTTGCGGACCGCGCCTGCCACAGGTCGGGCTGGGGCGCGGTGTCTTCGACGGAGAACGGGCGGCTCATTTCGATAATGTTCCGTAAGTGTTCTCGCTTGGCAAGCCTGAAGCCGGTATCCCAGATCGGAAAGCCAGACCACCGGTCGCGCGACGGTCTAGCCGCCGGCGACCGCAATGGCGTTATCGTCAGAGTCCCGGTCGATCTGTTTGTTGTAGGGGTCTACGCCAGCGTAGGTCGGTTTCCTGTCGACCGTAAACCGTATGGTCTGGGCGCCTGTTCGAAGGCCAACCTTCTGGAAGGCCAGCACGTTCTTCGATGAGAAGCCCGCCGTCCCTGGCTCTGCTGTAAAGACTCCGACATCGAAAACCTCGCTGTCCGGAATAGCGACTGGGGTCTCCTTGCCGCGACCGTCTGCATAGGTCTTCTTCGCCTCAACAGTCAGAACGACGTCGTAGCGACCGTCTGGACGTTTTTTGACAGCGGTCGAGCGGGTTTTCAGATCGTAGAGCGTGATCTTTTCGAAGAGGTCGGTGATCAGTTGCTGGTGCTCAAGTCCCGCCTCGGCGCGAAGTGCGTCGACAAGGTCCTGGGACCTCGGATAGGGCGCGCCCTTGAAGGCGTACTGGGCGATCACGCGACGCAGGGCCGCATTGATCCTGACCTCTCCGATGCGATCACGCAGCAGGTACATGACCAGAGAACCCTTGTTGTAATGAATGTAGCCCTGGTTTTCGACGCGGATCAGCGGCAGCTCCTCGAGCAATTCACCGCCGCGACTGCGCAGGTATTCATCTAGTTCCCGCTTCAGGAACTTGCGGATGCCTTCGGGCCCGAAAGTCTTTTCCATCACGATCAGCGCCGAGTACTGGGCCAGGGTCTCGGAAAGTGCGGTCCCGCCCTGCATGTCGGCGCCGACTACCTGGTGAGCCCACCATTGGTGCGCCAGCTCGTGAGCTGTTACGTAAGTGACGTAGTCGATCTTGTCAGGTTTCGTGTTGTCCGCGATGAAACCGATACCCTCGGAATAGGGCATGGTGTTGGCGAAGGCCTGGGCGAACTGAGCGTAGTCGGGGAACTCCAGGATCCGCGCCTGCCGGAACTGATAGGGGCTGAAGTTGGTCTGGTAGTAGTCCAGACCGGTCTTGAGGGATTTGATCATCCGCTCGACGTTCCACGGGTGCTGGGCGTCGTAGTAGATGGCGAGTTCGACGCCCTTGTAGGTCTCGCGCTTGATGGCGTAGCGAGCTGATTGCACCGAGAAGAAGTTCAGCACCGGCGCGTCGGTGCGATAGCGAATGGTGCGCCGGCCATTGGCCGTGACGTCAGAGATCCTGTAGCCGGGAGCTACCGGCGTCTGGTCGGCGACCGTCGTGATGGTGATATCGGCATTCACCCAGTCGGCATTGCCGACGTAGTTGCGCGCCTGAGCTGACCGATCCTCCAGCTTGGGGGTACGAAGCTCGGGCGGCAGGCCGTATTTGCGGCGCTTGGCGCGATCCTGCAACAGACCCTCGCGTTGCATGCCGACAATTGGGGCGAATTCCATGTTGTCGACAAAGGTCCCGTTGTCGACGAGGCGCGTCGTATTGCCGGAGTTCTTGAAGCCGCGCTGACCCATCAGGGTCTGGAACGAGAGGGCCGAGGTCTCGCCAGGCAGCAACGGCTTGTCGAAGGTGAAGATCCGATAGTTGTACGGGTCGAAGGTCTGCACGCGGCTCGCGCCGTTCACGTTCATCTGGAGCGCTTTGGTGTCGCGATCCAGGCGCACGTGGAGTTGGCGTATGGGAGCCTGGGTGTCATTGACCAGCTGATAGACACCCTCAGTCGTCATCCGTGGCTCATGCGGATGCAGGTCGATGGTGAGGGTGACGTCGGTGATCGAGGGCTGCGGCAGGGACTCGTACTTCAGGAAGGCCTTTTCGTAGTCAGCCTGCCATTCGTCGCCCTCGAGGGCAGTCCGGTACGTGTTCAGGACATTGGTGTTGTAGAAGATATTCGCGCCAAGGCCGACAAAGGCGATCAGGGCCAGGCCGCCCACCAATCCTGCCGGGCCAGCAAGCCGCCTGGGCAGGCGCGCCAAACGCGGCGCCAGACGGATTTCTGCTCCCCGTCGCCAAAGTAGATGGGACAGGACCAGCAGCACCACGGCGAAGGCCGTCCAATAGGCGCGGAACCAAGCCGCAAAGACTGCGTAGTCGCCTTGGCCGTTCATGTCCGACAGCGGCGCGGCAGGCGTGCCGGCGTAGATATAGAGGTTATGCTCGAAGCCGATGCGACCCAGCGACAGAGTGGCGATCAGGTAGAGCAGCATCAGGCCCCAGCCCACAAACTTGTGGGGTGAGATCGTCTGTAGAAACACAGCCAGGATCGCAATCAGCGCCCAGTCAATGGCGTTGGGAACGATATACCAGAAGAGGTATTTTTCGGGCTGGATCGCCGTGAAGCCCATGCCCAGCTGGACTGCTGCGCCGGTCAGGGCGCTGACGAGCAGCATGCTGAACAGGACGAGGATGATGGCCAGGGCCTTGGGGACCACGAACGCCCAGTCGGGCACGGCCGTTGCATCGATGATCTCGTGCGTGCGCCGCTCGCGTTCACGCCAGACCAGATCGCCGGCGTAGTAGACCGCGACGATCATCACCATAAGCGTGAAGGCGACGTTGAGCGTACCGATCACCCAGCGGGTTACGGGATAGAGGGCCGCGCCATTCTGTTCCGCGCCGAGGATCAATCCGCCCAAGCTGTTGAACAGGCCGAGCACAAGGAGCACCAGAAAGGCCGGGCTCTTGAACACCTGCGCCATGTCGAAGCGCGTGCGCTGCGTCAGTTGAGCCCAGGCCGTCGCCGGACCAAACCGCGGGCGGGCGAGAGGCTTGGGGACGAAGGCCGTCGCCATGTCAGCTTCGGTGTTCCCCCGCGCGCTGGCGCCGGTTCGCGCCTCGAAGCGGAACAGGCCATGAGCCAGCGCCAGGGCCGCGACGCCGACGGTTGTCCAGATCAAACGGTTGATCAACAGGGCACCTTCGATGGGCGGCGTCAGGGTATTGGCGTCTGCGGCGGTGAAATAGCGGGTCGCCAGACTCCAGGCCGCCAGACCCAGCGGCTCAATCAGGGCGCCCAGCTCGCGCCGCTCTGGATCGCCCATGGCGACGTTGATGAGCAGGTACGCAATTAGAAACCCGGCGACGCCAAGATAGGTCGCCATCATGGAGCGGGTGACCGTCGCCAGGGTGAAAAACAGCGCCGATGTCACAAACAGGCTGGGCAAGGCCAGCCAGAGATAGGCGAAGGCATAGGCGCCCAGGCGGTTCGGACCCACGGTTTCCGGGTCCATCCACGGCGCAAATGAGCCCACGAGTATCCCCAGCGGCACGACCAGAAAGGCCAGGGCTAAAGCCGCGAACGCGCCGGAGAACCGACCGAACAGATAGTCGAACTTGCGGATCCGGGTGGACCGGATGATAGGGCCGAACCCGGTTTCCTCGTCACGCACGATGACGTTGGCGACGAAGGCGGTGGATACGAACATGAAGAACAGCGACATGATCAGCGTGGTCTGACCGATGGCGCTGGGCGAGTTCTTCAGGATGTTGCCGCCGGACCCGATCTGGATCTGATCGATGGTGACCGACCCGAACACCAGCAGGAAAAAGATCAGCGAGGCGATCCAGAAGATCGGCTGGCGAAGCTGATAGCGCAGCTCGAAGGCTGCGATCTTGCCGAACATGACGCGTCCTTCCGGCTTCAGGCGGCGCGCCGCGAGGCGGAAAGGGTGGAAAAGTAGACATCCTCCAGCCCGCCCTGCACGGGCTCAAATTCTGCGTCGGGGCAGGTGTCGGCCAGGACATGGATGATCAATCGACCGGCCGCCAGGCGGCTGGCAATGACATCATGGCGTGCGCGGTGGGCGTCCAGTTCCGCGCGGTCGATGATCTTGCGCCAGACCCGTCCGCTCAGTCGCTCGACAAGATCGGCCGGCGCGCCTTCCACCAGAATCCGGCCTGCAGCCAGGACCGCCATGCTCGGACAAAGATCGGAGACATCCTCGACGATGTGGGTCGAGAGAATCACCACCACGTTCTCGCCGATCTCGGCCAGGAGGTTGAGGAAGCGGTTGCGTTCCTCCGGATCGAGGCCGGCGGTCGGCTCATCCACGATGATCAGCGAGGGGCGCCCGATCAGGGCCTGAGCGATTCCAAAGCGCTGGCGCATGCCGCCAGAGAAACCGGCCACCGCTTTCTTGCGGACGTCCCAGAGGTTCACCTGGTGCAAAAGTGTCTCGACGGTGTCCTTGCGCTCGCCGCGGCTGGCGATACCCTTGAGCACCGCCAGGTGATCCAGCAGATCCAGGGCTGATACACGGGGATAGACGCCGAAATCCTGCGGCAGGTAGCCCAGGGTCCGGCGAAGCATTTCTGGCTCCGCGATTACGTCGATATCATCGAACCGTATGGCTCCGGAGGTGGGCGTCTGCAGAGTCGCCAGGGTGCGCATCAGGGTCGACTTGCCAGCGCCATTGGGGCCTAGCAGACCAAACATGCCCTTGGGAAGCTCTAGGTCGACGCCGTCCAGCGCACGGGTTCCGTTCGGATAGACGTGGGTCAATCCCTTGATCGAGAGCATGAATATCTGGCCTGCGGTACTTGTTCGTCGCAAAAGCTGACGAACGTGCCGGGTGGTTTCAAGTTAGAAAATTGTAACGAACTGGCGGCGCGCCGTTTCCAGTGATCCGCCGTCAGATCAGGTCGAGCGGGACCTTCGCCACGTCACCGCCGCGCCAGGCCTTGCGCGCCTGGGCGGTGTAGTCACGGGCAGCGCCCTTTCGACCCTGTCCAGCTTCCGCCTCCGCGAGAACCCGCAGGGCCAGCGCGTCGCGCGGCCACTCGGCCAGGCTGGCGTGGGCGGCGCGTTCGGCTTCGGCAAAGCGGCCGGCCTTGAGCTGGGCGGCGGCCAGGCTGCGGCGAACCGGATACCACCAGGGCGGCGGATCGAAGTTCTTCGGCACCGGGAAGGCCTTTTCCTGGGCGATGGCGGTACGGGCGAAGATCACGGCCGCCTGGCTGGCCTCGCCACGCAGCATCGCGGCGCGGCCACTCAGCACGCCTGCGGCCACCTCCGCGATCGGCAGGTTTGCGGCCTCGCTGGCCTGGCTGGCCTCGCCGCGAACCTGGGCGGGCCGACCTGGCGAATCGACGCCCGCGCCCGGCAGTTTCGCGGTCTCTGCCCGCAGGACCTCAATTGCCTCGGCTTCGCGCAGCACCGCCGCCGCGTCGCCCTTGGCGGCGAAGGCTTCGCCGCGGGCATAGTGGAAGTAGATCTTCTGCAGACGGGTATCAGAGGGCGCGCTGGTCAGCGCCAAAGCCCGCTCCGGGGCAAAACGACCCACCGCCACAAGGCTGCGGGCGGAGGCGGTGGCATAGCGGCTCGTCGCGACATCGGGGAAGCCCCCACGGGCGTGCTCGGCGTACTTGAGCGAAAGCGCCCGGTCTCCGGCCATCATCGCCCCACTCAGTCCGAACAGATAGTTGTGGAGATAGTAGAACTTGCCGGGCGCGTTACCGAGGTTCGACAGGGCGGAGCCGGTTTCAGCGTCGACCCGCATGGCGGCGGCGTTGGCGCGGGCGACCTCCGGGTAGAGGCCTACCCGCATCATGGTGTGGGTGCCCATATGCACCAGGTGACCGGCGCTGGGAGCCAGACTACCGAGGCGCTTGGCATAGGGCAGGGCCAGCGGTGCGTGGCCGGCGAACTCTGTCGCATGAATGTAGTAGTGGATGGCCGCCGTCTCATCCGGTTTGCGGGCAAGCACTGCCTCGAGGATTTCCTGCGCTCGCGCCAGGCCGGAATAGTCGTCCTGCCGGGCCGGAATGATCAGGGCGTGCGCCGTCATGGTGGCGATCGCGTCGTCGTCGGGATAGCGCCGCGCGATGGCGTCCATCGCCTTGCCGAAGGCCTGCTCGCGGCCCTCCGGGGGCGCCACGGGCTGGTAGCGAAGCTGCAGGGCGGCGACCAGGGCGGCTGTGCGCTCATCGCCAGGCTTCACGACCCTGGCTGCACGGTCAGCGACGGCCAGGGCGGCGGCGGTCTGCTCCGGCGTGACGGCGTAGTTGAGCGTCGAGCCCAGCGACAGCGACTCGGCCCAGACGCAGAGCGCGCAGCCCGGGTCCAGTTCGGCGGCCTTGGCCAGCGCCTGCTTGGTCTCGGCGTGTAGAAAGCCGTGGTAGGTGTTGATGCCGTAGCTGAACCAGGCCTGGGCCTCGGGGTTGGTGGTGTCGGCCTTGAATTCACTGGTGCCGACGCCCTCGCGAATTCTGCCGTTGGCCGCCACCGCGGCCTCGATAGCGCTCTCGGCGCCGCAGATCGCGTTGATGCCGATGTCGACCGGATTGGCGCCGAGACCCGTGGGGGAGGCCAGAACCATGGCGGCGCCCAGCGCGAATGCGAATTTCATGGGTGGCTCCTCCGGTCCGGGAGACAACATCGCGCGGTCGGCACCATGCCGCAAGCGTCAGGCGCCGAGAATCGCCGGTTTGAACTGACCAGTGGGCGACAGGGTGAACACTTCGATCCCCGTCTCGGTGACGCCGCAGGAGTGCTCGCACTGGGCCGACAGCGATTTGTCGCGGGTGACCGCCGTCCAGCCGTCGGCCAGCAGCTTCACCGGATGCTTGCCGAGGTTCACCATCGGCTCGATGGTGAAGAACATACCAGGCTGCAGCAGCTCGCCCGTGCCCTTCTGGCCAAAGTGCAGGATGTTCGGCGCGTCGTGGAACACCCGGCCCAGGCCGTGACCGCAGAAGTCGCGCACGACGGAGCAGCGCATGCTCTCCACATAAGACTGGATGGCATGGCCAATGTCGCCGGTACGCGCGCCGGGCTTCACCGCGTCCAGCCCGCGCTGCAGGGCCTCATAGGTGACGTCAACCAGGCGTTTGGCGCGCGGCGCCACGGGGCCAACGCCATACATCCGCGACGTGTCGCCGTGCCAGCCGTCGACGATGACGGTGACGTCGATGTTGACGATATCGCCCTCGCGCAGCACCCGCTCGCCGGGAATGCCGTGACAGACGATATGGTTGGGGCTGATGCAGACCGTCTTGGTGTAGCCGCGATAGCCCAGGCAGGCCGGGATCGCGCCGTGATCCAGGATGAATTCGCGGGCCAGATCGTCCAGCTTCTCGGTGACGACGCCCGGAACAACGTAAGGCGCCAGCATGTCCAGGCACTCGGCACCCAGGCGGCCGGCCTTTCGCATGCCTTCGAACCCGGCGGCGTCATGCAGTTTGATCTGGCCAGTCCGGTATTCGCCGTCGAGGGTGTCGGTCATGGGGTGCTCCGAGGCCCTATGTCGCGCTGTTGAGGCGAAAATTCAACCAGGGCGACCGATCAGGATTTCGAGGTTTATTGATAAATTCGAGTATTTCGACTATTCATAGTTTTTCAAACGAGGCTCCTATGCCCAGTGTCTCCATCTCGTCGGGCGAATTCCTTAAAGCCTATGGGCGGATCGTGGAGACGGCGCTGGTTGAACCGGTGTCGATCACCACGCATGGCCGCGAGCGGCTGGTGCTGCTGTCGGCCACTGAATACCGACGCCTCAAAGCGCAGGATAAGGTCGCGCTCTACCCTTGGGAACTCAGTGACAGCGACCTTCGCGCCCTGGAACTATCCGAACCCCCTGCGTCTGCGGCAGAATTCGACCACGAGACCGGGATCAAATAGGCTGTGGCGCTTCCGTTGCCGGAGCCCGGTCTTGTCATCGGCTATGCCTACCTCTGGCGACATGAGGCGCTCCGTGGACATCAGGAAGGCCGCAAGGATCGACCCTGCGTGATCGTTCTGTCCGTGCAGGACGTTGGTGGAATGACCGTCGTCACAGTTGCGCCGATCACCCACGCTCCGCCTGACCATCCGGATATGGCGGTCGAAATTCCCGCCGACACCAAACGTCGCCTTGGGCTGGATGGGGCGCGGTCATGGATCATCGCCGGAGACCTGAACCGCTTCGTCTGGCCGGGTGTTGATCTTCGCCCGGCGGGACGCACGAGCGATGACTACGCCTACGGCATGCTGCCCATGTCCCTCTATCGCCAGGTCCGTGACCGGGTTCTGGCGCTTGCCAGGGTGGGCCGTGCGGGCGTTACCGGTCGAGACGGATAGGCGGTAGCAGGTTTACGCCTGTCCAGGGCACGGACTGGGCAATACGCACGGCGTCGGGCATAATCTCGCAGGCCCGGGCCAGCACCTCCACCCACGCCGCCGCAGCTTCGGTCAGCCCGCGCGCAGAGGCCGGATCCAGGTCGTGACACGCCGCGAACGCGTCGCAGTCGGTGCGCTGGATCACGAACAGCATCACCGCGCGCTCTCCCGCCTCGACCATCGCGGTCAATTCCCTCAGGTGTTTGAGCGACCGTGCCGCCACGCAGTCCGGGAATTCGGCCAGGGTTTCGGTGCAGCGCAGGTGACAGTTCTTGAAGTCGGCCCAACGCGAACAGCTAGAGCAGCCGACCCAGTGCCGCTGCACTTCCCCAGATTGCGACTTGAATGCCTGGAAGTACCGCGAAGAACCAGCGGAGCCGTGCCACCACGTCACCAGCATTCTCACCGATGGGGATTCCGGCCCACCAAAGTCCTGCAAACAAGCACGCGACAGGTAGAAGGGCAGTCGTGCCCATTACGATAAGTCCGGGACCAATGACGTCGAGTGGATGCTCCGAATAGAAGCAGCTCGTCGCCATCTGCCATGTGGCACCCACATACGCGCCGAGAACAATTAGGACGGCGAGGTTCCGCGAGAGGTCCACAAGCGTCTCGCGCCACGGGATAGCGGCGGGCAAATGAATTGCAAGGGCTGTGGCGACAAGGATCGAGGCTGCAATGGGCAGGCCTACCATCGCCGCCAACCCTCCGTAAGTCGCAAAGGCTTCGCGCCTCTCGGTCTCGGCGGTGATTAGTCGGCGTCTCACGGCTTCAGCGCACCCAAGGCATTCGGCGCGCGATGTTCACGCCTGAGGGACTAACATCGCAGCCGTACACGAGCACCTCAACCCCAGTTTCGGCTGCTTGCGTGAGGCCCTGAGCGAAGGCAGGGTCGAGTTCATGGCATGCGGCAAAGCCGTCGCAATCCATTCGTTGAACGACGAAGAGAACAACAGCCCGGTCACCCTCAGCGACCATCGCCTCTAGTTCGCGAAGGTGCTTAAGGGATCGCGCCGCGACGCAATCCGGGAATTCCGCCAGGCCCGGCGATCTCATGAGATGGCAGTTTTTCACCTCTAGCCACACGCGGTGATCGGGCTTTAGGTCACGTTGCGATTGTGTATTGTAGTTCTTGACCTCAAGCCAGCACGGCGCCCGGTCCGGCGCCTCCAGCAGGAAGTCTACCCGGGAGTTGGCCCCATATCGCACCTCGCGCCGGTGGGCGGCGTAGCCGGTCAGTTCAGGGATCGCGTCA
This sequence comes from Phenylobacterium sp., assembly GCF_044372605.1. Taxonomy (GTDB): domain Bacteria; phylum Pseudomonadota; class Alphaproteobacteria; order Caulobacterales; family Caulobacteraceae; genus Phenylobacterium. Next base: position 10,625 of record NZ_JBILRO010000050.1, read on the forward strand.
GCCGCCAGCGCTTCGGCGACGAGGCGGTTGGGGTGCATGGTGTTGATCCCCACCAGTCCGCCGTCGGCCTCGACCAGCTCCAGGGTGTGGGCGAGTTTGCGCTTGGGGTCGTCGGACCGCGACACCCAGGCCGGCAGCCCCGGCGTGTTCAGGCCCAGCATCGCGCCGGGGTTGGGGCAGTGGGCGGTGATCTCGTCGCCATCGTCCAGCACAACATCGGCGAAGAAGCGCTTGTAGCGGCTGACCAGCACGCCGCGCTTCAACGGGGACGGAAAATCCATCGGGCTCAGCACTCCGGCGCACAAACTTGGCCCGAGGCTGTAGCGCCCTGCTGCAAAGTCAAAAACCCCCAATCCGGTTCTGCCCGGATCAGGGGTTTTCAGCTTCGGTCGATTGCGAAAGGGGGGGACGTCTCGCGATCGGGCTCTCCGAACCTATTTCTTTTCTGTCGTGGTGGTCGTGCTCGACGTCGAGCCCGGCTCGCCGGTCATGGCGTCAGGGGCCGTAGTGGTCGTGGATTCCGTTGTCGTTGTGCTGGGTTCTGCGGGCGGCGTCGAGACTGTGACCTCCGGCGGCGTGACCGTGACTTCGGTCGGCGCGGCGGCCGGCGCGGGCGCTTCGGTCTTTTGCGTACAGGCCGACAGGCTTGCGGCGACAACGGCGGCGGCGAGAATGGCGCTGAATTTCATGTGGGTACCCCGGAGGCTGATCCTCAGAGGAATGAACCCGGCAGACTGAATTTGGTTGCAGCTGTTGGATCGTCGCTGACCCACCGCTACAAGCATCCATCATTTGAGGATACGGAATGAGCGAAACCGCTGATGACCGCGTCACCGCCGCTGTGCTGGTGATCGGCGATGAAATCCTGTCAGGGCGAACCCAGGATACCAATACGCGTGACATCGCCCGCTATCTCGGCGTCATCGGGGTGGACCTGGCCGAGACCCGCACCGTGCCGGATGTCATGCAGGAGATCGTCGATGCGCTGAACGCGCTCCGGTCCCGCTACGACTATGTGATCACCACGGGCGGCATCGGCCCGACGCATGACGATATCACCGCTGACGCTGTAGCGCTGGCGTTCGGGGTGGAGCTCTACGAGCATCCCGACATCATCGCCATGATGGCGGCGCGATGGGGCGGCGAGGTGAATGGCGCGCGTCGCCGGATGGCGCGGATCCCGGTGGGTGGAGATCTGGTCAAGAACCCGGCGCAGGGGCCGCCCGGCTTCACGATCGGCAATGTCTTCACCCTCGCCGGCGTGCCCCAGATCATGCGCGGCATGCTGGAAGACGTGGGTCCCCGGATGCGGGGCGGGCGGCCGACCGTGTCGCGCACCGTTCGGGTAGAAGGCTCCGGGGAAGGCGTGATCGCCGCCCCCCTGGAAGCCGTCGCCAAGGCGCATCCAGACATGTCGCTGGGCAGCTATCCCTTCTATGGCGCCGACGGCTACGGCTCGAACCTGGTGCTGCGCAGTCGGGACGCCGATCAGCTGGGTGACGTCGTTGTCGAGCTCATTGCCGCGCTGAAGAGCGCTGGTATCGAGAATGTCGTCGAGGTTGTCGCCGCCTGAGCCACATCAGAGGCGCTTGACCGACGTAGGGGCGCCCGCAACAAGTCGTTCCCAAACAAGGGGAGGCTTTCCAAGATGGCGTTCAATCCATTCGACCTGACCGGCAAGGTGGGTCTGATCACCGGTGGCAATGGCGGCATTGGCCTGGGCATGGCCGAGGGGCTGGCCGCTGCAGGCGCGAAGGTTGCCGTCTGGGGCCAGAATCCGGAAAAGAACGCCAAGGCGGAAGAGACGCTCAAGGCCTATGGCGTCGACGTGCTGGTGCAGAAGGTGGATGTGGCTGACGAGGCGGCTGTAGTGGCCGCCGTGGCCGAGGTGTTGGCAAAGTTTGGTCGCATCGATTTCTGCGCCGCCAATGCGGGCCTGGGCGGCGGGGCGCCGTTCGAGGAAATGACCACCGAGAAGTGGCGGCGCGTCACCACGGTGAACCTGGACGCGGTGTTCTGGACATTCCGTGAGGCCGCCAAACACATGGTCGAGCGGGCGCGAGCGGGTGATCCCGGCGGTTCGCTGCTGGTCACATCGTCGACGTCTGCGATCCACGGCGCGCCGCGGAACCAGGCCTATGCCGCGACCAAGGGCGCGGTGCTGTCGATGGTGCGCGGGCTGGCGGTGGAGTATGCCCGCCACGGCATTCGCGCCAATTCGGTGCTGCCCGGCTGGATCCGCTCGGACATGACGGCTGCGGCCCAGAAGTGGGACAAGTTCAACGACCAGGTGATCGGCCGTGTGCCGATGCGCCGTTGGGGCGAGCCAGAGGATTTCTCGGGCCTGGCGGTCTATCTGGCCTCCGACGCCTCGAAGTTCCACACGGGCGACAGCTTCGTGATCGACGGCGGCTATACCATCTATTGAAGGACCTCTCATGAGCGATCCCTATGCGCGCTACGAACGGCTGAAGTTCGAGCGGCCGTCGCCCGGTGTGCTGCGCATCATCATGAGCAACCCGGGCAAGCTCAACGCCACCGACGCGGTGATGCATCGCGAACTGGCCGAGGTCTGGCGTGACGTGGACGCCGACCCGGAAACCCGCTGCGCCATCCTGACCGGGGCGGGAGACACGTTCTCCGCCGGCGGGGATTTCGACATGATCCAGGGGATTGTCGATGACTTCGAGGTGCGCGTGCGATCGATGCGCGAAGCCCGTGACATCGTCATGAACATCATCGACTGCCAGACCCCGGTGGTCAGCGCCATGCGCGGGGTGGCGGTGGGCGCGGGGCTGGTCTGTGGCCTGCTGGCGGACGTCTCCATCGCGACGCCGGACGCCCGGATCATTGATGGCCATACCCGCCTTGGGGTGGCGGCGGGCGACCACGCTGCGATCATCTGGCCGCTGCTCTGCGGCATGGCCAAGGCCAAGTACTATCTGCTTACCTGTGATCCCTTGAGTGGTCAGGAAGCCGAGCGGATCGGGCTCATTTCACTCTGTGTTCCGGATGAGGAGCTGGACGCCAGGGCGCTGGCTGTTGCGATAAAGCTGGCCAACGGTGCGCCACGCGCCATCGCCTGGACCAAGCACGCGCTGAACCACTGGCTGCGTTCGGCAGGGCCGGCGTTTGACGCCTCACTCGCCCTGGAGTTTCTGGGATTCACAGGCCCGGAGGCAGCCGAGGGGCTGGCGTCGCATCGGGAGAAGCGCAAGCCGAAGTTCGTCTGAGATTCAGCGGTTGCGTCGGGCGGCCTTTATCTCGGCACTGTTGAGATACCCATCGCGATTGGTGTCCAGCTCTCCAAAACGAACCTCGGCGCGCGCGGCCAGTTCCTCAGGCGACAGGGCGCCATCGCCGGACGCGTCGTTGGACTTGAAGACCTTCTCCACCGCCCCTTTGACGCCGGGAAGGCGCGTGAAACCCGGCAGCTCGGCGACGGTCACCCGGCCATCCCGGTTCTTGTCGAACTTCATGGACTCGGAGACGAGACCCGTCCGGTACTCGACGCGAGAGGTGCGTCCGTCCTTGTCGGCATCGAACCCGGCGATGTTTGCGGGCTGGGCCAGGGCTGGCGCGATCGCGCCTGTCATGGCGAGCAGCGCGCTGATCCCGGCAACTCTGAAAAAGGTCGGCATCCGGCGGATCCATAACGATTTGAAGCTGATGACATGTGCAGCAAGCCCCGCCGGGTCAAGACCCCGAGGCCCTAGTCTGTAAACACAACTGTCTTTCGACCGTTCAGCAGCACCCTGTCCTCCAGATGCCAGCGCACGGCGCGCGCCAGTACCCGGCGCTCGATGTCGCGACCCTTTCGGATCAGGTCGGCCGGGGCATCCCGGTGGCTGATGCGCTCGACGTCCTGCTCGATGATAGGGCCCTCGTCGAGGTCGGCGGTGACGTAGTGGGCCGTCGCGCCGATCACCTTTACGCCGCGCGCGTGGGCCTGATGGTAGGGCCGCGCGCCCTTGAAGCCGGGCAGGAACGAGTGGTGGATGTTGATGCAGCGCCCCGCCAGTCTTGCCGACAGGTCGTTGGACAGCACCTGCATGTAGCGGGCGAGGATGACCAGTTCGGTTCCGGTTTCCTGAACCAGGGCCCATAGCGCGGCTTCCTGCTCGGGCCGGGTTTCCGCCGTTACGGGCAGGTGGCGAAAGGTGACGCCCTGGAGATCGGTGTGGGGGAAGGTCTCGGCCGGGTGGTTCGACACCACACAGGCCAGGTCCATCGGAATTTCTCCCTGACGCCAGCGCCAGATCAGGTCGGACAGGCAGTGGTCGGTCTGGGAGGCCAGGATCATCACGCGGCGCCGCTCCCTGCGTCCCCGGAGGGTCCAGGTCATGGCGTGGTCCTCAGCGACCGGGCGCAGGGCTTCGCGCCAATCCTCCGGCCTGGTACGGCCCGGGTCGAAGACCACTCGCATGAAGAACCGACCGGTTTCCTGGTCGTCGTACTGCTGAGCGTCCAGAATGTTGGCGCCGCCGTCGAAGAGGCAGGTTGAGACCTGGGCGACGATGCCGGGTCGGTCTGGGCAGGACAGGGTGAGGATCATCCGCGATCTTATGCCTCACGCCTTCAACGCTGCCGAGACCCTACAGCGATGTCAGGTTCCAGCTGCCGCTGGCATCGCGGCAGGCGTTGAACTGTTCGCGCACGGTGGGCTGGCCGCGCTCATTGATCGTCTGTTCGACGCGTCGGCAGTCGCCGCTGACCTGTCCGCCTGAAGCCTGCACGACCGAACGGGCCACGTAGCCCTGGATCAGGCCATCTTCCTCGACCGCCAGCCAGCCGACGGCCACCGTGCCGCTGGAAACGAAGGTCTCGCCCACCCGCAATCGATCCAGTACCGGGGCGTCGGCCCTGGGTGCCGCGCGGACGTTGACCCGAGACGAGACTGAGTACGTGCCGCTCTGGCTTGAGACGCGCGATGCCGGGGTTACTCCTTCGGCAAAGCGCCAGCGGCCGGAGGCGGCGCTGGTCTGTGGCGCACTGTTAACCCGCTCCAGAACCTCGATCCGCCCGCTGGCGCCGGATTGGGGGTCAGACCAGGTCTGCGTCCTGCCGGTGTCGAGCGCTCTCTGGAACGCCTGCTGGGCGTCCTGCTGGGTCTTGCGGTCCATGCGGCAGCCGATGCTATTGCCGATCACGGCGCCCAGACCCGCGCCGATCGCGGCGCCAAGCACGCGATTATCCTTGCTGATCTGGCTGCCGGCCAGCGCGCCGACCAGGCCGCCGACCACGGCAGCCTTGGT
>NZ_JBILRO010000001.1:0-52521 GCF_044372605.1 Phenylobacterium sp.
GGCTTCGGCGACATGTCGGGCGACGTGTTCGGCAACGGCATGCTGCTGTCGCGACAGATCCGGCTGCTGGCCGCCTTTGACCACCGCCATATCTTCCTTGATCCAGACCCTGACCCCGCAAAAAGCTACCTGGAACGCGAACGGATGTTCGCCCTGCCCCGCTCGTCCTGGGACGACTACAGCCGCAAGGCGATGTCGAAAGGCGGTGGGGTCTTCGCCCGGTCACTGAAGACCATTCCGCTGACGCCGGAGGTCCGGACCATTCTGGGAACCCAGACCGAAAGCCTGTCGCCCGCCGAGGTGATCAACCTGATCCTGAAAGCGCCCGCCGATCTGCTCTACCTCGGCGGTATCGGAACCTATGTGAAGGCCCGCCACGAGGGTCACGTCGACGCCGGCGACAAGGCCAATGACGCCGTCCGGGTCAACGGCGCTGATCTGCGCGTGAAGGTGATCGGCGAAGGCGCGAACCTGGGTCTGACCCAGGCCGGTCGGATCGAGTTCGCCGAAGCCGGCGGCCGGGTCGAGACCGACGCCATCGACAACTCCGCCGGGGTGGATTCGTCGGATCACGAGGTGAACATCAAGATCACCACCGGCATCCTGGAACGCCAGGGCAAGTTGACGCGGGCGCAGCGTAACAGGTTGCTGCCGACCATGACCGGGGACGTCGCCAGCCTCGTGCTGGCCCACAACTACGACCAGACCCTGGCGCTCTCGCTGCTGGAGATGGACACCGTTCGCGAGCTGGAACCCCATGCCCGGTTCATGGTCGAGCTGGAGCAGGGCGGGCGGCTGGATCGCGCTGTGGAGGGGCTTCCCGATGCGGCGGTCATCGCCGAGCGGCGGAAGGCCGGCCGCGGCCTCTCGCGGCCGGAACTGGCCGTGCTGCTGGCCTATGGCAAGCTGGAGCTGAAACGCGAGATCGCCAGCACCCGGGCCACCGAAGACCCGTTCTTCGAGGGGCGACTGGAGGCCTATTTTCCAAAGCCGCTGCGAAAGTACCGGGAGGCCATCCACAGCCACCGGCTACGTCCGGATATCATCGCCACGGTGATCGCCAACGACATCGTCAACCGCTGCGGGCCCAGCTTCCCGACACGGACCATGACCTCGGCCAACTGCGATGTGACCGCCCTGATCAATGGCTATGAGGTCGCAAAGCAGGCACTGGACTTTGAACGCCTGTGGGCGGCGGTGGCGGCGCTGGATCTCAAGGTTCCCGCCGCCGGACAGATGGCGCTGTTCCGCCGTCTGAGCGCGGCGCTTCGGGGCGCCACCTTCTGGCTGGCGCGTCGGGCCGGGCGTGAAAACCTGGGGATCGCGGAACTGACCGCCCGCTATGCGCCAGGGTTCCGCAGCCTGAACGGCCTGATGCCGGATATCCTGTCCCCCGCCGAGCGCGGCTCCGTGGAGCTGCGGATCAGCGAGATCACCGATCTGGGCGCTCCGGCAGGCCTGGCGCAGGAAGTCTCGGTTCTGGGACCACTGACCAACGCCGCGGATCTGGTGGACCTGGCCGAGGCGTCCAGCTGGCCGCTGCCGAATGTGGCGCGGCTATACTACGCCACCGATGCCGCCTTCGCCTTTGACCGGCTGAGAACAGCAGCGGGGGAGTTCCGCGCCGGCGACATCTTTGAACGCACCGCGCTGCGGCGTCTGATCGAGGACCTCCTGGCGGAACAGGCGCAACTGACGCGCGCCATCATGACCTTCGCAGGCAACGCCCAGGCCGGCGACAGTGACGCCGAGGCGCGGCGCGCGGTGGTCGCCTGGTCAGCGCTGCACCCGGACCTGACGCTGGCGGCGAGCCGGACGGTCGGCGAGATCGAAGCCGGCGGCGCCTGGTCCTTCGCCAAGTTCACCATCGCCAACGCCGCGCTGCGGGAGCTGGCGGCGGAAGCCGCTATCGGCCGGAAGCGGCGGCGGTAGAACTGTCGCGCCGAGGCGATTCAAGAGAGGTCAGTGCCGGAACACGCGCACGCCGGTGAACACCATGGCCAGGCCGCGTTCATCGGCGGCGTCGATGACCGCCTGATCACCGATGGAGCCCCCGGGCTGGATGATGGCGGTGCAGCCCGCATCCGCCGCCTGGATCAGGCCATCGGGGAAGGGGAAGAAGGCTTCCGAGGCGCAGGCCGAGCCCTTCAGGTCCAACCCGAAGTCGGCGGCCCGAAGCGCGGCGATGCGTGCTGAGTCCTTGCGGTTCATCTGGCCGGCCCCGATGCCGAGCGTCTGGCCAGCCCGCGCATAGACGATGGCGTTGGACTTGACATGCTTGGCCACCGTGAAGGCAAACAGCATGTCGGCCACCTCCTCTTTGGTCGGCGCACGGCGGGTGACCACCCTGAGGTCCGCCGGGGTCAGGCGCGCGGTGTCGCGGGTCTGGGTGAGGAAGCCGCCTGACACCGACTTGAACGTGCGTCCCGGAACGGAGGGGTCAGGCAGGCCGCCGGTCACCAGCAGGCGCACGTTCTTCTTCTTGCGGAACAGGGCGACGGCGTCGTCGTCAGCGGCCGGCGCGATCACGACTTCGGTGAAGACCTCCAGAAGCTGGGCCGCTGTGGCCGCGTCCAGCCGCCCGTTGAGCGCGACGATGCCACCGAATGCGCTGGTCGGGTCGCAGGCCAGGGCGCGCTGATAGGCCTCAAGCATGGTGGCACCGGTGGCCAGCCCGCAGGGGTTTGCATGTTTGATGATCGCGCACGCTGGGCCGACCGCGGGGTCGAACTCGGCGATCAGCTCGAAGGCCGCGTCGGTATCGTTGATGTTGTTGTAGCTGAGTTCCTTGCCCTGCAGCTGGGTGGCCGTCGCCACGCCCACCGGCGGGTTGGGAAAGCGGTAGAAGGCCGCGTCCTGATGCGGGTTCTCGCCATAGCGCATGGTCTGGGCCAGCTGGCCGCCGATAGAGAATCGCGCGGGCGCAAACTCACCCAGCTCGTGGGCGAACCAGGAGGCGATCGAGGCGTCATAGGTGGCTGTGCGGCCATAGGCCCGCGCGGCGAGACGACGTCGCAGGGCAAGGGATGTGGCGCCGCCATCCGCCAGTTCGGCCAGCACCTCAGCCATATCCGCAGGATCGGTGCAGACCGCCACATAGCCGTGGTTCTTGGCGGCAGAGCGGATCATCGCCGGGCCGCCGATGTCGATGTTCTCGACGCAGGTATCGAAATCAGCGCCTGCCGCGACCGTCTGTTCGAACGGGTAGAGGTTCACATAGACGAGGTCGATGGCGCCGATGCCGTGGAGTTCCATCGCCGCCCTGTGTTCCGGCGCGTCGCGCACGCCCAGCAGGCCGCCGTGAACCACGGGGTGCAGGGTCTTGACCCGCCCATCCATCATCTCGGGGAACCCGGTGAGATCGGCGATATCCTTCACCGGGAGACCGGCGTCGGCGATGGCCTTTCGGGTGCCGCCGGTGGAGACCAGTTCAACCCCCAGCGCCGCCAGGGTGCGCGCCGCCTCGACCAGCCCGGTCTTGTCGGACACTGACAAAAGCGCGCGGCGGACAATCACCCGATCGGGGGCGGGCGGGAAATCAGGGGCGGCGGGCATCGCGGACTCCGGGCTTCAGGTGTGAAGGGAGCCCAGGCGAGCGGCAGGTGTCGTCATCGCGCTCCCCGGTGGTCACCCACCTCTATCGCCAGTCACGCGAGACAGGGCGGGATTAGGCCCTGGACGACGTTACGTCAACGCGGGGAGGCGCCCCATCGATCAAATCTGCGGTCCGCGTAAACGCGGGTGAGGCCGTGGCCCCTGCCGGCCGCGCCGGAGACAACCGCCACCGCACCCGCGCGCCGGAATCAGCGCGACGCTGTCCTCGCAGAACCAGTTGCTGTCCAGGGCGGTCCGACCTGGGCGCAGGCTCCAGGTCCATATCCAGTAGGTCGTTGCGCAGCACCCAGCCCTCCGCCTCGCCGGGTATGCGCAGCAGGACGCTGCGGCGATCCTGGGCGACCAGCGCCCTGACGCCAGGGTGAAGCTGAAACCGCAGGGCATAGGAGACGAAGTGCCGGCCATCCGGCCCCTGCGCGCGGGCCGTCGGCGTGAGCCGGTCCTCACCCCGGAGGTCGCCCGCCTCCAGGTCCAGATAGAGGCGCCGCTGATGGATCAGCCCATAGGCGCGGCTCCAGCCGTAGTGCGCCATATCCAGCCAGACCGCGCCGGGGGACTCATGGCGCTGGACCTCCACCAGGGTATCAGCGTTCGCCAGTCTTGGCCCCAGGACGCGGGCCGGAAAGCCGGTGATCTCATCGCCAAGCCGGCCGTCGGCCACCTGGACGGAGGACGCCGTCTCCAGCGTTCGACCCGACTGGAACTCGATCAACCGATGTCCGCCGACCAGCACCTGTATAGCCAGCGGCGTGGCTGTCGCATGGGGACTCCATGGCCCGGACGCTGGGGGATCGGCATCGGCGATCACCTGCAGGCGTCGGGACTCCATCCGTTGATAGCCGCCCAGGGCGCTGTCCAGCGGCCGGTCACCGACAGCATCCAGAGCGCGGGCCGCCGCGACATAGGCCGCGTTGCGCAGGCCGCCGCCCTGGCCGGTCGCCAGTCCGCCATCGGCAAGCGTGAAGTATCGGACCGCGGCCGCCAGACCATCGATCGCCCGCTGCACGGCCTCGGGTGCGGCCAGGCCCCGCTGGGCCATCGCCTCATCCAGGGTCTGGAGATCGAACAGCAGCTCGAGCGTCGTCGACGCCTTTCGCGACATGTGGGCGCCATCCGGCCGAACAGCGCGAGGAAGCGTCCGGGCCAGTCGCTCCAGCGCCCGATCCAGCAGTTTCGTCCCGGCCACGCCTTTCAGGGCGACACCAGCCACCGCGGCGGCTGTGGCGCTCTCCGCAGCCCCCGGCCCGAAGCGTCGGCGCAGAAGGTCGCGGGCCTGCCGCGCGAGGTCGGCGGCGATCTGGGCGGTTTCGGCGTCGGAGGCGCGCGCGGTCAGGCTGGGGCCGGCGCAGGCCAGGTTGTAGACACGCCGGGCCATCACCTTGGGATCCCAGGCAAAGCTGTTCCAGCGGCCGAACAGTCGGCGCCACTCCAACACCAGCCTCAGCGCCTCCGCTGCGCCCTCGGGACCAACCGCGATGAGGTCGGGCAACCAGTCGAACCGGTGCAGGGCCTCGGCAAATGGTCGATCGGGGCTGGGACGATCCCAGGGGTCGCCGCCGACGCCTATAGCCAGGGTTGCGCCGCCCAGTGCGAAGACGCCAGCCAGAACCCCGCGCCCAGCTTCGACATGAGCCGGTCTGTAGTCGCGCGGCTGCAGGGCGAATCCTTCGGGAGCTGGCCGGTTGGACATCCAGCGATACAGATCGGACCCGCGCCACTCCTCGGTGATCGCCCGGCCTGTGGCCACGGCAAGGGCCAGCGCCAGGTCCGACCCTGGAGGACGGCCAAGACGGGGTGAACCAGGCACCGCGCGCCTGTCAGCCGCGAAGCGCGGCGATGTTGCCGGCATACTGCGCCGCCCCGCCGCGGAACACAGCAGTTCCCGCGACCAGGGCCGTGGCACCCGCCGCCACACAAAGCCTTGCCGTCTCCGGCGTGACCCCGCCGTCCACCTCCAGCGGGATGTCGCGACCCGTCGCGTCAATCATGGCCCTCAGCGCGGTGATCTTCGCCAACTGGGAGTGCATGAACGTCTGGCCCCCGAAGCCGGGGTTGATGGACATCACCAGGATCAGGTCCACCTCGTCCATCATCCACTGGATCACCGCAGGATCCGTGGACGGGTTGAACACTACGCCGGCCTTTGCGCCGAGCTCACGGATTCGCTTCAGCGTGCGGTTCAGGTGCGGGCCCGCCTCGGGGTGGACGCTGATGTAGTCAGCGCCGGCCGCGCGGAACGCCTCGAGATAGGGATCAGCCGGCGAAATCATCAGGTGAACGTCAAACGGGATCTTCGCGTGAGGCCTGAGCGCCTTCACGACGTCCGGGCCGATCGTGATGTTGGGCACGAAGTGCCCGTCCATCACATCCACATGCACCCAGTCCGCCCCGGCAGCCTCGATGGCGCGGACTTCCTCGCCAAGCCGCGCGAAATCGGCGGCGAGGATCGAGGGGGCGATGAGGGTCCTGGGGGCGGTCATGCCCCGGCATAACCTGATGCGGGCCGGCCTGCCAATGTTGGAGGACAGGCGACGAGCCGCCTCACAGCATCTGCGGCAACACCCGGTCCGGTGGCTTCTCGCCGTCCATCCAGACCTTGATGTTGATGATCACCTTCTCGCCCATTTCGACCCGCGCCTCGACGGTGGCCGAACCCATGTGCGGCAGCAGCACGGCGTTGGGGTTCTTCAGCAGTTTGGGATTCACCCGGGGTTCCTGCTCGAACACGTCGAGCCCGGCGCCGGCCAGGTCGCCGGAGGCCAGGAGATCCGCCAGGGCCACCTCGTCGATGATCTCGCCCCGGGCCGTATTGATCAGGATGGCGTGCTTCGGCATCAGTTTCAGTCGCCGCCCGGACAGCAGGTGATAGGTGGCCGGCGTGTGCGGTGAATGGACGGAGATGATGTCCATCCGGGCCAGCATCTGGTCCAGGCTGTCCCAGTAGGTGGCGCCCAGCTCCTCAGCCACCCGGGAGCTGACCGGTTTACGGTTATGGTAGTGGATCTGCAGACCGAACGCCTTGGCGCGGCGCGCGACCGCCGTGCCGATCCGGCCCATGCCGATGATCCCCAGCCGTTTGCCGGTGATTCGCCGGCCCAGCATCCAGGTGGGCGCCCATCCGGCGAATTCGCCGGACTGCACCGCGTTGGACCCTTCGATCACCCGGCGCAGGGTGACCATCATCAGGGTCATGGTCAGATCGGCGGTGTCTTCGGTGAGCACGCCGGGCGTGTTGGTGACCAGAATTCCCCGCGCGGCGGCGGCGGCCACGTCAATGTGATCGACCCCGGCGCCGAAGTTGGCGATCAGCTTCAGCCGCTCTCCGGCCTTTTCGATCAATCCGGCGTCGATCCGGTCGGTTATGGTGGACGCCAGAACATCGCATCGCCCCATCGCTTCGATCAGGGCCTTGCGGCTCATCGGCTCATCGGAGACGTTGAGTTCGGCGTCGAACAGTTCGCGCATGCGGGTCTCAACCGAGTCCGGCAGTCTGCGGGTGACGATGACTTTCGGCTTGCGGGGGGCCATGTGCCTACGAAAAAAGGATTGCTGCCGGCGCCGCTCCCGGGCGCTCAATTTCCGGACCCTAGCAAACGGCGTGGGCAGGGCCAAGGCGGGGTGTGCGGCTTGAGCGATCAGCGGATGAATCGAGTGGGTCTTGGCGCTGCGGCGGCGCTTTGCCTCGTGCCCTCAATGGCGGCGGCGGAGCGCCAGACGCCCTCCGGCTACGCCGTGCCGCGCTATATCACCCTGAAATTCGGCAATGTGAACGCGCGCGCCGGCCCGGGGGATGATCACAAGCTGTTGTTCGTCTATCGCGCCAAGGGCCTTCCCCTGCAGGTGATCGCCGAGACCACGGCATGGCGGCGGGTCTGTGACCCCGAGGGCCAGGTCGCCTGGATTCACAAACGCCTGACGGATGGGCGGCGCACAGTCATCAATGTCCGCAAGACGCCGGCGCCGATCTACCGCTCGGCCAAGGCCGACGCCACGCCCACCGCCTATCTGAACGTACGCGCGATGGCCGAGCTGGACCGGTGCGAAAAAGGCTGGTGTCGCGTGAAGGTGCCAGGCGCCAAGGGCTGGGTCCCTGTGGGAAGCCTCTGGGGCACATCTGACGCTTTGCAATGTCGTTGAGGCGGCGGGCAGGCGTGTGCTAGGCCCTGTTGCTCTTTAGTTGAAAGCCTTCTCGATGAGCGATCCGGCAGCCCGGCCTTCCAGCTTCTCCTATGAAGAGCTCATCGCATGTGGTCGCGGCGAGATGTTCGGACCCGGCAACGCCCAGCTCCCGGCGCCGCCGATGCTGATGTTCGACCGGATCACCGAAATCAACGCGGACGGCGGCCCGCACGGCAAGGGCCATATCGAGGCCGAGCTCGATGTGCGGCCAGGCCTGTGGTTCTTCGACTGTCATTTCATCAACGATCCGGTGATGCCGGGCTGCCTGGGTCTGGACGCCATGTGGCAACTGGTCGGTTTCTTCCTGGGCTGGAGCGGCGCGCCAGGGCGTGGCCGTGCGTTGGGCTGCGGGGAAGTGCGGTTCGCGGGTGAGGTCACCCCCGATATCCAGAAAGTGACCTACCGAATCGACATGAAGCGCGTGATCCTTCGCCGGCTGGTCATGGGCATTGGCGATGCGGTGCTGCTTGCCGACGGCAAACCAATCTATGAGGCCAAGGATCTGCGGGTCGGCCTTTTCAGGGAACAAGGCTGAAAGCCAACTCACGGGGAGAAGACGCTCTGATGCGCCGCGTCGTCGTCACAGGGATGGGCATCGTCTCGTCCATCGGAAACAACACCAGCGAGGTTCTGGCTTCACTCAGGGAGGCCAGGTCCGGCATCGTCGCCGCTCCGGAGTATGCCGAGCTTGGCTTCCGTAGCCAGGTTCACGCCCCGCCCCAGATCGACTGGGAGGCGATGGTGGACCGGCGCGCCGCGCGCTTCCTGGCCCAGGGCACAGGCTTTGGCCATATTGCGATGGAACAGGCCATCGCCGACTCCGGCCTTGAAGAGAACCAGGTCTCCAACGAACGCACGGGCCTGGTGGTCGGCGCGGGTGGGCCCTCGACCCGGGTGATTGTCGAAGCCGCCGCGACAGCGCGGGAGCGCGGTCCAAAGCGCGTGGGCCCCTTCGCGGTGCCCAAGGCCATGAGCTCCGGCGCCTCGGCGACGCTGTCGACATGGTTCAAGATCCGGGGTCTCAACTTCTCGATTTCGTCGGCCTGCGCCACCTCGGCCCATTGCATCGGCGTCGGATACGAGCAGATCCTGATGGGCAAGCAGGATGTGGTGTTCGCTGGCGGCGTCGAGGAACTGGACTGGACCCTCAGCGTCATGTTCGACGCCATGGGCGCCATGAGCAGCAACTTCAACGCGACGCCGGCCGTGGCCAGCCGGGCCTATGACGTCAACCGCGACGGTTTCGTGATCGCAGGCGGCGCAGGCATCCTGGTGCTTGAAGAGCTGGAATACGCCAGGGCCCGGGGCGCGAAGATCTATGGCGAGATCGTGGGCTACGGCGCCAATTCCGATGGTTTCGACATGGTGGCGCCCTCCGGCGAGGGCGCGGCGCGGTGCATGAAGCTGGCGATGTCCACCATCGGCGGGCGGTCCATCGACTACCTGAACCCGCACGGCACCTCGACACCGGTGGGCGACATCAAGGAGATGGAGGCGGTTCGGTCCGTCTTCGGCGACAAGCCGCCGCTGATCTCCTCGACCAAGTCGCTGACGGGCCACAGCCTGGGCGCCGCCGGCGCGCAGGAGGCGATCTACAGCCTGCTGATGCTGAACAACGGCTTCGCCTGTGAGAGCGCTCACATCGAGACCCTGGATCCGGCGTTCGCCGACATGCCCATCGTGCGCAAACGCGAAGACCGGGCTCTGGACACCGTTATGAGCAACTCGTTCGGTTTCGGCGGCACCAATGGCTGTCTGGTGATGGCTAGGATCTGAGGATCGGCGAGCGTGGAGCCGATCCCTCCGCTGCCCCGCCCGCCGGAGAAACCAGACCCGCAGACCTGCTGTCAGCGTGGCTGCTACCCGTGCATCTTCGACTACTATGACACGGCGCTTGAGCGCTGGGAGGCCCGCATCCACGCCCTGGGGCACGACCCGGTCGAGGTGATGGCGGCGTTCGGATCAATGCCGTAATACGCGCATTAACAGCGATTTTCCCCCAATTAGGCGAGTCAACTTGCGGGTTGCGCGAAGTCGTGCTGCGCTAACGAGGTATGAACTCCATCAGTTGCGTTCAGAGTTCGCGTGCGTCCCCGCCAACCCGCAGTAGGATGATCATCATGGTTCGTTTCTCTAGGTTCGTCGTTCTAACTGGCGTTATTTCGATACTGGGCCTGTCGGCCGGCGCCTCTCAGGCCGCGGATGTCTATCAAGGCGTCCCGGGATTAGCGGCCTTCAATGCTGCGGCCGGCTCCCCGCCCATAGCGATCAGTTTCGACGCTCTGTCCGGAAACATTGCGGGCTCGACCATTTCGGGTGTCACCTTCAGCAGCCCTGACGGAAATACGCTGAACGTCGTCAGCGGCGCATCGACCTTCACACCAGGTGGATTTGGCGGGGTGATCGACGCTTCGACGAATTTCCTGGAACCCACGAGCGGCGGGTTCTTGCTGTCGCCTGGTGGCTCAGAGCTCGTTCCGGGGCCGGCGCTCGGCCAAAAGGATGGACTGCAACTCGTCTTTGCGACACCGCTTCAGGCGTTCGGCCTCGATATTCTGCATCAGTCCTTCGATTGCTGTACGTTCGCAGACTATACGATCTTCAATTCAGGCGGAGGGATCATCGCCAGCGGGGGTATAATTGGCGGATCCGGCGGCGGCGGTGCGCCCCACGGGTCGAGCTTCTTCGGTGTCTATTCGGCGGCCGGTGACATCAAGCGCATCGTCTTCAACGATACCGACGACAACGGCGAGTTCCCCGACGCTAACCTTGGGTACGACAGCTTCCGTTTCGGGGCCGCTGTTCCGGAGCCTGCGACCTGGGCCATGATGATTGTGGGTTTTGGATTTGCAGGCGGGGCTCTGCGTCGCCGTCGCATCCTGGCCCTAGGCGCCTAGACCCCCACGTGGGGGTCCGCCTCTCCACCCGTGGAGCCTGGAACACGACAGCTTGAAGCGGATACCGGTTCAAGCGTCGCGCTCTAAACATTTGATAGCGAGCCTGTTTATCCGGTTTAGATGATTTCATCTGAACCGGACAGGCTCTAACGCCGCTTGCCCTTCCCTTCGCTGCCGTTCAAAACCGGCGTGAGAGCGGGAGAACGCGACGTGGCCGACGATTATCAGATGCCCACCGGTAACCTGATGAAGGGCAAGCGCGGGGTTGTGACCGGCGTGGCCAACCACCAGTCCATCGCCTGGGGGATCGCCAGCCAGCTGGCCGCCCAGGGCGCGGAAATCGCCTTCCTGCACCTGCCGGGTATGGAGCGCCGCGTACAGCCCCTGGCCGACAGCATCGGCGTAAAGGTGCTGGCCCCTGTCGATGTCACGGATGACGCGGCCATGGACGCCGCATTCGACGTGGTGAAACAGGCGTTCGGCGAGATCGACTTCTTCGTCCACGCCATCGCCTTCGCCAACAAGGACGAGCTGAAGGGCAGCTTCGTCGACAATACGACGCGCGACGGTTTTCTGCGGGCGATGAATATCTCGGCGTTCAGTTTTGTGGATTGCGCCCGACGCGCCGCCGAGCTGATGCCGGCGACCGGCGGCTCCATCCTGACGCTCACCTACATGGGCTCGGAGCGGGCGATCCCGAACTACAACACCATGGGTGTCGCCAAGGCGGCGCTGGAGGCGGCGGTGCGCTATGCCGCCCGCGACCTCGGACCCAGGGGTATTCGCGTCAACGCGCTCTCACCCGGTGCCATGAAGACGCTGTCGCTGGCGGGTATCTCCGGCGGACGCGGCATGCTGGCCAAGGGTCGTTCGCTCTCGGCCATGAAGGAAGACACCTCCATGGAGGGCGTGGCCGGGGCGGCGTTGTGGCTGCTGTCTGACCTCGGCAAGTCCACCACCGGCGAGGTCATCCATGTGGACGCCGGCTTCCACATCATGGGCTTCTCCGAAGATGAGGCCGAATAGGCGGATCGCAAGATGACGGGCTCAGCCCAACCGGATGTGATCATCGCCGGCGCCGGGATCGCCGGGTCGACGTTGGCGCTGGCGCTGGCCCAGGCGGGGCTGCGTCCCGTGCTGATCGACCCGGTGCCTTTCGACGACCAGATCGCCCCCACGTTCGACGGTCGTGCGTCAGCCGTTGCCTACTCCGCGTTTCGGCAATGGCGAGCACTGGGCCTGGCCGAGGCGCTGGAACCCCATGCCCAGCGGATCGAACAGATTCTGGTGACCGATGGCCGGACGCCGGGCGCGTCTGCAGGGGCGCCAACCCCTTTCTTTCTGCGCTTCGACTCCGCCGAGATCGCGGATCGGTCCGAGGGGGAGCCGCTGGGCTATCTGCTGGAGAACCGCCATATCCGCGCGGTGCTGGCTGGCGCCGTAAAACGCGCCGGGATCGAGGTGATGGCGCCGGCCCGCGTGATCCGGGCAGACGTCAGCGCCCGTGAGTCTACGGTGACCCTGCACGACGGTCGGGTTTTATCCGCGCCGCTTGTGGTCGGCGCTGAGGGGCGCGGATCGGTGATCCGCTCCGCCGCAGGGATTGGCGCCGTCGGCTGGGACTATCCGCAGACCGGCGTGGTGGTGACCGTACGGATGGAACGGCCCCATGGCGGCGTGGCGCACGAGTATTTCCTGCCCGGTGGCCCGTTCGCAATCCTGCCGTTGACCGACAATCGGGCCAGCCTGGTCTGGACCGAGAGCAGCGCACGGGGCGAGGCGCTGAAGGCCGCCCGACCCGAAGTTTTCGAGGCTCATCTGGCGCGGCGGTTCGGTGAGTTCCTGGGCGAACTTACAGTCGAGGGCCCGATCTTCACCTATCCGCTCAGCCTGCAGCTGGCCGAGCGCTTCGTGGCCCCGCGCGTCGCCCTGCTGGGGGATTCGGCCCACGGCATCCACCCCATCGCCGGCCAGGGCCTGAACCTGGGGCTGAAGGGCGCCGCCGCACTGGCCGAGGTGCTGGTCGACGCCATTCGGTTGGGCGAGGACATCGGCTCGGAGGTGGTGCTGGCGCGCTATGCCGCCTGGCGCACCTTCGACACCGTTACCCTCGCGGTGGGTACGGATCTGTTCGTACGCCTGTTTTCCAATGACAATCCGCTGCTCCGGTTGGTCCGGGGCGTGGGCATGGCGGCGGTGAACCGGATCGCGCCGGCCCGGAAGTTTTTCATGCAGGAGGCCGGTGGCGCAGTTGGAGATTTGCCGAGGCTGCTGCGCGGCGAGGCGCTGTAGGCGCTAGATCACGTCGAGACTGGATTGAATCAATCCATTCTCGAAAACCGTGATCGCCCTCATTTGTTTAGAGCGGGTTGCGGGCGGAAAACCGGTTCCCACTTTTCCTCAACCCGCCCCAGGGCTATTCCCCTTCGCCCAGATCGCGGGCGTCTTCCGGGAGCATGATCGGCACGCCGTCACGGATCGGATAGGCCAGCCGCGCCTTGGCGCTGACAAGCTCGGCCCTTTCGCGATCATAGGTCAGAGGTCCCCGGCTGACCGGGCAGATCAGGATTTCCAGAAGTCGGGGGTCGACCTCTACGTTTGTCTCGGGGGTGCTCATTGCTGACCCTTACTGCAGGCGTGGCGGCTCGTCATCCGGATCTCCGGCGTCGATCTCCAGCAGCGTCGTCAGGATCTCGAACCGACCCGCCAGATCGGGGGTCTCCAGGAAAGCCTGCTTCTCGGCGGGCTCAAAGGGCAGGCCCATGCAGAGGCTGTTGACCAGGGCCTCCAGCGGCGCCTCCTGGGCGCTCTCCCAATCGATGTCGAGTTGTCGAAGGTTGAGGTAGCGCTTCAGGGCGCGGGCGAACCGGGCGCGGGCCGGTGCGGGCGCCTCCAGGTCTTCGTCCTGGCCGAGATCTCCACCAAACCGCGTGTAGCGGGCGCGCAACTGTCGGTAAGGCAACCGCAGATCAAGCTCCTCGCCGGCCTCGAAACGGCAAACCCCGGTGAGCGTGATCAGATAGCGACCGTCCGAGGTCTCGTTGTAGCTGGTGATCCGGCCGACGCAGCCGACATCGGCCAGCTTTGGCCGCTCCCGGTCGCCGCCCTGGCGGGTCTGGATCATGCCGATCACCCGATCGCCGGCCATGACATCGTCGATCATGTTGAGATAACGCGGCTCGAAAATCTGCAACGGCAGTTCGCCGCCGGGCAACAGCAACGCGCCGTCCAGGGGAAACACCGGGATCAGCTGGGGCAGATCGGCGGTTTGACGGTAGGGAGCCATGGCGACCTTCAACTGAACAGGATGGCGGAGAGTTTGCGCCGCCCCTGTTTGGCGACATCGGACATTTGCCCGGCGGCCTCAAAGACAACAAGGAGCTGTTTACGGGCCGCTTCGTCGTTCCAGTCGCGGTCGCGCCGGATGATCTCGATCAGCTGGTCCACCGCCTCGGTCATGTAGCCCGCACCAGCCAGAGCCTTGGCCAGTTCCAGTCGCGCCTCGTGGTCGTCGGCGTCGACCGCCAGACGCTGCTCGAACGCTGCGGTCTCGGAGGGCGCCTCTGCCGCCAGGGCCAGCGCCGCCCGAACGCTGGCGATGTCCGGATCCTTCGCATCCGGCGGGGCCAGCGCCAGCACCTCGGCGGCGCGCTCCAGATCGCCGGCCTGCTGATAGAGCCGGGCCATACCACCGATGGCCTTAACGTTGGCAGGATCCATCTGCAGCACCTGGGCATAGGCCTGAGCGGCGCCGCCCGGATCACCCAGCTCCAGCGACTCCCGCGCCATTTCCAGCAGCTGGTCAGCCGGCGAAGCGCCGCCGCGCCCCAGCTTGGCGATCCTGTCCACGAACGCCTTTACCTGGCTCTCGGGCAAGGCGCCCGAGAAGGTGTCCACCGGGCGGCCGTCAACAAAGGCGAACACAGCAGGTATCGACTGTACCCGAAGCTGGCCCGCGTAGGCCGGGTTCTTGTCGATATCCACCTTGACCAGCTTCACCTTGCCCTTGGCCGCAGTCACCGCCTTTTCAAGCGCCGGGCCCAGCTGGCGGCAAGGGCCACACCAGGTCGCCCAGAAATCCACGATGACCGGCGTCGTCTTCGACGCCTCGACCACATCGGCCATGAAGGTGGCGTCGGTGGCGTCCTTGATGAGGTCGGCGACGGATGCGCCGTGTGTTTCGCCGATCAGGGTCATGGCCTGAATAGTCCTCTTCCTGACCCGTGCGGGTCGCTTTCACGCAACATGGCCATAGCGGCCGCCAGCTTCAATCCTGACGCATCGGGACCACTGTCATTGTGACGAAATCCACGATTGTCGGCGTGACCCCAAGGGCTGCGAGAAACCGTCTAAAGCCTTCGCCGCTGACTGTCGTCGTCGCGGTATTGATCAGGGGATGAAAATTCACGAGATCGGCCTGGGCCAGGGTCCGGTCGAGAACGAACCTGACTCGATGATCCACATCGTTGATCAGGCCAAACGCCGTCACGGATCCCGGGGTCACCCCCAGGGTCTCCGCCATCAGTTCCGGCTTGCCGAACGAGAGCCGCCCGGAGCCGATGATGCGGTGCAGGTTCTTCAGATCTATGGTGGCATGGCCTTCCGCCGAAACCAGCCAGAGCTGACCTCGGTCGTCCTTCAGGAACAGATTTTTGGTGTGGACCCCCGGAAGCGACGCCTTGATATCCTCGCCATCGCCCACCGTGAAGACGGCGGGATGATCCAGGCTCGTGGCCGCTATGCCCTGTTCAGCCAGGTAGCGCATGAGATCTTCACGGGTCTTCATGAGGCGCATTCATAGCCGAACCACATGAGGCCGCCAGCTATGGCGGCCTTCTGGACGCATGATACAAAAACGCCGCCGCCAGGCCCCTGGCGGCGGCGTCTGGTGGACGGTGTCCAGGTTGGGCGGCTACGAGTGACCCGCGTGGGCGGAGCCGCGCGCCGCCTGACGCTTTAGGCTAGGGAAGGAACCGGGTTGCGATCTCACTTGTGGTTGGGGCCTTTCTTGTTTCTGGGGCGGGTCAACGGTTTCCAATTCCCGTCGTCTGGCCTTATGGCTCGGTATCGTTGATCGGGAGTCCGCATGACCCAGCCGCGCATGGAGCTTGAGTGCTTCCCTACCACCGAGCGCCCGCCGGAAATCGTGCCCGGTCGGCCGCAGCGGGCATGGATGGACAGCTTCACCTCGCGCCACCCCTATCGTTGCCTGCCGCTGAACATGGCCAATTCGTCGGGCTGGGAGATTCTCTGCCCCGTGGCCTTCACCGCCGAATGGAATGGCGGGCTGATGCAGGCGGACATCACCTTGAAGCCTGACTATCCCAACCCGGACTTCCACCGCCTGGCGACCAGCCACTTCAGCCATGGCGTGCTGACGATGCACCCAGGCTATCTGTTCCGCACGCCGCCCGGCTGGTCGATGATGGCCATGGGCCCGCCCAACCAGCCCAAGGACGGCATCCAGGCGCTGGCCGGGGTGGTGGAAACCGACTGGCTGCCATTTCCCTTCACGATGAACTGGCTGTTCACCCGGCCTGGTCGCGTGCGTTTCGAAAAGGGCGAACCCTTCTGTTTCATCACCCTGGTGCAGGACAAGATGCTGCACGACATTCAGCCCGTCATTCGCCGCATGGATTCCGACCCTGAGCTGCGCCACCAGTATGATGTCTGGGAAAAGCACCGCTCGGAGTTCAACCAGAAGATCTTCCGGGGCGACCCCGAGGCCACCAAGGCCGCCTGGCAACGCTACTACTTCAAGGGTGAGTTCCCGGAAGAGGTCGACGCCCCCAACCCCGAGGGCCACGTGAACAAGCGCAAATTGAAGACCCCGAAACGCGGCTGACGGATTGGGGCCGCGCCCGGCTTGCCAAGCGCGAGGGCCTCTGCCATATAGCCGCCTCTCGCATTTGGGGGTCGATTTCCCCCTACGGAGCGCGGGCGTAGCTCAGTGGTAGAGCACAACCTTGCCAAGGTTGGGGTCGAGAGTTCGAATCTCTTCGCCCGCTCCAATATGTCCAGAACACCGAGATGTGTTTTCCGCCTCAGGCGCCGGTTCAGAACCGGCTGCTGGGGGTCAGGCTGGCGGTGTGATCCACCCGGTCGCGACCGGTACGCACCACCTAAGGATTGAGATAGGCAGGTTCCCCTGTCAGGCAGGGGCCAACAGGGATCGAGACGTCGACGAAGTTTCGCCAGACGTTCACGCCGGTCTTCTGGCGCCAGCCGGTTGGGTTCAGACCGGTAAAGGGCTTGCTCCAGGCGGCGCTTGCCGGGGGCTCTTTTGCACCGACACCGGGAGATCGACGCCCTCCCGATCAGAAACGGCCTGACACCTGGAACCCCATGGTCCGAAGGCCCTCCGGCCCGCCCAGCGCTTTGCGAATCTCCAGCCGCTCGGTGATTCCGCCAGCACGGCTGCCAAGATAGAATTCCCGGGTTCGCGTCTCCGGGGGCGCCAGGAGATTGTTGACGAACAGCCGGGCCGTCACCGGTCGGATCGCCGTGGTCTCGATGAAGAGGTCGAGTTTTGGGAGGGGGCGTTCATAGGAGATGACCTCGATCCGCCGGTACTCGTTGCGGTCCGCCCAATCGATGACCGAGGCGCCCCACGAGAGCTGCCAGGACGGCATGCTCTGGCGGAAGGTGAGCACATAGGCCCAGTCCTTGTTGCCGAGGTTGAGTGTCGGGCTGCCGGACGTGGCGCCCTGGCGTTCCAGCGGGACGGAGAACGACCGCTTCTCACCGGTGATCGGATCGGTCACCTGCGTGCGTTGCCACACGCCGTTGAACCGGAGCTCGGCGTTCGGAAGACCGATGAAGGCCAATGGCGTGGCGGCGCGCGCCTCCAGGCCCAGGCGGCTGCCGCGGCCGATGTTGCCGAAGGCGTCGGCGCCAGCGATCTCGACCAGGTCGCGAACATCGTCCACCCGATCAGCGAAGGCTGCGATCGTCAGGGCGGT
Organism: Phenylobacterium sp.; assembly: GCF_044372605.1. GTDB lineage: Bacteria > Pseudomonadota > Alphaproteobacteria > Caulobacterales > Caulobacteraceae > Phenylobacterium. The sequence continues at coordinate 17,654 of NZ_JBILRO010000001.1, forward strand.
GCGGGGCGCGAGGCGGGTTTCCCACTCCAGTCGCGCCTTCCAGGCCTTCTCAGGAACCAGTTCGGGGTTTCCCTGGGTCGCGGCGGCGTTGACGAAATCGACGGTGCTGGAGAACTCCGCGAAATCAAGCTGGGCGACGTCGCGGATCAGGCTGGCGCGCAGCGTGCCGGCCGGCCCCATGGTCCAGGTCGCGGTGGCGCGTGGCTTCACAAATCGAAAGCTGCGCTCCTTCTGCTGATCGCCGGTCTGGGTGATCCGCGAGGCCTCGACGCTGAGGCCGTACTCCAGGGTCAGCGCCGGCGAGACCGTCCAGATGTCCGTGGCGAAGACCTCGCCCCGGGTCTCCTCGACGCGCGCGTCAGACACCGCAAGCGGCACCTTGACCACTGGCCCGCCGCCGATCTGGTTGGTGATGTTGAAGGTTGTGTCGCGATAGTTGAACGCCCCCTCGCCGCCGAACTCGAGCGTGTGCGCAGGGTTCACGGTCCACTTGAGACGACCGCGCGCGATGCGCTCCCCGTTCCGGGTGGTCCGATCCTGGGTGCGCGTGACGAAGGTGGCGGGAAAATTCTGGATGTTGAACACGTCGTTCTGATCGACGCTCCCGTTGGAGACCAGCGTCACCAGCTTGGCCGAAAGACCGCCGCCGAGCTGGCGCTCCCAGTCCGCGCCAAGCTCTCCGGTATAGTTGGCCTCGAAATCGGAACGGCCAATCAGGAGGCTGCGCGGGGCGCCGGTTCCCGTCACCTCGGACTGGATGGTGTCCAGGTGGTTCCAGGTGGGTGCGAACTGGATATTGGCGTTCACCGTGTCCATTGACGTCGGACGCCAACGCAGGGTCGCCGATCCCTGGGCGCCGATGTACTGCGGCTTGCCAAGCAGCCGTCGCGCGCCCGTTTGCACGCCGCTGGCGGTGACCAGCCTGTCGCGGCTGTCGCCTCGCCCCAGCAGGTTTGGGAACTGAACGTCGAGGCCGAGTTCCGCCTGCGGCGAGAGTTGTACGGCCCTGGACGCCTGCACAAGCCAGCCCACACGGTTGGAGTATTGCAAATGCCGCAGACCAAGCGACCAGGTCGTCCCGTCGCCCTTCGCCGCGGTTTGCGCCACCACGACATTGACAAGCTGCGACTGGCCACGCACGTCGAGGCCGGCGTTCGCGCCGGAGAGCAGCTCGATCCGCGTCACGTTACTGGCCGGGATCCGCTTCAGAAGTTCTGACGCGGCGGTCTTGGAACTGGGACGCTCGCCGTTGATCAGCAGATTGCCGGCGGAGGCAAAGCCGCGCCGCTCGTCGCCGTCCTTGAGCTCGAAGCCCGGCACGCGGGCGACCATGTCACTGGCGTTCACCGGGTTGTAGGGTGCAAAGAAGGCCGCCGGATAGACCGTCTGGCCGTCGGAAACGGGCGCAGGCTGCGGCGGCTGGGCCATGGCTGGGCCCGCCAGCGCAGCCAGGACGAGCGCCGAAGCCGCCCATCGCCTGGCTTGTCCTCGAGTGACTTCAACACGCATGGTTACGGCCAGGACCACTACACAGTTCATTTTGTGGACGGACCTTGGACAGCGCCGCCGTCCAGGTCAATCGGCGAGACCACGGATGTCTCCGCAAGCGACTATCCGCGCGTCAGATGCTCCATCCAGGCGTAGAGGACGCTCTCGCGCCGCTGGCTGGTCTGGATATCGGTCATCAGACTGGAGAGGCGGCCCTTGCCATTGTCGCGGGCGGCGATGACCTGCTGGTTATAGGCGCGAATGTTGGTGGGGCCGGCCGGGGCAGGCGGGGGTGGTGGGGCCTTCGCCGTCGCAGCGGTGCGGGCGCCCTTGCCCTTGGCGGCAGTCTGGACGGGCGCGGGCGCGGAGCCGGGCGGCCCGAGATCGGCGGCGCGGACGTAGCCGGGCTGGCCGGCCACGTCGATCTCCCACCAGCCGCCATCAGCCTGGGCGGTGGTGGGCTTCACCTCGCGACCCACGGGCAGGTTCATCAGGGACGGCGCGGAGGCCACCGGCGCAGTCCGCACCACTGTGGCGCGGATCGCCACCATGGCCGGCGCCGGGACGGCCGGGGCCTGCGCCGCAGCCTGATCACCCTCCGACGGCGCGGCCGAGGCCTTGGGCATCGACAGTCGCGTGACGCCAGGCGCCGCGGCATAGGCCGGCGCCTGACCGCCCAGCACATCGGCCTCCGACGCGCCATCCGTCATAGCGCGGCCCTGGGTGAAGGTCTTGGCCATGGTGGTGTGCTGGTCGACTACCTCTCCGGTGAGGTCCACATCCTTCTTGAGCGCGCCCATCAGTTCGGTGCGTTCACGGCGGACCGCGCGGCGATCCTTGTCGTTGCTGGCGCTGGCCAGGCGTGTGTTGATGTCAGCAGCCTGCTGGGTGCGGCAATCCACAAGCGCCTGACCGTCATCGGCGATCTGGCGCGCCACGGTGAGCTGTCTGGCCGCGTCCTGATCGATGTTGAACGAGGCCTTGCGCAGGTCGCCGCCGGCTTCCTGTTCCTTCAGCTGGGCATAGGCTTCGGCCGTGGCGACGATCGCCACCAGCACGGCCAGGGCCGCATAGCCCCCCATGTCGCCGCCGCCGCTGAGTCCTGGAACATTCAGGCCCATGGCGCTGGACAGGAGATCGGGGCCAAATACCGAGGCCGGCGTCGCGCCTGAAGCGGTGTTGGCCTGCTGGGCCTGTTGCTGGGCCGCCAGGCTGCCGACCGCGCCCATAACACCGCCAAGGCCGCCCAGCGCGCCGCCGAATCCTCCGCTGCGACGCCCGAGGCCGCCACTCATCACGCCTTTGGCCAGTACAGCCGCGCCCTGCTTCAGGCCCTCACCGAGAGCAGCGCTGGTCTTGGAGCGCTTGAGTTCGTCGTACTCGCGGTCCAGCTTGATCAGGCCTTCGCGCTGGGTCGAGCAGGCGTTGAGCACGGCGTCCCGACCCTGGCTCTGGGCCATGACCGGGTTTAGGTTCAGGCTGAACAGCACAGCGGCGCTGACCGCAAGACGCAAACGCCGGTCCTTCAGATAGCCGCCCATGCCCTCAGCCTCCCGGTCACCGCACGCCGAGGCGCTGCAATTCATCTCGCGCGCCTGTGTCGCCAGCCGCAAGGGCCTTGCGATAGAAATCGACAGCTTTCGCCCGGTCCGCGCGGACACCCTGGCCGGTCTCGTACATGAGCCCCAGGTTGCGCAACGCCAGCGCGCTGCCCTTGTTCGCCGCCTGCTGGAAGAGGCGCACCGCCTCAGCAGGGTTGGCGCGTACGCCGGCGCCGCGCGCAGTCAGGCTGCCGAGACCCAGATAGCCCCGGGCGTCGCCCAGATCAGCAGCGGCGCGGTAGTATTCCGCCGCCCGCTGCTCATCCTGCGGCAGGCCCGCCCCGCTCTCGAACATCACCGCCAGGCTGGACATGCCCTCGCTGTTGCCGGCCTCGGCGGCGCGTTGATACCAGGTGGCGGCCTGGATCTCATCCTTCGGCACAGCCTCGCCGTCTTCGTAGGCATAGCCCAGGTGGACCATGGCCTCGGTGTCGCCGGCGGTGGCGGCGCGCTGGTAGAGGCTGAACGCACGATGCCCGTCGCGGGCGACGCCATCGCCCCGGTCATAGGCGTCGGCCAGCTGGGCGATCGAGGGACCGTCGCCGGCGTCCACCGCTCGCTGCAGCCAGCTTGCGCCCTGTCTCGGGTCCGCCGCGACGCCCCGGCCTCGGTAAAAGGCTTCGGCCAGCAAGCCCATGGCGTTCGCAGAGCCACGGTTGGCGGCATCCTGAATGAACCTGAACCCGGAGGCCTCGTCCTTCGCCGTTCCGAAGCCGTTCAGCAGGCAAAGGCCCCAGTTGACCATTCCTCCCGAGTGACCCGCGCCCGCCGAGGCCCTGAACCAGCGGGCGGCGGCAGTGATATCCTTGGTCGCGCCCTTGCCGGACAGCGACATGACGCCAAGGTTGTACATGGCCGCGCCATTGCCAGCGCTGGCCGCGGCAGACCAGTCGCGGGAGGCGGCCGCATAGTCGCCCCGCCCGAATGCATCACGGGCGCTGACCACCAGATCCTGGCCCGGCTGGGCGGACCGCGAAGCCACCTGGAAAGATCCGGCCGGCAGCTTCTCCAGCGCGCGGATGCGATTGGAGGCCAGCTTGCGGAACGCGCCGGAAATTTCGCCACGATCCTGGGCGTCCATATAGGCCTTGAAGTCGGCGGGATCGTCGGAGTCCTTGATCGAGGTCCAGAAGACCTGGTCCTTTTCCCACTTGATCTTGACGGGATCAGCCCCGGCCGCCGCAACCCGTTTTGGCGGGCCGTTGGGGTCGAAACTCCAGTGCACATTGGGCCAGATGCCTTGCAGGTCCGGGGTCTGTTCGCCCTCGGTCATCCGCTCGACCTCCGCCTGCACATAACTGGGGAGCTCACCAACAGTGATGCCGGGGCGGGTAAGGCCCTGGGTCAGGGCGATGGCGAAGGGGCTGTTGGCGGCGCCGGCCGCGCCGTCCTGAGCTACCTGTCCGGGGCCGGCCGCCATAAGGGTGACCACCGCCACGCTGGTAGGACCGGTCTCCCGGGTCAGCCCACGGCTGTTCCCGCCCAGGCTGCGGGTGGCGGTGGGATTGTTCCGGCAGGCGTCCAGAATGATCAGGCGGACGGCCTTGGCGCCCATCATCGACTGGCCGAGGCGGGCCGACTCTACCGCCGTCCCGGTCAAAGACGACTTGTTGGTGATGATTGCGTCCCTGGGCAGCAGATAGTTCACCCCATCGACCATGGCGCCGTGCCCGGCGTAATAGAGCACCGCCGCTTCAGAGCCCTTCGCCGACTCCTCGAACTCACCAAGCCCCTCGATCAGGGCGGCGCGGCTGGGGTCGGTCAGCACCTTCACGGTGAACCCCAGCTTTTGCAGGGTGGCCTGAACCAGCCTGGCGTCCTTGCCCGGGTTGTTGAGACTGGGGACCTTGTCGTACTTCGATACGCCCACCACCAGAGCGACACGCTGGGCGGCCCAGGCACCGGACGCAAGACCCAGGCTGACGACAAACGCGAGCCCGGCCATCGCGGCGCGCCACGCCCTGGCTCCAAGATTCAGGCGCTTTCGCTGCGCCATGCGCATCCGCTCACCCTCCAGACCGTACCCACCATAGCGCAATGGGCGACAAACGCGACGGCTTCGCGAATGCAGTGGTCAGTCCCTATTCGTGGCGGACAATAGCCTGGACGCAAGCGCGCCTTATTTTGTCTCTGGATATTTGATCCGGGGACGCAGGTTTTCGGTCACGGCACGGGCGTCAAACGCGCTGGCGTCGCCCTCCGGCTTGACGCCCTTCTGCATCAGGATTTCGGCGGAGGCCTCGTATTTCTCGATGGTCCGCACATCGACCCGGTCACCCAGGAAGGCGCCACCCCAGAACGGGTCCCAGCCGCGCCAGCCGAAAGCGCCGCCATAGTAACGCCAGGACGGTCTCCAAAGGCCGTAGCTGCCGTACCAGGGTCGGTAGAAGGGATCCGGGTCCACATAGGTTCGGGTCTTCTTGTCGGTCTCGCGCTCGACTATGGTGAACCAGTCATAGCCGTTCTGGGTGGTCAGCTCGGCGGCCCGGAACAACAGGTAGCCCTCGACCGTTTCGCGGCTGGTCAGCGAATTGCCGTTGAAGCTGACGCGGAAGCGATTGGCTTCGACCCGCTGCTCCGAGAAGCCGCCCAGCGACGCCTTGCCCAGCACTACGGGTTGATAGGGCGTTGGAGTTGCGCAGGCCGCGAGGCTGGTCGCCAGCACCACCGACAGGGCGAGGGATCGTACAAACATTCTTTGCGCCTTCAGCTCAACCGCGATCATGACGGGGTGTACAAGCCACAACATCTTGCCGCAAATGTGGTTGCGTGTCGTCAGACACTGGCGCCGGTCGCCAGCAGATAGATGATCCGTCCCAGCGACCCGAACAGGAGCACCGCCACGGCCAGGGCCTGGATCAGGAACCCGGTGCTGCGCTTGCCCGCATCGGCCACATAGCCCCGCTGATAGATCACGCGTCCCACGATCCAGACAACACCGACGGCCGCGGCAATACGTTCGTCCCAGAACATGGCGAACAGCCACAGCGGGACGAGGAACAACGGTAGCCATTCCAGGGTGTTGTAGTGCGCGCGGATGGTGCGCTCGAGCTCGGGGTCACCGGTCATCGCCGGCGCCTGAATCCCGCTCTTGCCGCGGGCGCGACCCACCTGCAGGCCCATCCAGAAATAGGCCAGCAACGCCAGCAGGGTGACGAGGGCGACATAGGCATAGGGCGGCATTAAGGAGTCCTCCAGATATTGGCGGACAGGCGCCGCCATTGCTGCAGAGCTTGGCGCCGAACGGGCCCGAGGGGAACCTACCCTTTTGCGCGCCGGTCGCGGTTGGCTTTCACCCGCAACCGCAGCGCGTTGAGCTTGATGAAGCCCGCCGCGTCGCGGTGGTCATAGGCCACGGCGCCCTCCTCGAAGGTCACCAGCTCCTGATCATAGAGCGAATAGGGACTTGTACGGCCCACGACGCTGACATTGCCCTTGTAGAGCTTCACCCGGACCTGGCCGGTGACCATCTGCTGGCTATGATCGATAGCCGCCTGCAGCATCTCACGCTCGGGCGAGAACCAGAAGCCGTTGTAGACCAGCGAGGCGTACTTCGGCATCAGCTCGTCCTTCAGATGCATGGAGCCGCGATCGAGGGTGATGCTCTCGATGCCCCGGTGCGCCACGATCAGGATCGTTCCACCCGGCGTCTCGTAGACGCCCCGCGACTTCATGCCGACGAAGCGGTTTTCGACCAGATCGAGGCGGCCCACGCCGTTGTCGTGGCCCAGCTGGTTCAGCTTGGTCAGAATGGTCGCCGGCGACATCGCCACGCCGTCGATGGCGACCGCATCGCCCTTTTCAAAGTCGATGGTGAAGTAGGTCGGCGTATCGGGCGCGTCCTCCGGGGCGATGGTGCGCATGTGGACAAACTCGGGCGCCTCGACCGCCGGATCTTCCAGCACCTTACCTTCGGACGAGGAGTGCAGCAGGTTGGCGTCAACGCTGAAAGGCGCCTCGCCCCGCTTGTCCTTGGTGATCGGGATCTGATGCTGCTCGGCGAACGCCAGCAGGGCCTCGCGGCTCTTGAAGTCCCAGTCACGCCAGGGCGCGATCACATGGATGTCCGGCTCCAGCGCATAGTAGGCCAGCTCGAAGCGCACCTGATCATTGCCCTTGCCGGTAGCGCCGTGGGCCACGGCATCCGCGCCGATCTTGCGGGCGATCTCGATCTGCTTCTTCGCGATCAGCGGGCGAGCGATGGAGGTGCCCAGGAGGTATTGGCCCTCATAGACCGTATTGGCCCGGAACATCGGGAAGACGTAGTCGCGGACAAACTCCTCGCGCACGTCCTCGACAAAGGCATACTCCGGCTTCACGCCCAGAAGGATCGCCTTCTCCCGCGCGGGCTCGACCTCCTCGCCCTGCCCCAGATCGGCGGTGAAGGTCGCAACCTCTGCGCCCAGTTCGGTCTGCAGCCACTTGACGATGGTGGAGCTGTCGAGCCCGCCGGAATAGGCGAGGACGACCTTCTTGACGGGCGGATGGGCCATGGTGGTGGAGCGCCTTGGTAGAGAGGAAAATTGGTCACGCGCCTTTAAGGGGCAAAGCCCCTGTGGTTCAAGTGTTCCGTCCCCCGGGGGGTGTGGAGCCTACACCGTAACCTGGGTGCCCATTTCGACCACGCGCCCGGGGGGGATCTTGTAGAAATCCGTCGGGTTGGCGGCGTTGCGCATCAGGAAGATGAACAGCTTGTCCTGCCACAGCGGCATGCCCGACTGGGCCGAGGGCACCACAGAGCGTCGCCCCAGGAAGAAGCTGGTGGCCATGATGTCGAACTTCAGGCCCTGTTTGCGGCAAAGGCCCAGCGCCTTGGGCACATTCGGGCTTTCCATGAACCCGTAGCCGATCACCACCTTCTTGAAGTCGTCATTGACCGGCAGGATCGTGATCCTGTCGTCATCGCGCACCCGGGGCGTTTCGGCGGTCATCAGCGTCAGGATGATGTTCTTCTCGTGCAGCACCTTGTTGTGCTTGAGGTTATGCATGAGAGCCACTGGGGCCACGTCGGGATCCGAGGTCAGAAAGATCGCTGTGCCTGGCGCTCGGTGCGGCGCGCGGGCCTTGAGGATGTCAACCAGCTCCAGTAGCGGCAGGCTGTCGCGGCGGCTCTTGTCGGCCAGGATCGCGGCGCCGCGGTTCCAGGTCCACATCACCACCATCAGGGCCGCGCCCAGCACCAGCGGTAGCCAGGCGCCCTCGGGAATCTTCAGCAGGTTGGAAGAGATGAAGACGATATCGATGGCGCCGAAGAAGGTGCATGCCGCGATCGCCTGCCAAAGCGGGCGCTTCCACATGTACCGGATGATGTAGAAGAACAGCAGGGTGTCGACGAACATCGATCCGGTCACCGCGATCCCGTAGGCCGCCGCCAGATTCGACGAGTTCTGGAAGGTCACCAGCAGGGCCAGCACGCCGACCATCAGGAAGGTGTTGACCTGGGGCACGTAGATCTGGCCGGCCTGGGTCTCGCTCGTGCGCCGGATGTCGATCCGGGGGAACAGGCCCAGTTGCACGGCCTGCTGGGTCATGGAGAAGGCGCCGGTTATGACCGCCTGACTGGCGATGACGGTAGCTACCGTCGCAAGGATCATGATCGGCCAGTAGGCAACCTGCGGGATCATGTCGAAGAACGGATCGGCGCGGGTTTCCGGATTGGCCAGCACCATGGCGCCCTGGCCCATGTAGTTCAGGAGCAGGGCGGGCAGCACGAGCGTCACCCAGGCCGCGCGGATCGGCCCCTTCCCGAAATGGCCCATGTCGGCATAGAGCGCCTCGGCCCCGGTCACCGCCAGGAACACGCTGCCCAGGATGATGAAACCAAGGAAGCCATTATCCAGGAGGAACAGTACGCCGTAGGCGGGTGAAAGCGCCCGCAGGATCGAGACATCGTCAAAGATGTGGTAAATTCCAAGGCCGGCAAGGACGATGAACCACAAGGCCGTGATCGGTCCGAAGTAGCGCGCCATGCTGGCAGTGCCGCGCGACTGCACGAGAAACAGGCATATCAGGATCCCGGCCGAAATCGGCACGGCGAGAGAGGCGAAGCCCGGTCCGACGCCCGGCGCCTTGCCGATGCCCTCGACCGCTGACAGCACGGACACCGCCGGCGTAAGGATGCCGTCGCCATAGAACAGCGCCGCGCCGGCCATGCCGAGGACGAAGATCACGGCGGAGCGGCCGCCCGGGCTCACCCGCTGCGCCAGGGCCATGAGGGCCAGCGTGCCGCCCTCGCCCTTGTTGTCGGCACGCATGAGGAACAAGACGTACTTCAGGGTCACGACGAGAATCAGCGCCCAGGTGATCAGGGAGATCACCCCCAGCACGGCCATCTCGCCACCACCGCCGCCCTTGCTGTGGGCCAGAGCCTCACGCATGGCATAGAGCGGGCTGGTCCCGATATCGCCGAACACAACGCCCACGGAACCTAGCGCAAGCGCCCAGAACTTGTCCTTGTGTGGCGGGTGGGAGGGTTCCCCGGACGCCTTGGAAGCGTCGACGGCCGTTTCAGCCATCTGGTATCTCCGAGGCGATCTCGCGTTCGCCCCAAGGCGGCCCTATGCCGCAGCAGCGGGCGCGGATACACCCAAACTTGACGCCACACAATCGCGGCGCAACATCAATGTCGTCGCACGTTCATTCGCGCCCGGAACCGATCAGCGTCGCTTGCGGTTCGGGACCCAACAAATGCGGGAGTCGCAATGGAACGCAAACTGGCCCTCGTTACAGGCGCTTCCGCAGGGATCGGCGCCGCATTTGCCCGGATTCTGGCGGGTCATGGTTACGATCTGGCGCTCACCGCGCGCCGCGGCGACCGGCTCGACGCCCTCGCAGAAGAGATTCGTCACCGGTTTGGCGTCGAGACCCTGACGGTGGTCGCTGATCTTGCCGAGCCCGAGGCGCCGGGTCAGATTCTGGATTACCTGACCGCCCATGGTCGGTCGGTCGACGCCCTGATCAACAACGCCGGCTACGGCCTGACCGGAAGCTTTGGAGAGACGCGGTGGGCGGATCAGGCCGCCTTCATCCAGGTGATGATGACCGCGCCGTCCGAACTGGCGCATCGGGTGCTGGGCGGCATGCGGGACCGGCGGTTCGGACGGATCGTCAATGTGGCGTCGCTGGCGGGCCTGCTGCCCGGATCAAGCGGCCACACGCTCTATTCGGCCACCAAGGCCTACATGATCAAGTTCTCGCAGAGCCTGCACCTTGAGCTCGCCGCCGACGGCATACATGTCACGGCGCTGTGTCCGGGGCTGACCCATTCGGAGTTTCACGACGTCATCGGCGCCCGCGCGCAATACACGGCGGCCACCCCGCCCTGGCTGTGGCAGGGGGCCGACGAGGTGGCGGCCACCGGCTATGAAGCGGTAGAGGCCAATCGCGCGATCAGCATCCCCGGCGCGCCCAACAAGGCGATCTCGGTCATCGCCAAGCTGATCCCCGACGACTGGGCTTTGGCGCTGATGGCCTCCCAGGGGGGGAGGTTGCGGTAGATCTAGTACGGGTGCGCCACGGTTGAGCGGATAAAGCCGGAGGTGCTGTCGGCGAGGCCCGCCAGGACGAACTGGATGGCCAGCGCGCAAAGGATCAGGCCCAGAACCCGGACCACCACCGTCAGGCCGATGCGGCCCAGGATCCGGGTCAGGATGGGTGTGGCGAGGAAGGACAGCAGGGTCGCCAGGGAGACCGCGCCGATCACGCCGAGGCCGACGGCCGCGCCGGCCAGCCCGAAAGCCTTGGCCTTGTCGGCATAGATGATGACGCTGGAAATCGCGCCCGGACCGATCAACAGAGGCATGGCGAAGGGCACGATCATCCGCTCGAACCGCTTGCGCACAAAGGCCATGCCAACGCCGGTCTCGCCGTCGCCGTCGTCCCCGGAGAACTTGGCGCTGAAGTCGTCGCGAGCCATTTCCAGACCCATCAGAAACAGGATCACGCCGCCGGCGATCTTGAAGGCCGGCAAGGAGATACCGAAGAACTCCAGCAGCGACAGGCCGGTGAAATAGAAGAACGTCAGGAACCCCAGCACGAACAGGGACAGATAGAGCGCAATCCACGCCCGCTCACGCCACTTCACCCCGCCCGTGGCCGCCGCAAACAAGGGCACATTGCCGATCGGATCGATCAGGGCGAACAGGGCGACGAAAAAGTTGACCGCGAACTCTGCCTGGCTCATCTCTCGCTCTTAGCCCAGATCACCTGCTGCGGACCACACCCCGCGCCACACCGGAGCCATGCCATGGTCGCCGCCGCCACGCTTGCGCAATCTGCCGTCAAGGCTGACCCCAGATTGATCGTTCCGCTCGATCTGCCCACGGTCGCCGAGGCCCGCGAGATGGTGGCCGCGCTCGGCGACAGCATCAGTTTCTACAAGGTTGGCCTGGAACTGTTCGCAGGCGGTGAGGGTATGGCCCTGGCCGGCGAACTGAAGGCCGCCGGCAAGCAGGTATTCCTCGACTGGAAGCTGCACGACATCGGCACCACGGTTCAGCGGTCCGCCGCCGTGCTGGCCGGATCCGGGTGCGATTTCCTCACCGTGCACGGCGAGCCGCAGGTGATGGCCTCGGCGGTGCGCGGGCGCGGCGCCTCGGGCCTGAAGATTCTGGCGGTGACGGTGCTGACCAGCCTGTCCGATGAAGACCTGCACGAGGTGGGCTATCACGAAACCGCCCGCGCCCTGGTCGAGCGGCGGATCCATCAGGCCATCGAGACGGGCTGCGACGGCGTGGTGGCCAGCCCGCATGAGGCGGCGCTCGCTCGCGCGCTCGGCGGCAAGGACTTCCTGGTCGTTACGCCGGGCGTGCGCCCTGACTGGTCAGCGAAAAACGATCAGGCGCGCGCAGCCACGCCGCTGGACGCGCTACGGAACGGGGCCTCGCACATCGTCTGCGGTCGCCCGATCACGGCGGCGAATGATCCGCAGGCGGCCGCGCGGCGGGTGGCGGCGGAGATGGCCGGCGGTTTGTGATTTCTGTCAGTTTTCTGGCGTCGTAGCCAAAGCGCCCTGGAGTATCGTCATGACCAAATCACTTCGCGCCTTTGGGGTCGGGCTGGCCGTAGCGGTTCTGCTCGGCGCGACGGGGGCCGCACAGGCCCGCGAAGCCTGCCCAAGCGATCCGGGCGGCGACGTCCTTGCAACCGCCCAGGCCCAGGCGTTCCTCAAGACCCTCACGCCCCTTCAGCAGGTCGTGGCGGTACGTGGCTATGGCAAGGTCGCAGCCATTCGCTGGTCGAACCTGCCGATCGCGTTTGCTCCCCGGGTGGGTATTCGACTCGGTGACCTGACCGCAACCCAGGCCTCAGCCGCCGACGCCCTGCTGCGGACGGCACTCAGCCAGTGCGGCCTGAAGCTGCTGGCCGACATCCGCGCCGCCGATAGCGTGTTGATGCCGCTGGATACCAACGGCATCGGCTGGAACCCCGCCAACTACTATATCGCTTTGATCGGCGAGCCGTCCGCCGCCAAACCCTGGATCCTCAAGGTGGACGGCCACCACATGGCCTACAACATCACCTTCAATGGCGCTCAGGTCAGCGCCACACCTCTGTTCGACGGCGTCGAGCCGGTGCGTTTCACGGCAGGTGGTCGTGACTATGCCCCCCTGGCGGTCCAAGCGGACGCGATGCGGGCCCTGGCCACCGCCGTCGCCGGAGCGCCTCAAGCCTGGCTCGAGGGTGAATTCCGTGATGTGACACGTGGCGCCACGAACGATGGGGACACCAATTTTCCCATCACCTATCCCGACGGTACGGTTGGGCGCGGCGTCCCCTACGCAAAACTGACCGCCGCCCAGAAAGGCCTGGTCCGGGACGCCTTGGCAGCCTGGGTCGACCTACCCAATTCGGCGATCTCGGCGCCGTTGATGGCGAGCTATCTTCAGGACGCCGCCCTGGCGGATACCTTCGTGGGTATCGCCGGCAGTCCCGATCTCTCGAAGCCAGGTTCCTACGTCCGAATTGACGGGCCGCGCCTCTGGATCGAATTTGTCGTGCAGTTCGGCGCGCGCGATCCAACGGGCGTCCATTACCACACCATCTGGCGCGACAAGGTCGCCGACTACGGCGGAGCATTCGCGCATTGAGGGGCGCACTGGTCTTCGCGCTGGCCCTGACGGTTCCGGCGGCCCACGCTGGGGCCCACACAATGCCAAACTCAACCGTTGTAGTGGAGCAGGTGTCGGCGCAGTCGGTACGGCTGGCTCTCGCCATCCCGTTGTCGGAACTGGCCGCAGCCCTCGGTCGCCCGGCTGATTCACAGGCTGACATCTCGGCGGAACTCTCCCGATACCTGAATCAGCACGTCAGCGTCGTCAGCGCTGACGGTCTGCCCTGGCTCGCCAAACTCGAGGACATGGCAAGCGCCGATGGCGAACATCTGGTGATGGTGATTGTGCTGAGCTTTACGCCGCCACCGGGCGCGTCATCGTCGCCCGCCCGCCTCCGCTACGACGCCATCAACCACCAGGTCGCGAGCCACTATGCGCTGGTCTACCACCGCGTCGGCGGAAAGCTGGTCCCGCTGGGTCGGCTACAGTCGCCCGCAACCACGCTGACGCTGCCCTAGAAATCTACCGCAATGCCCTTGCGTTCCCAGTCGCCGAAGCGGGTGGGTTCCGGGCCTTTCGGGCCGCCCTGCTCTGGCTCCAGCGCAGCGGTCTCCGCGGCCAGACGACGGGCCTCAGCTTCCTCGAGAGCCCGGCGCGCGGCGGGGCTGAGGTCCTTGCCGGGTGCGGCGTTGTTGGGTGAATTGTCCATGGCCCTCCTTCTAATCCCTTGCGCACCAGCTTCCAAGCAGGCACGCCGCGCGCCGTGACTGACATTGAAAACACCTCCGAACCACACGCCGACGTCCGCGGCCTCCCCGCACGGGCCGCCGCGCTCCAGCTCCTGACCACGGCCCTGTCGCGACGCGCGGGTCTGGAAGAGGGCCTGAACCTGCCGGGTATGACCGCCCTGGAGCCCCGCGACCGCGCCTTCGCCCGCGCCCTGGTGATGGCGACCCTGCGCTGGCTGAGGCCGATCGATACGGTCCTGCAGTCGCGCCTCAAGAAGACGCCCCCCGATGCGATCGTCCATGTCCTGCGCCTGGGCGCGGTGCAGCTGCTGGTCTTGAAGACCCCGGCGCACGCGGCGGTGGGCGCAACGGTCGACCTGGCGGCGGCGCAGAGCGGCGGTCATGTGTTCAAGGGCCTGGTCAACGCTGTGCTGCGCGGCCTGATCCGCGAGCCGCCGGTACTGGAAGCCCCCTCCCCGCCGGACTGGCTGCAGGCCCGCTGGCAGATCGCCTATGGTCATGACGCGGCCGACGCCATGGCGGCCATGATCGGCGAGGAGCCGGCCACCGATCTGACGCTGAAATCTGGCGGCGACGCTGCGGATCTGGCCGGGCCACTGGAGGCGGAGGTGCTGACCGGGGGTAGCCTGCGCGTGGGCCTCAAGGGCGAGGTCTCGGGCTGGCCCGGGTTCGCCGAGGGCCGCTGGTGGATCCAGGACGCCTCGGCGGCCATCCCGGCGCGGTTGTTGGCCATGCAGCCCGGCGAGACCGCGCTGGACCTTTGCGCCGCGCCCGGCGGCAAGACGATGCAGCTCGCCGCGACCGGCGCCCGCGTGACGGCGCTGGACCGCTCGGCGGGCCGCATGAAGCGGATCTCGGAAAATCTTGCCCGCGCCGGGCTCGAGGCCGAGGTCCTGGTGGGCGACGCCGCCGACTGGCGCGACAACCGTACCTTTGACGCTGTGCTGCTGGACGCGCCCTGTTCGGCCACAGGCACCTATCGCCGCCACCCCGATGTTCTGTGGGTGGCGAGCCCGCAGGACATTCCGCGCCTCGCCAGCGTCCAGACCCGCCTTCTGGCCAGCGTGGCCAGGCGCGTGAAGCCCGGTGGGCGGCTGGTCTACTGCGTGTGTTCGCTGGAAATGGAGGAGGGAGAAGGCCAGGTGGCGACCTTCCTGTCGCGCACCCCCGACTTCACCCTGGACCCGATCCAGCCCGGCGAAGGCGGTGCGCCCGAGGCCAGCCTGCGCGCCGACGGCACGCTCCGGATCCTGCCGCATCACCGCGCAGGCGGGACCGACGGCTTCTACATCGCCCGGATGCGCCGCGCCGGTCAGGCCTGACCGCAAACCGGGCAATCCGGGTCGCCAGCCACCCTCACGGTGCGCGTCTCCGCCGCCAGCGCATCGTAGATCAGCAACCGCCCGGACAAGGTCTCGCCCGCGCCGGTGATCAGCTTTATCGCTTCCAGCGCCATCATCGATCCGATCACGCCGGCCAGGGCGCCGATGACGCCGACCGCCGCGCAGGTTTCCGCATCGGGCGGGATCTCCGGCACAAGGCAGCGATAGCAGGGCTTGCGGCCGAACACGCCCACCTGGCCCGTCCAGCGGCCGATGGCGCCGGACACCAGCGGTATTCCATGCTGCACACAGGCCGCGTTGACGCTGAAGCGGACCGCGAAGTTGTCCGTGCCATCCAAAACGAGATCGACGCCATCGAGAAGCGCGTCGGCCGTCGTGTCATCAAAAGCCTGGTTCAGGGCCGTGACGGCGACATTCGAGTTCAGGCCCTGGAGACGTTCGGCCGAGGCGTCGACCTTTGATCGTCCGCGATCGGCGCCGGCGTAGATGATCTGGCGCTGCAGGTTCGAGAGGTCGACGACATCCGGATCAACGATCCGGATCGACCCGACGCCGGCTGCGGCGAGGTAGAGCGCCGCCGGCGCGCCAAGTCCGCCGGCGCCCACGATCAGCACTGTGGCGGCCTTCAGCTTTTGCTGGCCGGGCCCACCGACTTCCCGCAGCACCAGGTGGCGGGCATAGCGTTCGATCTCGTCGTCGGTGAATTGGGCGCCCATGATTTGGTACTTTCGCTTGACCGATGGGGTCGCGAACCCGACATCGCAGCCATGTCGAATACCTCAGCCTTCCCCGATTGGCACGGGACCACGATCCTCGCAGTGCGCAAAGGGGGCAAGACCGTAGTAGCCGGAGACGGCCAGGTGTCCATGGGCCCGACCATCGTCAAGGGCACGGCGAAGAAGGTCCGCAAACTGGCCGGCGGCAAGGTGATCGCCGGCTTCGCCGGCTCCACCGCAGACGCCTTCACCCTGATCGAGCGGCTGGAAGCCAAGCTGGAGCAATATCCCGAGCAACTGGCGCGGGCCTGTGTGGACCTGGCCAAGGATTGGCGGACGGATCGCTATCTGCGCCGGCTGGAGGCCATGTTGCTGGTGGCCGACAAGGATCAGATCTTCACCGTCACCGGCGTGGGCGACGTGCTGGAGCCTGAACACGCCGTGGCCGCCATCGGCTCCGGCGGCAACTACGCGCTCGCCGCCGCGCGGGCCTTGTCGGACGTGGACGGCCTGGATGCGGAAGCCGTGGCGCGCCGCGCCATGGGGATCGCCGCCGAGATCTGCGTCTACACCAACGGGGAGCTGACGGTTGAGGTGCTCTGACGCGGCCCACGGCCTCGCCTTTGTTCCAATCGTGACTATCTGAGCGCCATGACCGAGTTTTCCCCCCGCGAGATCGTTTCCGAGCTCGACCGCTTCATCGTCGGCCAGGACGACGCCAAGCGCGCCGTGGCCGTGGCGTTGCGCAATCGTTGGCGCCGCCGGCGCGTGCCGGACGATCTGCGCGATGAGGTGACACCGAAGAACATCCTGATGATCGGCCCCACCGGCGTCGGCAAGACCGAGATCGCGCGCAGGCTGGCCAAGCTCGCGCAGGCGCCGTTCCTGAAGGTCGAAGCCACCAAGTTCACCGAGGTCGGCTATGTGGGCCGCGACGTGGACCAGATCGTTCGTGATCTGGTGGAGAGCGCAATCCAGATGGTGCGCGAGAAACGCCGCGCGGGCGTGCGCGCCCGCGCCGAGGCCGCCGCCGAGGAACGCATTCTTGATGCGTTGACGGGACCGGGTTCCACGGCTGCCCGCGAGAGTTTTCGCAAGAAGCTACGGGCGGGCGAGCTCGATGACCGCGAGGTCGAGCTGACCCTGGCCGAGAGCGGTCCGGCCATGCCCATGATGGACATTCCCGGCCAGCCCGGATCGCAGATGGGCCTCCTCAACATCGGCGAGATGTTCGGCAAGGCGTTTGGGGGCCGCACCAAGACCCACAAGACCACGGTGGCCGGGGCCTGGGCGCCGCTGATCGCCGAAGAGGGCGACAAGCTGGTGGATCAGGATGCGCTGACCACCGAGGCGATGGAGCTGGCCGAGAACCAGGGCATCGTATTCCTGGACGAGATCGACAAGGTGGCGTCCAGTCGCGAACGCCAGGGCGCGGATGTGTCCCGCGAGGGGGTGCAGCGCGATCTGTTGCCGCTGATCGAGGGCACCACGGTCTCCACCAAATATGGACCGGTGAAGACCGACCATATTCTGTTCATCGCGTCCGGCGCCTTCCACGTGGCCAAGCCCTCGGACCTGCTGCCGGAGCTGCAGGGCCGTCTGCCGATCCGGGTGGAGTTGAAGGCGCTCAGCCGCCAGGACATGCGGCGCATCCTGACCGAACCGGAAGCCAATCTGGTTCGCCAGCATCAGGCGCTGATGCTCACCGAGAATGTGACGCTGACCTTCGATGCCGGCGCCCTTGACGCCATCGCCGACGCCGCCGTGGCTGTGAACAGCGCGGTTGAAAACATCGGCGCGCGCCGCCTGCAGACCATCCTGGAGAAGGTCATGGAGGAGATCAGCTTCTCAGCGGCCGACAAGTCCGGCGAGACGGTGGTGATCGACGCGGCCTATGTCGAGACGCGCATCGGCGACCTTGCGCGCAACGCCGACCTCTCGAAGTTCATTCTGTAGGGGCCAGCTGGATGTGCGTCCGCTGTGAGTCAGGATTATCGCGGCGTGGCCTGATGGCGGCGCTGGCGGCAGCGGGCCTGGCCGGTTGCAGCCAGAACGCGGAGACCGGGCGGCGTCAGCTGGTGGTGGTGTCCGACGCCCAACTGGTCGAGATGGCCAATGCGTCCTGGGATCAGATCGTGGCGGCAACGCCGCCCGTGCGCGACCCGGCGGTCCAGGCCCGGCTGGCCCGGATCGGCAGGCCTCTGGCCCGCGCCGCAAACCGGCCCGACCTGAGCTGGTCGTTCACTGTGCTGGACTCGCCGGACCTCAACGCCTTCGTCCTGCCCAATGGACGCGTGGGCTTCTTCAAGGGCTTGCTGGATCTGGCTCGAAGCGATGACGAGGTGGGTTCGGTGCTGGGCCACGAGATCGGGCACATCCTCGCGCGCCATCCCGCCGAACGCGTCAGCCATCAGTTGGCGGCGCAGGCCGGCGTCACTCTGGCGCAGCTTTTCATGTCCGGCGGGGACAACGCCCAGTACGCCGACGAAGTGGGGGCGGCCCTGGGCCTCGGCGCCCAGTTCGGCGTGATCCTGCCCTATGCCCGCAGCCACGAGCTGGAGGCCGACCGCATCGGGGTTAGCCTGATGCGCAAGGCCGGCATGAACCCCGCCGCCGCGGTTACGTTCTGGGAGCGCATGAGCCGCGCCGCCCGTTCTGGCGATCAACCGCCTGAGGTACTGTCCACGCACCCTGCGGACGGGCGACGGATCGAGGAACTCAAAGCCGCGGTAGCTGAAGCCTAGTCCCGCGCGGCGTCCAGCGCGGCCCGAACTTTCTGCAGGACCGGAATGGCCTGGCGCAGCTCGTCCTCGCTCACCGCCCGCAGGACCGGTTCGAGCTGCAGCGCCAGAACGCGGAGCGCGGTCTCGCGAATCGCGCGTCCTTCCGGCGTCAGCATTACGACCTTGCCGCGCCCGTCGTCCGGATCAGCGGTCACCGAGATCCAGCCCTCCGCCTCGAGGCGCTTGAGCGTGCCGGTCATGGCGCCCTTGGTGACCTGGACCGCGCCTGCGATCCGGGCGGGCGCACGGCGCTCGTGACCCAGACGGATCATGTGGTTGAGCACTGTGAACCCGGCCAGCGACAACCCCTCCGGCAGCACCCGCTCGGCGGCCGTGCGGCTCAGGTGCTCGATGATCGCGCATTCGTTGATGAAGACGAAGGCTGTGGGATCATTGCGGCGATCGCTCACGCGCGGATGTGCTCTGCGAGCCCCCGACGCGGTGACTGAGGGCCCGGCTTGGCCCGGCCGATCCGGACCAGCATCTGCAATGGCGCGGTCGGCGACGCTCCAAGCGCAGTCTGGGTTTCGGCATAAAGCGCGGCCATCTGGGGAAACTCCTGAAGCGTCATGCTCCAGGGCTGAATGGAAAGGCCCAGGCTGGTGGCCGTCAAGTTCATACGTGCGTAGGCGCGGCCTGCGGCGATCTGCGTCGCGCGGCTGTTGTCCGAACCTTTCAGCCACACGAATGCGGGCGTCGCCTTGATGGTTTTTCCGAACATGTCGATGGCGCTTTTCGTGGCGAAGGAGTCGGGGTCGGCCATGGCCTCGCGCGACATTATGCCGGCAGCCGCAAGCATCTCCATCATGGGCCCCTGCAGGGAGATGCCGTCGCGGTGAAGCGCGATTTCCTTCGCCCCGACCCGGGTCAGGTTGGCGGACTCCAGCGCGGTGGCCGGCGTGGTCATTTCCCGAGCAAAGCCGCGCTGGCCGATATCGATCGTCCGCGCCACATCCCCCGGCGTGATGATCGCTCCGGACACCAGGGGCGCCGGGGCGGCCGCCGTCACCCTGGCCAGCTCGGCTGCGGTAGGCGGCGTCTTGAGGTCGAAGGCTACCCGGTTGGTCTGTCGTTTCAGGATCTGCTGGAACAATGGGTCGGCGGCGACGGCCGGGTCCGGTGTGAGGCGGATCCGCGCGACCGG
The DNA here is from genome assembly GCF_044372605.1 of Phenylobacterium sp. GTDB lineage: Bacteria > Pseudomonadota > Alphaproteobacteria > Caulobacterales > Caulobacteraceae > Phenylobacterium. The sequence continues at coordinate 37,530 of NZ_JBILRO010000001.1, forward strand.
CCGCTGGTCCAGCACGGGCTGCGGCTCGCCCTCTGGCCAAAGCGTCATGTCGGCGCGCAGGCCGCGTTCGCAGGCCGCGAGGTTCAGGAGCTCCAGAAAGGCCCCGCAACCCAGTGTGATCTGGCGGTTCGGCGGATCGGTGGCCGGGAGCAGCCGGGAAGTGTCGGCGTAGAAAACGATTTCGTCTGTCCCGGCAAGATCCACCAGCCAGGGTTGGCGATTGTGGGGGTTGGGCGCCAGGATCGCATGCGCCAATACCCACCGGCGCGGGTCCTTCTCACCGGCGCCGGGATTCCGCCAGGCGGCGACAGGATCGACATCCCCGGCGCTGGCGCAGCCACTCAAGGCGCCGGCGGCGCCGCCGGCCGCCAAAAGTTCCAGAATGTTTCGACGGGTGGTCATCTCCGGCTCCATATAGTTTATGTCTAAACTATCTACACGGCGGCGCGGTTCGCCTCAAGTCCCTGGATGTCGCCGCGCCGCGCGCGCCAGATGGCGTTCTCGAAGGCTCTTGCAAACTCTCCGCGTTCGCCGGGGCTCAGCGCCGCCGCAACAGGTGCGTACCGGCCGGACTGCATCACCTTCAACGACACAACCCGGTTGTCCTCGTCTCGTTCCGCCGAAACGCGGGTGAAGGCGGTGGGGCTCTCCCAGACAATGCGCGAGGCTTTCGGCGTCTCATAGGTGATCACCACATCGCGAGCGCTCACGCGCACCCGCTCGATCATGCGGCCCGCGCGGAAGCTGACGAGGAAGGCCACGGTGATCGCCGCGACGTCGACCCCAAGAAACAGCGGCACCAGCTGGGCGCCGATCCGGAGAAAGACGATCGCCGAGGCCACATTCACCAGGGTTATGATGGTGATCAGGATCACGAACCCGCGCTCCGAGAGAGAGCGGTTCGGTTTGATCTCCGCATCCATGTAAAGCGGCTGGTCCATCGATCCGCACGATAGGCCTCTCACGTTGGCGGGAGAAGCCCCGTCGACCGCTTGATGGTGCGACCGCAACCCCCTATCCCCGAAGGATGGGAGACGCTTCGATGACAGACGCCTGGGCCACGGATCGCATCGCACTGGTGACGGGGGCCACGTCCGGTTTCGGCGAGGCCATGGCCAGACGACTGCTGGCTGGCGGGGGCCGGGTCATCGCCACCGGACGCCGCGCCGACCGGCTGGCCGCGCTCGGCGCAGAATTGGCCACCGAGCGCCTGCTCACCCGGGTTCTGGACGTTCGCGATGACGCCTCGATCGCCGATCTCGTAAGCGGGCTGCCCGAGCCGTTCCAGGCGATAGACATCCTCTTCAACAATGCCGGCCTTGCCCTGGGCCTGAAGAAGGCTCACGAGGCCGACATCGACGACTGGCAGACGATGATCGACACCAATGTCTCCGGTCTGGTGCGGATCACCCGCGCCATCCTGCCCGGCATGGTGGCGCGCAACCGCGGCGACGTGATCAACATGTCGTCGGTGGCTGCCAGCTACCCCTATCCGGGCGGGAATGTGTACGGGGCCACCAAGGCGTTTGTGCGCCAGTTCTCGTTGAACCTGCGGGCTGACCTGTTGGGCTCGAAGGTCCGGGTCACCTCGATCGAGCCGGGTATGGCCGACACCGAGTTTTCCGTGGTGCGCTTCAAGGGCGACCAGACCTCTGCAGACAAGGTCTACGCCGGGGTCCACGCCATGTCCGGCGATGATGTGGCGCTGGTGTGCGAAGGCGTATTGCGACTTCCCGCGCACATCAACATCAACAGCCTGGAACTGATGCCGGTGCAGCAGGCCTTCGGGCCCTTCGCCGTGGACCGGGGCTGAGGTGGCGCCGCCGCCTCGCCCTAGCCTGAAACCGGCGGAACGCGCCCGGATCGCCGAAATCTTCGAACGGTTCGAGGCAGCGGCGATCGATCCCCGCACTGAACTGACCTATGCCAGCCCTTATGAGCTGGTGGTGGCGGTGGCGTTATCGGCGCAGGCGACCGACGTCTCCGTCAACAAGGCGACGGACAAGCTCTTCAAGGTCGCCGACACGCCGCAAGCGATGCTGGCCCTCGGCGAAGCGGGCCTGAAGACCTTCATCTCCTCCATTGGCCTCTTCAACATGAAGGCGAAGAACGTGATCCGGATGGCCGAGATCCTGATCGCCGAGCACGGCGGCGAGGTCCCGCTGGACCGCGAAAGCCTGCAGGCCCTGCCCGGCGTCGGCCGCAAGACGGCCTCCGTGGTGCTCAATGAGCTTCGGATCGAACCCGCCATAGCCGTAGACACCCACGTCTTCCGGGTCTCGCACCGCCTTGGCCTGGCCACCGGCAAGACACCGGACAAGGTCGAGGCCGAGCTGATGGCCATCGTTCCGGAGGCCGCTCTGGTCAGGGCCCACCACTGGCTGATCCTGCACGGCCGCTATGTGTGCGTGGCCCGGCGGCCGAAATGCGGGGACTGTCCGGTGGCCGACCTCTGCCCGTCGCGGGCCGCGTTCGCTTAATCCAGGATCACGTGCGGCACGAACCGCGACAGGTTCTTCGTCACCCGGCTGCGGTCCTCGCGGATGCCGACGCCGGCCGGCTCGGCGTCCACCATCCAGGCGCCGATGATCGGGTAGTTGCCGTCGAAGCGGGTGATCGGCTGCAGGGCCTGGCGGATGTGGCCCTCCTCGCCGTAGCCCTGATCCAGCACCCTGGCCCGGCGGCCGTTGGCGACCAGTTCGATGTTGGCGCCCTCGCGCGAAAAAAGCGGCTTTCGTACCCAGGAATTGCCCAGGTCTGCGATGCGGGGATCATCCTCGAAGAAGGCCGGCAGCAGGTTGGGGTGGCCAGCGTTGCGTTCCCACAGCAGGGGCAGCAGGCCCTTGTTGGACAGGATGGCCTTCCAGGCCGGTTCCAGAAACAGGGTCTTCGAGCCCCCGATATTGGCGGCGTAGTCCTCGCGGAACATCTCTTCCCACGGGTAGAGCTTGAACAGCGCCTGGATGATGAAATTGTCCTGGTCAACGAACCGGCCATCCGCATCGAGGCCAATCTTGTCGATCGGCACGAACCTCGGTTCGATCCCGGCCTGAATGGCGATGTCTTCCAGGTACTTCACCGTCTGGCGATCCTCGAGCGTCTCCTCGTCGCTGGAGAAATGGACGAAGCCGCCGGCCGGGAAAATCGCCTTGAACCGCGCCTGCAGCTTTTCGTGCAGGCTGTTGAACTGGTCGGCGTCGGCGGGCAGCCGGCCGGCGGCGATCATGTCCTCCAGCCAGATCCACTGGAAGGTGCCGGTTTCATAGATGCTGGTGGGCGTATCGGCGTTGTACTCGAACAACTTGGCCGGGCCGGTTCCGTCATAAGCGAAGTCGAAGCGACCGTAGAGCGAGGGCGCCTTTGATTTCCAGCTGTTGGCGACGTCATCGCGCGACGCCTCCGGTATCGCCAGTTTCGCCATCAGCGCTTCGCTCGTCACCACCTCGGCGACGAGGTCCAGGCACAGGGCGTGGAGTTCGCGCGCCGGCTGCTCCAGACCGTCTTCGATCTCGGCGAGCGAGAACTGGTAGTAGGCGCGCTCGTCCCAGTAACGCGCGCCGTCCAGATGGCGCCAGGTAAAGCCCAGAGCTTCGGCGCGCGCGTCCCAGCCGGGGCGTTCGGCAGTCTTGATGCGTTTCATTGCGGGCTCCTTACCTCCCCCGCAAGGCGGCGGGAGGGGGAGGTGGGGCTCAAGATTTCTCGCCCCGCTCCACGGCCACCGGCTGGGCCTCGATCTGCAACCGCGGGGCTTCCAGCATGGGCATCGGCTCGGCGGCCGGAGCCTTCAGGCGGGCCAGGACGTCGTTGGCGGACGAGTGGCCCGGCAGAATGCCGGCGGCCTGCAGCTTGGCGTCCAGATCGGCGCCGGTGCGGCGGTCTTCCAGTTCGCCGGCCGCCTTGAACTTCTCTTCGGCGATCGCCTGGCGCTCCTTGATGCGCTTGAGGCTGTCGGCGGCCGAACCCAGCCGGGCCGAGGCGCCGGCGCCCTGGCTGGCCACAGCGGCCTGCGCGCGCTGGACGCTGTCGTTGACCTTCACCACGTCAATTTCGCGGCGCAGGTTCTCCACCCGCTGCTGGGTGGTGGCGATGGTCTTGTGCATCCGCTCTTCGGCGGCCTGCATCTCGCCAAGCTGCGGGGTCTTGGTGGCGACCTCGGTTTCCAGCTCGGAGATCCGCTGGGCGACTTCCATCGCGAGCGCCTCGTCGCCCTTGGAGAGGGCGGCGCGGGCCGAGCTCTCATAGCGACTGGCCTGATCACTCAGGTTCTTCAGTTCCTTTTCGATCATGCGACGCTTCGCCACCAGGGTGGCCAGATCGTCACGGGCCCGACCCAGGGCCGTATCGGCGTCGCGAATCTCCTGATCCAGGATGCGCAACGCATTGGCGTCGACAACGGCCGCACCGGCTTCATGGGCGGTGCCGCGGAACAGGGTGATCAGTTTCGTGAAAATGGACATCCTGGTCCCCTCTAGGCAGCCGAAGCGAAATTCTGACGCAGCTCGTCGGCGGCGCGGATGGCGTTCTCGGCCAGCATGCGCAGCTCGATCACCACCGTTTGCAGGGTGGTCTTGCACGACAGCTCGCCGAAGATTTCATAGTAGTCGCGCTCCGACACCGTGGTGATGCCGAAGTTCGACAGCGGCACCAGCTTCTGGGCCTTGAGCAGAAACACGTTGAACGCCGCCTGGTTGTCCTGCTCGTCCACCGGCCACAGCAGCGCGGAGACCACGATCTGCTCCGACCCCACGCTCAGGAAGATCGGCAGGTCGCCGAACTCGTTCATGGTGATCTGCAGGACCGGATCGGTCCCCTCCAGCACCCGTGCCGTCATCTCGCCCTCGCGCAGCAGCGTCGATTCGCTGAGCGCCTCTGCAAGAGACTTCACCGACCAATCGGTGTCGATGACATGATCCATCTGGTACGATCCTCGCGGAGGTTGTGGGTCTCTCAGCGCCGGTCCGCGACTCGACGCTGTGATGATGGCGCGTGCTGCGGCCTGAATATCGGATTTGGCGCCGGGGGGAACCCAGAGCTCCAGCTTCACGAGCCCGAGGCGCTGGCGCTGATCGCGCCAAAGCCGGGTCCGTTCCGCGGGGCTCAGGCCCCCTGCCTTGTCCTTTGGCCGTTGCATTCGTTCGCGTATACATACGCGTACGTTTGACACGGCGCAAGTTGAGACTATGATCCCATTTCAAGAAGGATGAATGACGTGATCTTCCGGGGGCTTTTCGGCGGGGGGCGGCGTGGCGCAGAAGAGGCGCAGACGCTGCCGGTTGTTCGCAACATCACCATCGGGCGCAGTGTCCGGCTGGATCCTCTGGCCTGGCGCAGGCTTGGCGATGCGGCGAAGTTCCGCCTGGACACCAACACACTGGAAATCGAGGCACAGGGCCGCATCGATCTGGGCGCGGACGGCTTTGTCCACCGCTTCTACACCGGCGACGACCTGATGCTGCAACTCGTCAGCCCTGACGCCGAAGGTCAGGGCGCGGACGATTTCACGATTTTCATGCCCTGGTCATCGGCCTGGCCCACCGACGCCGCCGCCAAACGCCGCTGGGCGGACAGGTTGCGGGCGCGCACCTTTGGCGGTGATGGCCTGCCGGAGTACCGGCGCTTCTGGTTCGGCGATGTCGATGAGCGGCAGGACCCGGTCAGTTTCTGGGAAAGCGTCTATGATGATCGCGCGGGCGCCGACGCGCGCCGGATCTACCAGACCTCGATGCTGTTCGCCCGCGACCTGCCGGGGGAAGGGCGCGAGCTTCTGCTGGCGATCGAGATGGAACCTGAAGGCGGCGACCTGACCCATGAAATCATGGTCGGCATTCCGCTGAACGTTGGAGAATTCGAAGCATGATGTTCGATCCTGTCTATTTCGGCGCCGGGGCCCTGAACTTCGGCCTCGCCTTCCTGGCCGCCGGCGGCTTCGCCCTGATGTTCAAGGCGGCCTACCAGTGGATCACACCACATAACGAGGGTGCCCTGATCCGCGAAGGCAACATCGCCGCCGCCATCATGCTGGGCGGTGCCCTGATCGGCTATGTGATCCCGCTGGCCTCGGCCCTGACCCAGACCCATTCCTTGCCCGAGTTCGTCTCCTGGGCGCTGCTGGCGGGCGTGATCCAGATCGTGACGTTCTGGCTCGTGCGCCGGATCGTGCTGCGTGACCTCTCCGCCCGCATCGAGCGCGGCGAGGTGGCCAGCGCGGTCTACATGATGATGATCTCCATCGCAGTCGGCATCATCAACGCCGCCTGCATGACGGCGTAACGACGATGAAGCGCTCGCGCTCGCTCACCCTCACCGGCCTGATGGCCATCGGCGGCGTCTCGCTCACCGCCTGCGGCGACCAGCCCAATGTCGCCATCGCCGACCAGGGCCCCACGGTCGATGCCTACACCTACCAGTCCTTGGCCGAGTGCAAGGACAAGAACGAGGTCCCGGACGAGGCCTGCGACGTGGGCATGAAGAAGGCCGCCGCCGAGGAAGCCTCCGAGGCCAAGTACGCCGACACCAAGTCCTGCGAGGAAATCTACGGCGAAGGCCAGTGCGTGCCACGCAGCCAGGCGGGCGGCGGCTCGTTCTGGGGCCCACTGGTCACCGGCTTCGTGGTCGGCCGGATGCTGGACGGCGGCTGGGGCGGCGGCGGTCTCTACCGCGACTGGCGCTCGGGCGGCTACTACAGCCGCGGCGGCGGCCCGTTGATGACCGACTACGCCACCGGTCGCACCCGCATCGGCGCCCGCAGCTTCGACGCCCCCGACACCTTCCGCCCGCCGGAACGCATGCAGACCCGCTCCTCGGTGATCTCGCGCGGCGGGTTCGGCGGTCGGATGGAAAGCCGGAGCCGTGGCGGGAGCTGGGGCGGCTGATCGGCTGACCTGGGTAGGCTTGGGCAGATAGGCCGTTGAAGCGCTCGCGAACACTTGGGCTCACCAGTTTGATGGCAATGGGCGGCGTCTCGCTTTCAGCCTGCGGAACAGGCGACGTGGGCCCTACCGAGGGTTCGGATGCGACGACCGCATATTTCTATGGATCACTCCAGGCCTGCCGGGATCAGCGCGAAGTGCCGGACGACGCCTGCGACACCGCTGCGCGGATCGCCGTAGCTGACGACCGAAACGTCGCAACCTGGCCAGACCAGACAAGCTGCGAACGCGTTCACGGCCAGAATCAATGCACACCCCCATCGGCCGTCAGCGGTCACGGCACGTTCTGGGGACCCTTATTGATGGGCTTTGTGGTCGGTCGCGCCCGCGACGGAAGCTGGGGCGGCCGAGCGCTCTACCGGGACTGGCGGGCGGGCAGCTACTACGCAGCCGGCGGCGGACGAGTATGGCGGAGCTATCCCACCGGCCGCATGCACATCAGCCAGCGCAGCTTCGATCCACCCGACTATCGCCGGGGTCCGGAACGAATGCTCTGCAAGGGCGCCCCCGTCTCGCGGAGCGGATTCGGCAGCCGGATGGCTCGCGGCTGTACAGGTGAGGGCGGGTGGGGTGGATAATCTCAATCCCCGGCGTGTCATCCCGGTTTTGGCGCGAGCCAAAGACCGGGACCCATAGACTCCGACGGGCCGGCCTTCATCGAATGTCGCCGCCACTAGCCGTCTTCCGAACCACGGTGTGTATGGGTCCCGGTCTTCGCGTGCCGCGAAACCGGGATGACACGCGTGGTGGTGGTGGTGGTGCGCACTGTTCATCGACGTAGAATTGAGCTACGATCACGAAAGCGTGATCGGAGGCTGGCGTGAAGTGCAGACGTTGGGTTGTGATCTTGCTGGCGCTGGTGACGACGGCCTGCACAAACAGGGTCATCTCGCATCAACCCTTGTTCGCTCGCGACCGGGCCTTGGAGGGAACCCTCAAAGAGGGTGTGTGGGCTTCTACGGAACAAGGTTGTGTTTACAGCCTCGATCAGCCCATTCAGGCTTGGCCAGAGTGCGCGCAAGCCGCGTTGATTGGACCCAAGAGCTTCTCGAAAAAGGAATATCTTGTCGCCGGTGACCCCCTGATCGTGCAGTCGCGCTTCAGGAACCGGGGCAAGGCAAGCCACTATGCCTACACTGCCATCCTTCCGCTGGCGCGCGACTCCGCCGGGAGAGTAACATCCTTAAAGGCATGGGCCGTTGAATGCGGACCGCCAGACATCGTGGGTGATGGCAGCGAGCGAGAGGTTCGCGTCACAAAGTCGCCTTTGCCTGGCCTGACCGTTGTGGGTGACAACTGCACGGCGCTCGAGCCCGCCCCGGTCAGGAATGCTTCGAAAGCGAGCCAGGCATGGAGTTATACCGTGACCCGACAATGGATGCGTCCGTCGCGGCGATCGGATAAGTTCGATGCCGCGATCGGCTGGAGCGTGGATCCACTTTTCAGCCTGCGGAAAGCCGAGGAGGCGCCAGCAGCCGAAGCGCCGCCCCCGCGCTAGCCTCCTTAACCCTTTCCCTGTAATCCGCGCGGCCAGCACCCGCACGAAAGCCTTGCCATGCCTGACCTCTACGACGTCGCCGCCATCGGCAACGCCATTGTCGACGTGATTGCGCCGGCCACCGACGCCTGGCTCGCCGAAAACGACCTGACCAAGGGCGCCATGATGCTGGTGGATCCCGCCCGTAGCGCCCTGCTCTACTCGCGGATGCAGCAGGCCGTGGAAGCCTCGGGGGGCTCGGCGGCCAATACCATCGCCGGTCTGGCCAGCTTCGGCGGCAAGGGCGCCTTCATGGGCAAGGTGGCCGACGACGAACTGGGCCGCACCTTCGCCCGCGACATGCGCCAGATCGGGGCAAGGTTCGAGAATGCGCCGCTGGTCGGCGGCCCGGCGACGGCGGTCTCGATGATCAATGTGACGCCCGACGCGCAGCGCACCATGTGCACCTTCCTCGGCGCCTCGGTGGAGTTCACGGACACCGACGTCGAGGTCGACACGGTCGAGGGTTCGAAGATCGTCTATCTGGAAGGCTATCTGTTCGACGCCGAGGCCGCCCGGCGCGCCTTCGCCAAGGCGGCGGCGCTTGCCCACGGCGCCGGGCGCAAGATCGCGCTGACGCTGTCCGACAGCTTCGTGGTGGAGCGCCATCGCGGCGGCCTGCTGGGTTTCATCGAAACCCAGGTCGACCTCCTGTTCGCCAATGAGAGCGAGATCCTCGCCCTGTTCGAGACCGACAGCTTTGATGAGGCCTGTGAAGCGCTGCGCACCCGCTGCGATCTGGCCGCCGTCACCCGCAGCGACAAGGGCTCGGTGATCCTGAGCCAGGGCCAGCGTCTGACGGTCAAGGCCGAGCCGGTCGAGAAAGTCGTGGACACGACGGGCGCGGGCGACCAATACGCAGCCGGATTCATGTTCGGCCTTTCGCGGGGGCGTCCGCTGCAGCAATGCGGGCAGCTGGCCTCGCTGGCGGCGGCCGAGGTGATCTCGCACTATGGCCCGCGTCCGCAGGTCTCGTTGAAGGATCTGGCCGCGTCCAGGGGATACTGAGCCGATGAGCCGCAAGGCCGAAGTTGTCCGCAATACGAAGGAAACCCAGATCCGCATCGCGGTGGACCTGGACGGGACCGGTGCGTCAGAAATCTCGACGGGCATCGGCTTCTTCGACCACATGCTGGAAAGCTTCGCCCGGCACGGTGGTATCGACCTGAAGGTCGAGACCAGGGGCGACCTGCACATCGACATGCACCACACGGTGGAAGACACCGGCATCGTCCTGGGCCAGGCGATCAAGGAGGCGATCCCGGGCTTCAAGGGCATCCGCCGGTTCGGCCACGCCTATATCCCGATGGACGAGACCCTGAGCCGCTGCGCCATCGACCTGTCCAATCGCCCCTATCTGATCTGGAACGTCGAATTCAGGACGCCCAAGGTCGGCGAGATGGACACCGAGCTGTTCAAGGAATTCCACCACGCCTTCGCCATGAACTGCGGCGCATGCGTGCATCTGGATCTGCTGCGCGGCGCCAATTCCCACCACATCGCCGAGAGCGGGTTCAAGGCGCTGGCGCGGGCCCTGCGTCACGCAGTCGAGCTCGACCCCAAGACCCATGGCCATGCGCCATCCACCAAGGGCGTGCTCTAGGAAATCCCTATGCAGAGCGTCGCCCTGATCGATTATGGGTCGGGCAATCTTCGCTCGGCCGAGAAGGCTCTGGTCCGCGCCGCCGACGGCCGCGCGGATATTGTCGTGACCAACGACCCGGCCATCGTGGCCAGCGCCGACAGGATCGTTCTGCCGGGCGTCGGCGCGTTCGCCGCCTGTATGGCGGCGCTCAGTGAGCGCGAGGGCGTAATCGAGGCGATGAACCATGCGGTGCATGATCGCGGCGCGCCCTTCCTCGGCATCTGCGTCGGTCTGCAGCTGATGGCCTCGCGGGGCCTCGAGTTCGGTGTGACACCGGGCCTCGGCTGGTTCGACGGCGACGTCCGCAAGATCGAGGTCGCCGATCCGCACCTCAAGATCCCGCACATGGGGTGGAATAATCTGCTGGATGTCACCGATCTGCCGGTTCTGTCTGGTCTAAGGGCCGGCGCTCCGGTCTACTTCACCCACTCCTTCGCCATCTTCCCCTCCGACGACGCCGATGTGGCAGCCTGGGTGGATCATGGCGGACGCTTCCCCGCGGCGGTCGCCCGGGGCAATCTCGCCGGGGTGCAGTTTCACCCCGAAAAATCGCAATCTGCCGGGCTCAAGCTTTTGTCCGACTTTCTGGAGTGGCGCCCGTGATCCTGTATCCCGCCATCGATCTCAAGGACGGCCAGTGCGTGCGCGTGCTGCACGGCGACCTCTCAACCGCCACGGTCTTCAATACCGAGCCGGCGGCCCAGGCGCGCACGTTCGTGGAGGCCGGGTTCCACTGGATCCATGTGGTCGACCTGAACGGCGCGGTTCAGGGCAAGGCGGTGAATGCGCCAGGCGTCGAGGCGATCCTGGCGTCCGTATCCGTGCCGGTCCAGCTGGGCGGCGGGATCCGCACCCTGGCTGATATCGAGCGTTGGGTAGAGGCCGGCGTCAGCCGCATCATTCTGGGCACCGTGGCCGTGAAGGATCCGAAGATCGTGCTGGACGCCGCCAAGCGCTGGCCCGAACAGATCGCCGTCAGCGTCGATGTGCGGGCGGGTAAGGTGGCCGTCGATGGCTGGACCGCCGACAGCGACCTCGACGCCATCACTGTGGCGAAACGCTTCGAGGATGCCGGCGTCGCCGCCCTGATCGTCACCGATATCGACCGCGACGGCACTGTGATGGGTTTCAACGTCGAAGCCTTCGGCGCCATGGCGGATGCGGTATCCATCCCCGTGATCGCAGCGGGCGGGCTGGCTACAGTGGACGACATCGTCAAGCTGAAGGCGCGCAAGGGTGTGCCGGTGGCGGGCGCTGTGCTGGGTCGAGCGCTCTACAATGGCGCGATCGACCCCGCTGAAGCCCTTGGACTCGCGGCGTGACGCTCAAGGTTCGCCTGATCCCCTGTCTGGACGTCAAGGACGGCCGGGTGGTGAAGGGCGTGCAGTTTGTGTCGCTGCGTGACGCCGGCGACCCGGTCGAGCAGGCCAGGGCCTATGATGCTGCGGGCGCGGACGAGCTGATGTTCCTCGACATCACCGCCAGCCACGAGAACCGCGGCACCATCCTCGATGTCGTGGCGCGGACGGCCGACGTCTGTTTCATGCCGCTGTCTGTGGGCGGCGGTATCCGGTCGGTGGAAGACGCCCGACGGCTGCTGCTGGCCGGCGCCGACAAGATCTCGATCATGACCGCCGCCGTCGCCGACCGGAACGTGGTCAGCGCCTGCGCCGACGCGTTCGGTAGCCAGGCCGTGGTCGTATCCGTCGATGCCAAACGTGTAGGGGCGCGCTGGGAGGTGTTCACTCACGGGGGCCGCAATCCAACGGGTCTCGACGCTGTGGAGTACGCGATCGAGGTGGTCGCAAAAGGCGCAGGTGAAATCCTGCTGACTTCCATGGACCGCGATGGCGCCAAGACCGGCTACGATCTGGACCTCGTGCGCGCCGTCAGTTCGGCGGTAAGCGTGCCGGTGATCGCATCGGGCGGCGCCGGAAATACCCGCCACCTTGTGGAAGGCGTTCAGGCCGGCGCTGATGCGGTGCTGGCCGCCTCGATCTTTCATTTCGGCGAAGTCAGCATCGGCGAGGCCAAGCGCGCCATGGCCGAGGCCGGCGTACCCGTGCGCCTGACGGAGATCGCCGCATGACCCGCTTTGCGCAAGTGATAGATCGCCTCTCGGCCACCATTGAAAGTCGCAAGGGCGCGGACGCCTCCACCTCCTACACCGCCCAACTGCTGGGTGACATGGACCGCGCCGCCAAGAAGCTGGGCGAGGAAGCGGTCGAGACCGTCATCGCCGCGGCCCATGGCGACCGCGACGCCCTGACCGCCGAGAGCGCTGACCTGATCTACCACTGGCTGGTGCTGATCGCCGCCGCCGGCGTGAGCCTGGACGAGGTGGCCGTTCGGCTGGAGGCCCGGGAGGGCACAAGCGGTCTCGCCGAGAAGGCGTCACGACCGAAGTAGCCCTGCTTTCTTCAGGCCCTGGGTTTCCGTTTCAGCGCCACATAGAGCGCGCCCTCGCCGCCGTGCCGGCGATGCGCTTCGGATATCCCGGCGACGATATGGGCCAGATGCGGCGCGCCCAGCCATTCCGGAACCCGGCGACGAAGGACACCGTCGCCCTGAACCCCCTTGCCGGTGATCACCAGAATGGCGCGATAGCCTTCGTTCCAGGCCCCTTGCAGGAAACGCTCGAGGGCCACCCGGGCCCGGTCCTGCGTCAGGCCGTGCAGATCGATGCGGCCGCCGATCTCCTCGCGCTCACGGGCGATGCGATGGCGTCGATTGGGTTCGATGGCGTCGACGGCCTCGCGAAACGTCTCCGGTTCGGCAGGCGGACGTTTGGGCTCTACCCGCGCCGCCGCGTCCAGGGTCTGGGGACGCGCGGGCTTGGGGCTGTTGCGGTCCGTCAGCGGGTGGACTGTTGCGGTCACCATCGACCAGAGGCGATGGTCGTCTGGTTTCAGCGGCCGCTTCATCGGGGGACCAGGCGGTAGAGGCGCAGCGTATGGCGGACCCGACCGGCCTCGGCGCCGGCGGCTTCCCCTTCGCCCAGGTAGAGGTCAGCCCGAACTTCGCCCTTGATGGCACCGCCGGTGTCCAGCGCGCTGACCAGGCGTCGATAGGTCGGAAACGCCCCGGCAAGCAGCGGCGCTTCCCCGTCGATCCAGAGCAGGTCGCCGTAGGTGTGAAACGCCGGGTCGATGGCCACCGCGCGCCCGGACGGCAAGGGCAGGTTGGCGGCGCCTGCCGGGGGCTTGCCGTCGTCGGGAACCAGTCGGAAGAACACATAGCGCGGGTTGAGCTGCATGATCGCGTCGGCCTCAGGGCCCCGATGAGCCGCCAGCCAGCCCCGGATCGCATCGCCCCCAGTGTTGTCTCGCGCCAGCAGGCCGCGGTCCCGCATGGGATTGGCGATCCCGGCGAAAGGGCGACCGTTGTGAGCGGCGTAGATCACCTTCATCCGCCGGCCGCGCTCGAAGGTCAGCACGCCGGAGCCCTGGACCTGCAGGAAGAACAGCTCCTCTGGCCGCATCCAGGCCAGGGGTTGGCCCACAGGCCAGGCTTCGATGGCGGTCCGGTCAGGATAGGACTCAGCACTCCCGTCGGGTTTGACCTGCAGAATGATGCCGCCGTCAGCCACCACGAGATCGGCGGGACGCGCCCGGACCGGGGCGCTGAATTCCTCGTCCGGTGCCTGTCGGGCGGGGTAGACCGGCGCGAAATAGGCGGTCAGCACCCCCTCATCGCCCAGTTGTTCTGCCACGAACGCCGTTTCGAAGAACCTTCGCGCGTCACCGGGTCCGGGCTCTCCCGAGCCGCGCGCCCGCAAACAGGCGGCGGCCAGGGCGCGGTCACGCACCGCGGCGCAGGTCTTCACAAAGGCCTTGTAGGCGCCGTCAAAATCCTCGTGCCGCCACCCCGGAAGGTCGGAGACGGCAAGGCGCCGGGGTTCCGGCCTCGGCGTCGCCGGCGGCTCTGGGGGCCGTGGCGGCTCCGGTGTCGCGCCAGGTCGATCAATGGGCGGCGGCGGGCCGTGTTCAGAAGCGGTCGCGCAGGCCGACAGCGTCAGGCAGGCCAGAAGGACTAGGCCTGCGCGCACGAGCCTCAAGCCTCGGCGGCGTCCACGCGCACCAGCAGCCAGTTCGGATCGCGGCTTTTCAGGCGGCGCTCAAAGGTCCAGACCTCGGCGGTGCGGCGATCGTCCACGCCCTCGCCTTCCGGGCCTTTGGTGCGGCTGCGGAATTCGGCCAGAAACCGGACGCTCAGACGGGCAAGGTCGCCGTCGACCACATCGGCCATATCCAGGTCGGCGCGCGGCGGGTGGGCGAATTCTACGGTTTCCGTGCGGTTCTCGGCGACGCGCTGGTCGATGGCGGCTTCAAATCCGGCCAGAACGCCGGGCGCCAGCAGATTGCCCAGGGTCGTCTTGTCCCCTTCGGCAAAGGCGGTGACGATCATCTGGTAGGCCGACCTCGAGCCACCGAGGAAGCTGGCCATGTCGAACCCGGGGTCGATGGCCTTGACAGCGGCCAGGCCAGTCAGGGCGACGCCCTCGTCAGCCGCCTCGACCTGAAGGTCCGGAGCCTTGATCGCTGGCCCGCCGGCTTCCGCGGCCGGGCGGTCCCCGGGTTGGCGGCCCACGCGCCGTCCCAGCACTGTATAAAGCTGATACAGCACGACCACGGCGAGACCCGCGAAGATGATCAGTTCGAGCGTTTGCAACAGTTGGCCTTCAAGTGATGCGCAGAAACGACAATACGCTGCATAGCGCAATATAGTCGTACGCGAACCCCGTGTTAGGGGTGACGTTGCATCGTCCGGGGCGCCATGTTAGCGGCTCGGCCCCAACACGGCGCGATCCGGCGCCCTTCGCAAAGAGACATTCTGGCCGTCATGACCGATATCGATCCCGGCGCCGCGGCGCCCGAGGCC
>NZ_JBILRO010000272.1:0-4269 GCF_044372605.1 Phenylobacterium sp.
CGCGGTCGCGACCACCAGATCGGTCTGACGACACAGGAAAGCCGGGATCTGTACCAGATCGGCGACGGCGGCCACCGGCTCAGCCTGGGCGACCTCGTGCAGATCGGTGCAGATGGGAACGTCAAGTTCGGCCTTGACCCGCGCCAGCATGCCCAGCCCCGCCTCAAGGCCCGGGCCCCGATAGCTCTGGATCGACGAGCGGTTGGCCTTGTCGAAACTGGCCTTGAACACGAAGGGAAGTGCCAGGTCCGAGCAGATCTTCCTGAGCTCGCGCCCGACCTGCATCGCCAGATCGACGTCCTCAAGGACATTCAGGCCGGCGATCACCACCAGCGGATGCCCATCGCCAATCGACAGGTCCCAGCGCTTGAGAGTTAGGGTGGCCATGGTCTTCCCCGGAGCGAGCGTGCCGCTGTTTGAGGCGCCCCGCGACCGTTCTCAAGCTTATTCACCTAAGCGATGCGTCCCAGCCAGGCTCTTGACCGTACTCCTTGAGCAGCCGATAGGCGAAAAGCCTTGAGTGCTATCCTGCGCATTCGGCTGGGAGAGTGTGTATGAGCGTGGGCTCACCGACAGTGGACCTGAGCGGCGCGCCAGCGACGTTTCGGTTCGCAGCCCGTGTGATGATGCAGAACTGGTGCATCGGGAACCTGACCCTCGTGCTGCCGGATGGCCGCGAGATACGGCTGGAGGGCGATACGCCCGGCGCGGAGGCGCGGCTCGTGGTTCGCGACTACCGCTTCATCAATCGGGTGCTGGCCACCGGAACGATCGGCTTTGGCGAAGGCTACATGGCCGGCGAGTGGGACACCCCCGATCTCTCGCGCGCGCTGGAGGTGCTGGCAGCGAATTTCGCGCGATTTGAGGGCGTGTCCTTCGGCAATCCCTTCATGACCGCCATCAACGTGATAGGCCACGCTCTGAAGTCGAACAGCCGGGGCGGATCGAAGCGCAACATTCACGCCCACTATGATCTGGGCAATGCCTTCTATTCCCGCTGGCTGGACACCTCGATGACCTATTCCGCCGCCCGGTTTGCGCGGCCGGGCGAGCCCCTGCCGGAAGCCCAGGCGCGCAAGTACCGGACGCTGGCCCAGACCATGGACCTGCGGCCGGGACACGATGTGCTGGAGATCGGCTGCGGGTGGGGCGGTTTTGCCGAGTTCGCCGCACGCGACGTCGGCGCAAACGTCACCGCCATCACCATTTCGGAAGCCCAGTACAAGTTCGCCAAGGAGCGGATCTTCAAGGAAGGCCTGAACGAGAAGGCCAACATCCAACTTGTTGATTATCGTGATGTCCAGGGGTCCTTCGACCGCGTCGCCTCCATCGAGATGTTCGAGGCTGTGGGCGAGCGGTACTGGCCAACCTATTTCGACAAGGTCCGTAACAGCCTGAAGCCCGGCGGCCAGGCAGGCCTGCAGATCATCACCATCCGCGACGAACTGTTCGACCACTACAAGCGCACGCCCGATTTCATCCAGAAGTACATTTTCCCGGGCGGCATGCTGCCTTCCGAGGAACGCTTGAAGGCGGCCACCGACAAGGCGGGTCTGACCTGGGGCCCGATCTCGCGATTCGGGGTCTGCTATGCCGATACCCTGGCCGAATGGGCGCGCCGGTTTGAGGCGGCCTGGGACGACATCACCCATCTGGGCTTTGATGAGCGGTTCCGGAAGCTCTGGCGCTTCTACCTCAGCTATTCCGAAGCCGGTTTCCGGACCGAACGCACCGACGTTGTGCAGCTCAGTTTGGTGAAAGCCTGACCTGACCCCTGTTCGCCGTGGGTGCGTCTGGTTAGATAGACGCCATGGACGTCGCCCAAAGCATTCTGGACCTGATCGGCAACACGCCGCTGCTACGCCTTCGGCACGCCAGCGAAATGACCGGCTGCGAGATCCTCGCCAAGGCCGAGTTCATGAACCCCGGCCAATCGGTGAAGGACCGCGCGGCGCTGCACATTGTGCGCGATGCTGAACACAAGGGCCTGCTGAGGCCGGGTGGGCGCATCGTCGAGGGCACCGCCGGCAACACCGGAATTGGCCTCGCCATGGTGGGCAAGGCCCTAGGCTACGCATGCACCATCGTGATCCCTCGCACCCAGAGCCAGGAGAAGAAGGACGCGATCCGGCTGTTCGGTGCCGATCTGGTGGAGGTGGATGCGGCCCCCTACTCCAGCGAGATGAATTATGTGAAGTATTCCGGGCGTCTGGCGGCAGAACTTGATGCAAAGGAGCCGGCCGGCGCCGTCTGGGCCAATCAATTCGACAATGTCGCCAACCGTGACGCGCACGTCGAGAGTACCGGCCCGGAGATCTGGCGGCAGACCGACGGCAAGGTGGACGGCTTCATCTGCGCCGTGGGCTCCGGCGGCACCCTTGCCGGTGTGGCCCAGGCGCTTCGGGCCCGGAACCCCGACGTCAGGATCGGACTGGCTGATCCCCACGGCGCGGCGCTCTACGCCTATTACACCGAAGGCGCCCTGGCCTCGGAGGGCGGCTCGATCAGCGAAGGCATCGGCCAGGGCCGGATCACGGCCAACCTCGAGGGCCTCAAGGTCGACCACGCCTACCGGATCTCCGACGAGGAGATGTTGCTGACGATCTTCGATCTTATGGAATTCGAAGGCCTGGTGATGGGCGGCTCCACCGGCATCAATGTGGCCGGCGCGATCCGGATGGCGCGGGACCTGGGGCCCGGCCACACCATCGTGACCATCCTGTGTGATCAAGGCCAGCGCTACCAATCGAAGATCTTCAATCCGCTGTTCCTGCGGGAAAAGGGTTTGCCTGTGCCGGGTTGGCTCGAATGACCGATCCCGTCGTTTCCACCGCATGGCTGGCGGCCCGGTTGGGAGATCCCGATCTGCGGATCGTCGACGCGACCCTGCCCCTCGTGGGGCAACCCGGCCATGGCCGGGACAGCTACGAAGCTGGCCATATCCCCGGAGCCGTCTTCTTCGACATCAACGCCATTGCCGACACCACCACGGACCTGCCGCACATGTTGCCGACCGCCGAGGCGTTCAGTCGCGCGGCCGGGGCTCTCGGACTGACGCCAGACGCGACCGTCGTGGTCTACGACGCCCACGGTATATATTCGGCACCGAGGGTGTGGTGGACGCTGCGGATCATGGGCTACCCGAACGTCTTCGTGCTGGACGGCGGGCTGAAGGCCTGGCGCGCCGAGGGGCGGGTCATCGAGACGGATGAGGCCGCGCCCGCCGCAGCAAATGTGATCTCGAAGGTGAATCCGGCGTTGGTCGCAGATCGACAGGATGTCACGAAGGTTCTGGCTGACGGCGCGGCGCAGGTGGTGGACGCCCGCTCCTCCGCTCGCTTCCGCGGCGAGGTGCCGGAGCCCCGCGCCAGCCTGCGCTCCGGACACATGCCGGGCGCCCTGAACGTGCCGTTCAACGAGGTGGTTGCGGCTGATGGAACCCTGAAGCCGGTGACCGAGCTCCAGGCTGTGTTCGCCCATGTGGACCTGAACCGTCCCATCATCACCACCTGCGGCTCCGGCGTGACCGCCGCTGTGCTGGCGCTGGCGTTGGCCCGCCTTGGTCGTCCGGACGTGGCCATCTATGACGGGTCGTGGACGGAATGGGGCGGACACCCCGATACCGTTGTCGTCACCGGAGCCTGACCCATAGATATCCGTCCAGCCTGCGAAGCCGACCTGGCCGAATTTCCGCGGATCGAAATGTCCGCCGCCACGGCCTTCCAGGGCCAGGATGTCCCGGCATCGCTATTTTCCGACTTCGCGCCCCCGGAGGCCTACCGACCTCACCTGCTGGGCGGAACGCTCTGGGTCGTCGACGGCGTCGGCCCTCCGGTCGCCTTCCTGGCGGCGCTGATCCATGGCGACCGGCTACATATCGATGAGCTCGACGTGCTTCGTGAACATCAGGGGCGCGGCATAGGTCGCCGGTTGCTGGCCCATGCCATAGATCACGCACGGGCCAGGGGTCTTGCGCGGCTCAGCCTGACCACATTCCGCGCCATTGCCTGGAACGCCCCGTTCTACGCCAGCCTCGGGTTTGTCGAGTGGGACCCGAGAGACGCGCCCGAGTGCATCCGCAAGGCGCTGGCGAAGGAAGCTGCCTTCGGCCTGAAGGATCGCTGCGCCATGCGGCTGGAGCTTTAGGGTCTGTCCTAACTGCCGCTCATCCCGGCGAATGCCGGGACCAAGATCTCAAAACTGAGAGGCTGATTGGAATCGCTGCGTGAATATAGAACCCGCCCCTGCGGCATTCCATCTGGGTCCCGG
>NZ_JBILRO010000273.1:0-4266 GCF_044372605.1 Phenylobacterium sp.
TCGTCGAGGCGCTGACGATCCTGCGCGACGAGCATGGTTTCCACCAGCTGATCGACCTCTGCGGCGCGGACTATCCCGAACGCCCGCTGCGGTTCGATGTGGTCTACCACCTGCTGTCGATGACCCATAACCGGCGCGTCCGGATCAAGGTGCAGACCGACGAGGACACGCCCGTGGCCTCGGCGACCGGCGTCTTTCCTGCGGCCAACTGGTTCGAGCGCGAGGCGTTCGACATGTACGGCATCTTTTTCGACAATCACCCGGACTTGCGCCGCATCCTCACCGACTACGGCTTCCACGGCCATCCGCTGCGCAAAGACTTCCCGATGACTGGCTACGTCGAGGTTCGCTACGACGAGGAGCTGAAGCGGGTGGTCTATGAACCGGTGAAGTCGGTGGAATGGCGTAACTGGGACTTCCTCAGTCCCTGGGAAGGCATCGAGCGCGGCTTTGCCGCCGTTCTGCCGGGCGACGAGAAGGGCAAGTCATGAGCGTGAAGGCCCCCGCGCTGCCCGCGGACTATTTCCACGACCCCAAGGTCCCGGAGACCCCGGTCCGCAAGTTCAACATCAACTTCGGCCCGCAACACCCGGCCGCCCACGGCGTGCTGCGCCTGGTGCTGGAACTGGACGGCGAAGTTGTCGAGCGGGTCGACCCGCACATCGGCCTCCTGCACCGGGGCACCGAGAAGCTGATGGAGGCCCGGCCCTATCAGCAGACGATCCCCTACATGGACCGCCTCGACTATGTGTCGCCCATGAACCAGGAACATGCCTATGTCCTGGCGATCGAGAAGCTGCTCGGCATCGAGGCGCCCTATCGCGGCCTGCTGATCCGGACTCTGTACGACGAGATCGGCCGGATCCTGAGCCACCTGCTCAACGTGACCACCCAGGCCATGGACGTGGGCGCGCTCACCCCGCCGCTGTGGGGCTTCGAAGAGCGCGAAAAACTGATGGTCTTCTATGAGCGTGCATCGGGCGCCCGGATGCACGCCAACTACTATCGCGTCGGCGGCGTTCGTCAGGACCTGCCGGAAGCGCTGATCCGCGATATCGACGACTGGTGCGACTATTTCCCGCGTATCATCGATGATCTGGAAGGCCTGATCACCGGCAGCCGGATCTTCAAGCAGCGTAACGTCGACATCGGCGTGGTCACGCGGGAAGAGGCCATCGCGCACAGCTTCTCGGGCGTGCTGGTGCGTGGTTCCGGGATCTCGTGGGATCTGCGCCGGGCGCAACCCTATGCCGCCTACAACGACATGGAATTCGACGTGCCGCTGGGCGTGCACGGCGACTGCTATGACCGCTACCTCTGCCGGATGCGTGAGATGCGCGAGTCGGCGAAGATCATGAAGCAGTGCTGCGAGCGTCTTCTGAAGACGCCGGGTCCCGTGCTGATCGAGGACAACAAGATCGCCGCGCCGCGTCGGGGCGAAATGAAGCGCTCCATGGAGGCGCTCATCCACCACTTCAAGCTCTTCACCGAGGGCTATCGCACCCCGCCAGGCGAGGTTTACGCCTGCGTCGAGGCGCCCAAGGGCGAGTTCGGCGTCTATCTGGTCAGCGACGGCGCCAACAAGCCGTACCGCGCAAAGATCCGCGCGCCGGGCTATCCGCACCTGCAGGCCATGGACTGGATGAACCGCGGCCACATGCTGGCCGACGTCTCCGCCATCCTGGGTTCGCTGGACATCGTGTTCGGGGAGATCGACCGGTGAGCGCCAGCGCCCAAGTCAGCCCCGCCGACATCGCCCAGGGCCAGCTCGACGCCTACAATGTCCAGGACCTGGATGCGCACTGCGCGTTCTTCGCCGACGACGTTACCGTGGCCGACCTGAACGGCGCTGTGACCATCCAGGGGATCGCGGCCTATCGCGCAAAGTACGTCCAGGTCTTCGCGGACTTCCCGCAGAACCGGGCGCGCCTGGTGAACCGGATCTGCGTCGGCCAGACTGTTATTGATCATGAGGACGTCAGCCGTGGTCCGGATGGCCCCAGCTTCCAGGTGATCGCCATCTACACCCTCGCCGGCGGCAAGATCGCTCGCGTGGATTTCGCGAAGTGAGGGCCTGAGTTGAGCGTCCGTCGTCTCGCCGCCGTCCAGCCGGCCAGCTTCGCCTTCAAGCCGGCGACACTGAAGGCCGCAAAAGTGTGGATGGAAAACTTCCCGGCCGGGAAGCAGCAGTCGGCCGTGGTGCCGACCCTTTGGCTGGTGCAAAAGCAGGAGGGCTGGCTGTCCGAGCCCGCGATCCGGGCCGTCGCCGAGCTGCTGGGCATGCCGGTGATCCGGGTACTGGAGGTAGCGACCTTCTACACCATGTTCATGCTGGAACCGGTGGGCGAGGTAGCTCTGGTGCAGGTGTGCGGCACCACGCCATGTCAGACGCGGGGGTCAGAGGACCTGCTCGCTGTCTGCAAGCGTAAGTTCGGACCACAGAACCATCGCTCGGCGGACGGCAAGTTCTACTGGCAGGAAGTGGAGTGCATGGGCGCCTGCTCGAACGCCCCGATGGCCGCCATCAATGACTACTATTACGAAGACCTGACGCCCGAGAGCTTCGAGAAGCTGCTGGACGATTTCGCCGCCGGCAAGAAGCCGAAGCCCGGCTCCATGATCGGCCGACAGGGTTCTGCGCCGGAAGGCGGGGCCACAACGCTCATTGACGAAACCCTGTTCAACGGCTCGCTGGGCAAGAAGATCAAGGTGCCGAACCTTCCCGTAAAGGTGAAGGCATGAGCCTCAATTCAAGTTGCTTCACCTCCCCCACGAAATGGCGGGAGGGGGATCGCGCCCCGCATGGCGCGGTGTTCGCGCTTGGGCGCGCGAAGCTGGTGGGCTTCGGAGTACAGACCGAGTTTATGGCCGGCGTTCGCCGGAGGGGAGTTTGAGCGTGGCGGGTATCCTGGCTGACAAGGACCGCATCTTCCTGAACCTCTACGGCCAGCGTGACTGGGGCCTGGAGGGCGCCAGGGCGCGCGGCGCGTGGAACGGCACGAAGGATATCGTGGCCCAGACGCCCGAATGGATCTGCGACCAGATGAAGGCGTCTGGCCTGCGCGGTCGCGGCGGAGCGGGTTTTGCCACCGGCCTGAAGTGGACCTTCATGCCCAAGCAGGAGAGCGAGCGGCCTCATTATCTGCTGGTCAACGCCGACGAGTCCGAGCCGGGCGCGTGCAAGGATCGCGACATCCTGCGCAATGATCCGCACCTGCTGATCGAGGGCTGCGTCATCGCCTGCAAGGCCATGCGGTCGCACCAGGCCTATATCTACATCCGCGGCGAGTATGTGCACGAGCGCGAGCGCCTGACGGCGGCGATCAAGCAGGCCTACGAGGCCAGGCTGATCGGCAAGGGCAGCATCCTGGGTTACGACGTGGACGTCGGCCTGCAGCACGGCGGCGGCGCCTATATCTGCGGCGACGAAACCGCCCTGATGGAAAGCTTCGAGGGTAAGAAGGGCCAGCCGCGTCTGAAGCCGCCGTTCCCGGCCGGCGCCGGCATCTATGGCTGCCCGACCACGGTGAATAACGTCGAGACCATCGCGGTCGTGGGCACGATCCTGCGGCGCGGCGCCGACTGGTTCGCAGGGTTCGGAACCGAAAAGTCCACGGGCACAAAACTGTTCGCGGGCTCCGGCCATCTGAACAAGCCCTGTGTGGTCGAGGACGCCGTCGGCATAAGTGTGAAGCAACTGATCGAAGATCACTTCGGTGGCGTGCGCGGCGGCTGGGGCAATCTCAAGGCCGTGATCCCGGGTGGGATCTCGGTGCGGATGATCCCGGCCGAAGAGGCCGAGGTCGCCCTCATGACCTACGAGGATCTGCAGGCGCGGGGCTCCGGCCTTGGCACCGGCACCATGATCGTCTTCGACAAGGACGCCGATCTGGTGAAGGCGATCGCGCGGGCCAGCTACTTCTACAAGCACGAAAGCTGCGGCCAGTGCACGCCGTGCCGTGAAGGTACCGGCTGGATGTGGCGGGTGATGGAGCGGATGGTCACCGGCGAGGCCGAGATGTCGGAGATCGACATGCTGCTCGACGTGGCCAGTCAGGTTGAAGGTCACACGATCTGCGGGCTCGGCGACGCCGCCGCCTGGCCGATCCAGGGCCTGTTCCGGCACTTCCGTCACGAGGTCGAGGAGCGGATCACCAACTACCGTGCGGGCAAGCCGCACGTGCAGGGCGCCTCCCTGCAGGCGGCGGAGTGAGCTGAGCCATGCCGAAAGCCAAGGTCAACGGCGTCGAGGTCGAGTTCGAGCCC
>NZ_JBILRO010000051.1:0-15776 GCF_044372605.1 Phenylobacterium sp.
CGGCGGCAGCTACTTCCTCAGCCATCTGGTGGGCGCGGCCAAGGCGCGCGAGCTCTACTTCATGGCCGACGTGATCACGGGCAAGGAAGCCGCAGCCCTGGGCATTGTGAACCGTTCGGTGCCTGCCGAAGACCTGGCCCAGGCGGCGGCCGAGTTGGCGCGGCGGCTGGCGGGCCTGCCGACAGTGGCCATCGGGCACATGAAGAAGAACCTCAATACAGCTGACCACGGCAGTCTGTCGGACGTGTTGGACTCTGAAGCCATCCACATGATCCGCACCATGATGACCGAGGACCACAAGGCCGCCTCCCAGGCGTTCGTCGACAAGCGCGCACCGGTTTTCCAGGGCCGCTGACCCGACGGACAAGGAGAGACGCCGCATGACCGCCGCCCCGTCGAACTATCCCCTGGCCGGGCTGAAGGTGCTGGACTTCTCACGGGTGCTGGCCGGCCCGTTTGCGGGGCGGATGCTCTGTGACCTGGGCGCTGACGTGGTCAAGGTGGAGCCGCCGGACGGGGACGTCACACGCTTCTGGGGAAAGGTGGTGGGGGGTGTTCCGGGCTACTACCACCAGCAGAACGCCGGCAAGCGCAACATCTCCATCGACCTGCGCGCGCCCGGCGCGAAGGAGCTGGTGTTTGATCTCGTGCGGCAGGCGGACATCCTGCTCGAGAACTACCGGCCCGACGTGATGCCCCGGCTGGGGTTCGGCTATGAGGCGCTGAAGGCCGTCAATCCCCGGCTGATCATGCTGTCGATCTCGGGATTTGGCGCGAACGGGCCGGAATCGCGCCGGCCCGCCTATGCGCCGATCGTGCATGCCGAGTTGGGTCTGCTGGCCCGGACGGCGCGGCGGGGGAAGATCCCGGCCCATGATCTGCCGCTATCTGTGGCTGACACCAACGCTTCGCTGCATGGCCTGATCGGGGTGTTGTCGGCGGTGATCCTGCGGGAACGCACGGGGTTGGGTCAGCACATCGATATGGCCATGGTCGACGCCACCCTGGTGACGGACGATCAGATCCACTACGAGCTCGAAGATTCCGAGGCCACCATGGGCCTGCCGGCGGAGGTGTGGGAAACCGGCGCCGGGTCGATCCTGGTGTCGTCGGATATCCGCCTGCTGTGGCGGCTGATGACGACGAAGCTGGGCGTGGCCGATCCGACCACGCCGGACATGGATTTCGAAACCAAGATCGCCGTCCGCCGCAAAGTGATTGAAGACTATCTGGGTGATCTCAGGACCTGGGACGACGTCGAGACCGCCATGGACCGGATGAACACCGCCTGGGGGCAGGTGCGGCCTGGCGCAGAGCTCCGCGACCAGCCGACGCTGAAGCACCGCAGGTCCATCGTGGAGATTGACGACCGGGCGGGCGGCACGCGACCGATTCCGCAATCGCCGTACCGCTTCTCTGATGCCCGGAGCGGGGTCCGGGGGCCGGCGCCACACCTGGGCGAGCATAATGTCGAGGTTCTCGGCGAATGGCTGGGTCGCTCAGCCAGCGAGGTGGAGCGGCTGACCGCGGCGGGCGTGCTTACCAGCGCGCCGCCGGGATGAGCTTCGCGCGTCGAGGTCAGACCAGAAAGGCGGCAGCCCTGACGGCGACCTCGGCCAGCGCGAGATATATGTCGTGCCCGAAATAAGTCGAACGCCCGGGCGCCCTATCTCCAGCGCCTGACCTTGTGGGTGTGAGTTTCGCGTGAGATCCGACGGCCTCCAACGCTATCGCGCTGTCTTTCTCGTCGGCCTGTTGGTGGCCTGCGCCGCACCGGCGGCAGCCCAACCCGCCGATGCCCCGGCCGCCGCGACGGGTGTGGTGAGCTATCCCGCCAGTTTCTATGCGCCGGGCCAGCCTTCGTCCGCGCGCGAAATGATCGAGCGCACGCCGGGCTTCGTACTGGATCGCGGCCAGGGGGTTCGCGGCTTTGCCGGCGGTGGCGGTAACGTGCTGATCGACGGCGAGCGGCCGACCTCCAAGTCGGCGCCCCTGGACAGCATCCTGCAGCGGATCTCCGCGGAGACCGTGGAACGGATCGACGTCATCCGGGGCGGAGCGCCGGGCATCGACATGCAGGGCCAGGGCGTGGTGGCCAATGTGATCCGCAAATCAGGAGCCGCTTCATCGCAAGGGTTCCATCTGTTCGGCAAGGCCTATGCAGACGGCTTCGTGGGCGGCTTCGTGCGAGCTGAGACGAGCTGGCGATCTGGTGGGCTTTCGGCGGAGGCCCAGATCAGCGGTCGCAGCGATGTCACCTCCGACAGCGGCGATGGCAAGCTCAGCCGGACGCGCTCCGGGGCCTCACCCTTTGAAGTCGGTGACTTTGACGCGAAGACCACCTCGAGATTTCTGCAATTCAACAGCGCTGCAGAACGGCGCACCGCCACCGACGTGCTGCGTCTGAATGTCTCGGCGGACCGGGAGACCTCGAACCGGCGTGAGATCGCGGATCTGACCGGCGCTGCGGCCAGCCGCTTCCAGGAAGTCACCCGGATTCGCGGCGGAGACACCGAGTTTGAGGTCAATGCTGACTACGAGCGCCCGATCACCGGCGATCTGGCCCTGCAGGTGACCGGACTGCAGCGCCTGGAGCGCGAAACCATCGATGCCTCAAATGTGACGCCGCGACGTTCGCAGTCGTCCATCGAAAGCGCCCGGTCATCGGAGAGCATCGGCCGGGGTGTGCTGCGCTGGACGCAACCGTGGGGCGCGATAGAGGCCGGCGGTGAGGGGGCGCTCAATACCCTGAACGCCAAGGCGGCCCTGGTGCTGGCGGGCCAGGCCTCGCCCGTGCCGTCATCGAATGTCCGCGTAGAGGAGCAGCGTGGCGAGGTGTTTCTCACGGGTAGCTATCGTCCCATGCCCGGCCTCGCGCTTGACAGCGGCGTGAGGGTAGAAACCTCGACCATCACCCAGAGTGGCGGCGCCAGTCAGGAGAAGACCCTGACCTTCATCAAGCCCAGAGCTTCGGTCTCCTGGGGACTTGGTGACAGCCAGATCCGTCTGCGGGTCGAGCGCACGGTGGGGCAGCTCGACTTCGAGGACTTTGCCGCAAGTTCCGAGTTTGAGGCTGACTCCGTGACGGCCGGAAATTCGGATCTGGAGCCAGAGCGGTCCTGGGTGACGGAACTGGCGCTGGAGCGGCAGTTCTGGTCGTCAGGTGCGGCCGTCCTGACCCTGACCCATGGCAAGATCGACGAGGCCATCGACCTGATCCCGGTAGCCGGCCGGTTCGACGGGCCCGGAAACATCGGATCCGGAACGCGGGATGAGGCCCGGCTCAACCTGACGGTTCCGCTGGCGAACCTCGGCGTGTCGGAAGCTACGCTGCGCTTCACCGGAACCTGGCGGAAATCAAAAGTCACCGATCCGGTCACGGGGCAGCCCCGCCGGATCTCTGGCCAGCGTCCGTTCGAAGGGCAGCTTGAGATTACCCGCAACCTGCCGGCCCTCAAGTCGACCCTGGGCATGGAAACCAACCTGGGGTTCGAGGAGACTTTTTACCGGATCAACGAGATCCGTCGTGTCGAAGAGGCGCCCCTGATCAAGTTCATCTGGGACTGGACGCCCCGGCCCGACCTGCTGATGCGCTTCCAGTTGGAGAACATCACCGCCCGCGAACGCGTCCGCACCCGCACGGTCTTCGTCGGCGCACGCTCGGCGGGGCTGGTGGACTTCCGGGAGCGCCGCTCCACCGGGCTGAGCCCGATCGTGACCGCCCGCGCCCGCTGGCTTTTCTGATCAGCGCGGCGGGGTCCGGACCGCGCCGTCAAGCCGTACCGTCTCACCGTTGAAGGCGCTGTTGCGCAGCGTGGTGAGCGCCAGGTCGCCCCGGCTGGTGATCAACCGGGACCCGACGGCCAGGATCGGATGCTATCCCGGCCAGTAGATGAATTCGTCCGACTTGGTGGCCTTTTGCTCCAGGGTCTTGTCGATGGTCACCGGCATCTCGCCGGCGGCCGGATAGAGCGGCCCGGGACTGTCCTTGCGATGGGCGGCGAGGGCAGCTTTCAATTCTGCGACCTTGGCGGGATTTGCAGCGGCAAGGTTGGTCTGTTCGGTGGGGTCAGCGGCCAGGTTGAAGAGCCAGTCCTTGCGAGGGCGCTCGGCCGTCTGAAGTTTCCAGCCATCCTTCAACACAGCCAGATAGTGGCCGTCCTGCCAGAAGATCGCCCGCGTCGGCAGGCGCGTGGGCGCCTTGCCGGTCAGGTAGGGCATCAGGTTGACGCCATCGATGGGTCGGTCGGCCGGCGCCTTCGCGCCGGTGGCGGCGGCCAGGGTGGGCAACAGATCGATATGGCTGACCGGGTCCGGAATTCGCCCGCCGGCCGGAATCTTTCCGGGCCAGGAGACGAAGTAGGGCACGCGTATCCCGCCCTCGAAGAAGGTCAGTTTCCAGCCGCGATAGGGCTTGTTGATCTCGGGCAGGCCGATGTAGCCCGGCCCGCCATTGTCGCTTGAGAAGACGATGATGGTGTTTTCGTCCATCCCTTCGGCGCGCAGCGTTTCCATCACGCGACCCACGCTGCGGTCGATGGACCTCACCATGGCGGCGTAGACCCGCATCCGGTGATCCTTGATCTGGGGTAGCGCGTCGTAGTCGGCCTTCGACGCCTGCAGCGGGCTGTGGACGCCCCAATGGGCCAGATAGAGAAAGAAGGGCCGGTTCTTGTTGGCCTTGATCACCTTCACCGCCTCGTCGGTGTAGTAATCGGTGAGATATCCGCGCGGGGCGAACATCGGGCCTTCATTGAAGCTGGTGGCGTACTCCATCCGGGCCCAGAGAAACTTGTCGATCGGGTCAAAGTCGACCTTGGCGTTGACCACGCCGGGATCCTTCTCCGGCAAGTAGAGCGCGCTGGCGAGCAGCAGGCTTTCGTCGAAGCCCTGGGCGTTGGCGCCAAACGTCTTTCCGCTGCCCAGATGCCACTTCCCGATGTGGACGGTGTGGTAGCCGCGGTCTTTCAGAATTTCGGCGACGGTGACCTCGGAACCGGGCAGGCCCTGGTCAGCCATGGGCGGCAGCTTGGCGGCGGCGTCCTTGTTCGACAGCATCGGGTGCGGCTGCGTGCCGTCGTTGAAGAACAGCGGCAGGATGCGGTTCATACCGGCAGGGGTCGGCGTAAACTCGAAGCCATGCCGGGTGGGGTAGCGACCCGTCATGACCATCGCGCGCGAAGGCGCGCAGGCCGCCGTACCGGAATAGGCCTGGGTCATGGCTGCGCCCCGGGCGGCAAGGGCATCAATGTTGGGGGTAGGTACAGCGCCGCCCGCCACACCGCCGCCGAAAGTACTGATATCGTTGAACCCCAGATCGTCGACGAGGATCACGACCACGTTGGGCGGCCGATCGCCCGCGGATGGCGTAGCCGGACCCTGCGCCCAGACCACCTCGCGGTTCGGCGCTATATCCTCACGGCCGACCTGGGTGACTGCGAACAGGATGACGGACTTGTAGTTCACGGCCGCCAGCGCGACCGCTCCAGCCGCGACAGCGGCGACTCCGAACCAGAGCTTCCGTGACATCACCACTCCCCGCGCCAAACTCACAGCTATAGTGGCATAACGAGTGCCATTATATGAAGTGGAAATTCATCGGCCGTCGGTCAGGTCGTCACCGCCGAATGCCAAGGTGCGAACGGACCTTGCCCCAGCGCCTGCGCCTGGAAGCCGGCCATGGCCTTGTTGACCGCCGTGCTCAGCGTGGTGTTCGGATGCACCGGCCGCCGCAGGGGGCGTTGGCCCGCCGGCAAGGCCATCAGTTCGGCGACGGCGCGCGGGATGTCCATGGGGTCGGCGCCTCGGGGTGCGCGCATGGAGGCCCGGGTCATGGCCACGTGCTGGGCATAGGCCTGGAGGCGTTCTGGCTCGTTACGGGCGAACATCGCCTCAACCGTCCGGGAGCCGGACTCCCAGATCCGCGTTGGATAGCCGCCCGGCTGAACGATGGTCACCTCGACCCCGAGCGGCGCCAGCTCATAGGCCATGGCCTCGAAGGCCGCCTCCAGGCCCCATTTGCTGCTGCAGTAAGCGCCGATGTTGGGCATGATGATACGGCCCAGCTGTGACGAGACGGGAACGATCAGACCTGCGCGCCGGGCACGCATGCCGGGCAGCACAGCGCGCGCCATGCGAAGGCTGCCCAAGAGGTTTGTCTGCATCTGCAGTTCGAGCGCCGCGTCGTCCTGCAACTCCATCGGACCCGAGATGCCGATACCGGCGTTGTTGAGTAGAACATCGAGGCCGCCACCGGCGATGCGCTCGGCCTGGGCGACGCCGGACTTGATCTGCTCCGGCTTTGTGACGTCGATCTCGACCAGATGGACCTTGCCTGACAACCCCTTGGCCTCTTGCAACAGCGACACGGCCTCGGCGCGACGGCCGCCGTCGAGGTTGCGCATGGAGGCGATCACTGTGGCGCCCAGGCCTGCCAGATGCAGGGCGGTCAACCGGCCAAATCCTGCGCTGGAGCCAGTGATCAGCACCGACTTTCCGGCAAGGGAAGTAGGGGCCTGGGCCGTTGCCGCACCGGCCGCCATGGCCGTGGCCGTGGCCGCGACCGACACTGCGCCCAGAAGGGCCCTTCGGTTCAAACTAACTTCATCGCGCACCGGCGTGTCTCCTGCTGTCGTCGAAAGAAGATCGGCCGCGGGGGGTATCGCTGTGGCCGGGAAGGGGGCTGGTCCTGGATCAGGTTGCAGAAAGTTTTATGACCCGAGCCGTTCGAACAGTCTTGGGTTGGCGGCGAGCCCGACAGAGAGCAGTGGCCTTGCATCTGGCCGGCGCGCCTGATGCGGTCCGACATCACGATCCCTGGATCGTCAGAGGGGCCCGTCCCGCAGCTACGATATGGTTGCCGGGCTGACGGATTGAAGAGACTCCATCATGCGGAATCGCAATGGAACTAATGAACAATGTGCATTCGCCACTGGACGGCGTCAAACCGCAGCCAGGGTACGCTCGATGAGCCAGTATGCTGATAGACCGCCGATGGTGTACGCAGGCGCCTGTACGCTCCAGGTCGGAAGTGTCCAGGCGCGTCCGTTCCATATTGTCCGCCCTAAGGCCATGGCGGCGAGCACAGCGGCGATGAACAGCAACTGGCCGACCTCGACGCCGACGTTGAACAGCAGCAGCGCCTCCGCCGCCGCACCTTGCGGCAGGCCGATATCGGCCAGGACCCCGGCAAAGGCCATCCCGTGCAACAACCCGAAGAAAAAGGCGATCAGCCAGGGGCGTCGCCGAGCCAGAGTAGGATCATTGCGGTCCTTCGTCGTCAATTCCACGGCCACGAACAGGATGCTGAGCGCCACCAGCGCCTCGATCGCGGCCGAGGGGAACTGCAGGTAGCCCAGCGCCGCCAGCGCCAGTGTGATGCTGTGGGCTGCCGTGAACGCCGTCACGGCCTTCACCAGTCGCCAGTTCGGGCCGATCAACAACAGCAGACCGAGCACGAACAACAGATGGTCGAAACCGGTCAGGATATGCTCGACGCCCAGCTTCAGATAGCCGGGCACGGCGATGCCCCTGGCGGGCGCAAGGTCCAACCGGACGGTGGGATCCGATGGCCGCAGCACCAGGTCCAGCGACCGGCCGGCCGGCGCCGAGACCCGGACGAGAACATCGGTGACGCTGTGTTCCAGGCCTTCAATCCGCAGGGTCTGGCCATCCAGCGGCGCGCCGCCGCGAACCCGCCAGACGCGGGTCATATATCCCGGTGCGACCTGTTCCGCCGCCGGCGGCTTCTCGAGCGCGCCGCCTGAGAGGTGAGGAATCAGCCTCAGCGCCATGTCACCCACCACCGGGCGTTTCCAGGTGACCTCATAGTCGCCGGGCGCCGTCGCCACGATCTGGACGAGGGCCGGGCGCACCTCGTGAGCCACCGCCGCCGCCGTCCAGCCAATCCAGAGGACAAGTACGGCCAGCCAGACAGACAAGCCGGTCGGCCTCATTGCGGCAGTCCCGCGATCTCGACCTTGTATTTCTTGCGCAGGCCCTGTCGGAAGGCGCGGTTCTTGATCTGCCGCTGTTCGGCCATCCAGGCGTCCATCACCTCGGCGCGCACCTGCGCCAGGGGAAGTGCCTCGGACGCCAGCCGGTTCTGGACCTGGATCAGGTGAACACCATAGGGCGAGGTGACCGGCCCGACCCAGGTTCCCAACGGCGCCGTGCGCGCGGCCTGGGTGAACGCCGGCCCGTAGTCACGCGCCAGATCCGCCACGGCGATGTCGGCATAGGCCAGCGGTAGCAGGGCGGGATCGCCCCCCGCCGATTGGCCCGCCTTGAGCTTTGCCAGAGCTTCGTCGGCGGCAACGGCCGGTGTTGTCCCCGTCCGATCCTGATTGAAATAGACGTGGCGCAACGCCACCCTGGCCGGTGTTGCGTAGCGGGCGCGGTTGGCCTCGTAGAACGCCTGGAGCCTGGCCTCGCTCGGCTCCGGAATCGTGCTGACATCCTCGCTGGCGAAGGCCATCTTCTGGGCCAGACGCCGGCGAATGATCATGTCGTCCTTGTCGAGGCCAAGCCGGATGGCCTCGCGGGCCATCAGCTCCTCATCGACCCGCTCCTGGATGATGGAGGCCAACTCGTCGCGGGTGGGCGGTCGCTGGGTCTGCATCTCCCAGTAGGCGGCCAGTTGCTCCAGGTCGCGCGCCTCCAGCCGGACCGTCGGCCGGGTCTGATCGCTGACCAGGGCGATCGCGGCGAACAACACCGCACCAATCACCATGAAGTGCAACAACGGCTCCCGAAGGAGCCGTTGCAGTCTCGAGGAATGCGCAACGCGCTGATCAGACGACATCTACTACCCGGATCAGGCTGTCGGCTCGAACCAGATCGGTGATGACCAGGCCCGCTCCATGACGGTGGGCTGGAGTTTGGGATTGCGGGCGACGCCGGCCCGCAACGCGTCCCAGGTAGACCATCGGCAGGACGGGTTCTCGAGCACCCGGACGTAGTAGAAGGCCCGCTGCTTCGGATTGAAGGTCGGGTCGGCCCAGACCGTACGCAGTTCGACATCGCCCTTGAAGCGGTCAGGCTGGCAGGTCTTCAGATCCACCGATGCCCCGTTTGAGGGACAACGACCATTGACCACCTTCAGGCCGTCAGCGCAGGCCACGTCGAAGACCTGTTCCCTGGCCGCGCCGTTCTCGATCCAGCCCTTGACCACCTGGGCCCGCTGCAGGAACCCGGAGCTGGGATCACGCACCGCCCAGACCAGGAACTTCGGCGCCTTGTTCGCCGCCGGCAACAGGTCGCCGCCCATGGGCACGCCATGGGCATAGGCCTGGCGCACCGTATCCGGGCGGGTCAGCAGGTCAGCGGGGAAATCATAGCCGGCGAAGAAGCGCACCTTGATGCGGGGACCGGAGGTCGCAAAGGTCTCCTTGCGGCGCATGGCGGCATAGATCGCCTCGCGGCTGTTTTCCTCAGCCCAGACGCCCGCAAGCCCGGATGCGCCCCAGCTCTGGAACCGACCGCCGGCCTTGGCGGGATCGGCGCCTTCCCAGTCCGCAGCCGCCTTTGGCGGCACCGAACCGCGCAACTCCGGCGTGCCGTCATTGCGACCGGTCTTGCTGAAGTAGTTGGGCTCCTCGACCGTGCCCGGTGCGGCATTGTGGGTATCAGAAGCCCCGATGAGGCCGAACTTGAACGGGTTGAAGCCCTGGGTCTGGCGCATGACGATGCCGTCCTGCAGCGCGCGGCGCACGTAGCCACCCTGGAATTTGGTGATCTGTTTGTCCTGACCGATGTAGCTTTCCATGATCTCGAAGTTGGCCCATTCGTCGTTGGGCGACAGCGAGGGATGGGTCTCGGACGTCCCCTTGATCTGGGTCATTTCCACCAGCGGCTCATTGCGCATCCGCAGATCGGAATAGGCCTTGTCCATCGGCTTGCCGTTGAGCCGCACACTGTCGAACATCAGGCCGTCGGAGCCATTGGAGTTGTGCGGGATCGCCAGGGCCTCGATGCCATTGGCGCGCCAGCCGTCCATGGTGCGCCACAGGTCCTCGGGATCCTTGGACATGTTTGAATGGTAGGGAAACTCCACCACCTTGGAGCCCTTGAAGATCACATTCCGGTGGAGATTCCGGCCATCCGGAGCGGAGGTGTATTCATAGCCGATGAAGGTGGTGAAGCGGCCGGGCGCATTGTGACGGGCTGCCGCATCACGGATCTCGCCCCAGGCCTTCGAGACAATCGCCGGGGAATCGAATTCCGCCGGCAGGGAGTTGTTACGGAATCCTGTGACCACGCGGGTAAACGCTTCGCGGATCGCGGCGGGGTCCGGACTGAACAGGCCCTGAGTGACCGGCAGCTTCGACAGCGGGCTGTTCGGATCGCCAGCCTCGCGGATCGCTCCGATGTACTCCGCGTGGTCGGTGACGGCGACGAAGTCCAGCGGCCCGCCCGCCAGACGAATCTCGTAGCCCTGGGCATGGCCGATAGCCTCGCCCTTGGCGAACCGGTAGGCGTCGTCCGGCGTACGGCGGACGTTGAAGATGTAGGCGTCGAACGAGAGCTGGGTGTGGACGTGCAGGTCGCCATAGTAGGCGTTGCGGTCAGCACTGTAGCCCGGCAGGCGGGTTGGCGCCTTGGCCGCCGGGGCCTTGGCCGGCGCCGTCGATGCGCCTTGCGCCGCGGCCTTGGGTCTTGACAGTGTCTGCGCGCCGATCGCGCCGCCGGCGATAAGTACGCCCACCACCACAGCCGGCGTCACATAGCGCAGGGCTGTAACCTTTGCCTTTGTCATCTCAGCGTCTCCCCAGTTATTGCCTCAGTTACACCCTGATATCGTCGGTCTGAATAGATCAAATCTCAGGGCGCTCCGGGAGTGGACCGTCCCACTATCTGACCGGATGGGGGAGAGGCCGAGGTTTCCGTCGGCGCGGTGTTACGCCGGATCCACATGATACTGGCGGTCCGGATCATTCGCGAGCGCGCTGCTACCGTCAGTTTCATGCACTACCGCCCCGTCCGGCGCATACTGCAGGATGTAGGACTTCCGGGTCTCGCCGGTGAGGTTGGGGCCGGTCCGGTGCGGGGTCAGTGAGGAAAACACCACCACGTCGCCCGCCCTGGCGGGGACCGGAACGGTGTCTGCCGGCGACTTCAGGCATTCCAGCCCCAGCGGCGTCAGTTCATGGTGCAGTGTACCCATCCGGTGCAGGCCCGGCGCCACCCAGGGGCAGCCGTTCTCCAGCGTCGCGTCAGTCAGCGGAACCCAGCAGGTGAGATACTGCTGCGGCTCGGTGAAGGTGTAGCCATTGTCCTGGTGCCAGGGGAATTCCTCGGGGTTGCCGGGCTTCTTGTAGACCGCCTGATCCCAGTAGAGCCGCGCGCCGGCGCCCAGGGTGTCATGCACGATATCGCTGAACACGCGGTGGCGACTGAAGGTCTTCAGCACCTCTGAGCGCTTCACCAGATGGATGGTGAAGGTGATGGCGTCGGCCTTGGCGATGAAGGTCTTGCCGCCTTGACGCTGGCGCAGGATGTCCTCGCCCTCGCGCTCCATCGGATCGATGGCGTCGCGAACGGCAGCCAGTTCGTCAGCGCTGAACGCGCCCTCGAGCAGAAAGTAACCGTCTTCGTCATACTGTCGGGCCTGGGCTTCCGACAGGCGGCGGCGCGGCCCGGTCGAGGCGCGCCACCTGAAATCCGTATTGCGATCGTGCCGCCGCATGGCTGCTCCCCGGTCCTTGGGACTCTCGCGCAAAGAGCTAGTCGATCCGTACGCGCGCGGCAACGCGAGCCCGGAGTCCAGGTAGAAGCCAGCACAACCTTCCAACGCTGGACCTGAAGCCGCACCTGGGCCGGGGCCGTGCCGCCATAGGATGAGCGACTGGCGCTGGAGGCCTGGGCCGTCAGGACGCCAAAGACGTCGGGGGTGATGCCGGGATGGACGTCCTGAAGCTGTTTCAGGGTCTGTCGCGGTGACAAAGCCCGAGCCCGCCACGGCGGCTATGCGGGCCTTGTTCGCCTTGAAGTCCAGCATCATTCCGGTGGTGGCGCGCAGTGTAGCCCGGCGTGGCGCGACGTTTCGGGGCGCAATGGCTCAATCGGGGTTCAATCGCCCCGGCGCCCAAATTACGGGCGCAGCCTGTGGCGGCGGTCGGCGTGGGGCGGCGCGTGCTTCGGTCTTCCGTCCGTCTTCGGAACGGTGGTAGGTTTGGCGTAACAAGATCTGACAAAAGACGTCATAGGGAGATTGCTGTCATGCGACGCGCCGTGGTCGTGGTCCTTGGTTTGGTGCTTGGCATGAGCGGTCATGCGGGCGCCGCGTTTGCAGAGGCAGCCGCCGTCAAGGCGGCGAAGGCTCCGGCCTGGAAGCCCACCCGAAACGCCATGGGCCAGCCCGACCTGTCGGGATACTGGAGCAACGCCACGCTCACGCCGCTCACCCGTAACGCGCGGATATCCAATAAGGCGGCCCTGACAG
The DNA here is from genome assembly GCF_044372605.1 of Phenylobacterium sp. Taxonomy (GTDB): domain Bacteria; phylum Pseudomonadota; class Alphaproteobacteria; order Caulobacterales; family Caulobacteraceae; genus Phenylobacterium. The sequence goes on from NZ_JBILRO010000051.1 coordinate 12,443, forward strand.
CCGAAGAGGCCAAGGGTTTTGAGAAGGTCTGGGCAAAGGCTCTGGCCGAGTTTGACGGGCCCACGGACGTTGATGCCTCGCCGGAGAAGATCCAGGCCGAAAGCCTGACGTCCAAACTGGTGGAGATCCGACCCGATTTCATCGCCGCCGGCGGGGACACGGGTGGCTACAACACCTTCTGGATCGACCCGGGCACCCACCTGGTCGAGATCAACGGCCAGTACCGGACCTCGATCCTGACGACGCCCAATGGTCTGCCGGCGCCGCGCAAGGCTGGCGCGCCAAGGCCCAAGGGATTTGGCGACTTCCGGGATATCTACGACAGCTATGAAACCCGTCCGCTGGGCGAGCGATGCATTACCGGGTTTGGCCGAAACAATGGCCCGCCCATGCTGCCGAACGGCTACTACAACAATAACTACCAGATCCTGCAGACCCCGGACGCCGTGGTGATCGAGGTGGAGATGATCCACGACGCCCGGATCATCCGGCTGACCGACAAGCACGGCCCCGACGGTCCGCGCCGCTGGATGGGCGATTCCATTGGCCGCTATGAGGGTGACACCCTTGTGGTCGAGACGATCAACATCCCCGAGGCCCAGAATTTCATGGGCTCCTGGAAGAATTTGAAGGTGACCGAGTGGTTCACCCGGCTGAACAAGGACAAGATTCTCTACCGCTTCCAGGTGGAAGATCCGGACACCTGGGAACAGCCCTGGGGCGGTGAATACACGTTCCTGACGCTGAACGGGCGCACCTATGAGTACGCGTGCCACGAGGGGAACTACGCCATGCCGGGTATCCTGGGCGGCGCTCGCCAGAAGGAGAAGGAAGCGGCCGAAGCCGCGGCCGCCAAGGCAGCGGCGGCTGCGACGCCTGCTCAGGCGCGCGCGACAACCGGCGGAGACTGATCGCGCGCAGCGGCCTCTGGGCCGAGCCCTCAGGTTCGCTTTTTCGGCTTTGGCGGGGCCCACCCGGAGGATGCGCCGAAGGTCAGGTTTCTCTCGACCAACTCGATGTCCTGAATCTGTCCCCGATCAATCCTGAGGCGCGCGGCGAGCAGGACACTGCGCGCCATCCACCGGCCAGGTGTCCCGGCGCTGGCGATAGCTTCGGAATGGTCGACAACGGCCCATGCCCAGACCACCCCTTGTTCTTCATCAACCAACGCGAACCGGCGGTCCCGGATCGGCCCTCGAAGCGCGGCGAGGTCCCTGCAAGCCGATGACGAAGGCGACCGCGCGCCGTTATCGAACAGAACGCAGTCCGATGAGACAGGTTCAGGCCCGGCAGGCGTACCTGAGAATCCGTCCAGCCAGGCGTTTGCGACGGCGATCAGATCGAGCCTGGAGCTGCGAACCCTCGGGGCTGCAGGCGCCGCGTCGACCGACAGGTTGCGGAGTGTTCCGGGCGAGAACGCCTGCGCCTCCGTTCGCCGCACAACCAGGGTTTCGACCTCGCTGACCCGGTCGCCCTTCAGCTTTACGCGAACGGCGAAGACCGCGGGTCCGCCGTAGGCCTCGGCCGCACCGATGATGCCGACCGCGCCTGCCTGGAGTTCCGAATAGGTCTGGCGCGCGGTGATCTGGCGTATTGCGAAAAACTGGCTATCGGCCAGCCGGATGTCGCGGCCATTTTCGGTGATCCGGACTCCGCGCGGCAGAACCTTGCCGGCCTGCCCGGTCTGCAGCGCCGCCAGCGCGGCCTCGGCTGCCTGCCCTGTGCAGACCCTGTCGCACTCACGGCCCGCGGCCGGCAGGCCACAGAACAGTACAAACATGAGAACGCTTGGGGCGATCCGCCGCATCTGACCGGGGCTCCATCTGGTATCCGGCCTTATGGCTCCTGGTATCGAGAATGTCATCCGGGCGCGCTGACGTCTTCGGGAGGTTGCACGATCTTTGCAGTTCCCGATCAGAAATGCAGCCGAAGGTCCCAGAATGGGAGCGATCAGCATGATGACCGGTTCCAGACGCAGAAATAAGGCGCGACCTGATCGTGCTCAAAATCAGGCGATTTTTCGTCTGAATATGATTTCTCATATTATTAGTAAGTATTCGTGGGATCGAGGCGTAGAACTGTCAGAATACGCGGGATTAAAGTATTCAGGACGAATTTCTGGGGATATCGTCTCAGGAAACATCCAAAAATGGGTGACGCCAGGGTACTTTTTCGGACCAGCTGATACAGCGATTTTCAAGTTGATAGACGGCGTGAGTCCCCGTGGCTCCGAGGCGAGCCGCCTATGACCACGATCCATTTTGATACTCCGCCTGACCGTAGACCGGCCCTTCTGGTCAGCCTGCTCACCTGGCTTTGGCCTGAACCGCTGAACTCGAACCGCAGACGCTTTGGCGCGCTCTGGTGGTTTGCGGCGGTCGCTGCGATCTGGCCCGGACCCTTGCAGCGCGATTTCATCCGCGCGGAGCCGATGGGGCAAGGCGGTCGGCATTCCAACCGGGCGCTGGATCGTTTCCTGTCGCGCTGGTGGCGCGTGAGCTGGCTGTGGGCCTGGATGTGGCCGGGCCGCCTGATGGGCCCCGATGGGGAGATCTGCCCCCTGGTTCCCTGGCATCCGGCGCTGCAGGCGCAGGTCTGCGACGTGGAACTCGGGCGTCGCCGCAGGGCCCGACGCGCCGTGATTGCGGGAATGTTGATGCTTGCTGCCGCCGTGGCTGCGCCGAGCCTGATGGAAGGCGACAGTGTGCTGGATGGCGGACGTCTGAGTGCGTTTCTAGGTGGCGGTGGCGCGGCTGAGGCCGGTTCCGGCGGCGCAGGCGGCCAGGGCAGCGGTGGCGGCGCGGACGGCCCTGGCGCCGGTCCGGGCCCTGGACAGACAGGCCCCCTGGCGACCTTCAATCCGGGGAATCTGATCCTGCCAGAGACACAGAATTCCGGCTTCGACTCGGGTCAACCCCCGCTTGCTGGCGGCGGGACGGGTTCGGGCGACGGTGCGGGCTCCGGTGAGGGCGCGGGCCCGACTGGTGGCGAGGGCGGCAGCGAGGGCGGTCTTACCTTCCTTGATCCCCCGCCAGGCGCCGGCGGCGCCGGCGGTGGTGACGGTCTCGGCTTTGGCTTTGGCTTTGGCGGAGGTTCCGGTGGCGGTGGCGGCGGAGCTGGCGGCGGCTCCGGTGGCATCGGCGGCGGCGGCGGTGGTGGTGTTGGTGTTGGTGGTGGTCCCGGTCCGGGCGGCGGTGATCTGCCTACAGGACCCGGCGAAGAAACCCCGAAACCCGGCGGCGATGACCCCTTCGGCCCGCCCGACGCGCCAGATGGTCCTTTTGAAATGCCCAAGGACAGCCCTGCGCCGCCGACGGGTTCGCCCGCTGGTCCG
>NZ_JBILRO010000052.1:0-15773 GCF_044372605.1 Phenylobacterium sp.
CGATGGCGGTCCAGCACCTCGGCCAGATCGGGCCGGATGAAATCGAGGTCGATCGCCTCGGCAGCGACCTCGTCGCCACCCTCGATCCCGGTTTCCTCGATGAAGGCCAGCGGATGGTCGTCAAATACGGTGTCGCCCACCTCTACGCTCACCTGGCGGATGATCCCCGAAACCTCGGCTGTGATCACGTGCTCCATTTTCATGGCCTCCATGATCATCAGCGGCTGCCCCGCGCGGACGGTGTCGCCCGCCGCGACCGAAACGCTGATCACCGTGCCCTGAAGAGGCGCGCGTAGCGGCCGGGTTCCTTCCGGGCCATCCGGCGCGTCGTCGATCTCGGCGACTTCGACGGTTTCCTTGCCAAGCGCCAGCACGGCCAGCGGATCGACCGCGTCGATCTGATAGCCCGCCCGTTTTGGTGCGGCTCTGGCGACTGAAGGGGCGGCGTCGAAGTAGAGGCGGCGGTGGGCGTCCGGCGTCACGGCCAGCTCGGCCATGTGTTCCTCGATGAAGCGGGTGTGGACCTCGCCGGCAGACACCGCCGGATGGGCCAACAGGGTCTGCAGGAAGCCGATGTTGCTGGCCGAACCCTCCAGGCGGAACTCCGACAGCGCGCGGTAGGCCTTGGTCACGGCGGCCGACAATCCGCCCATCCCCGCATGGACGATCAGCTTGGCCAGCAGACTGTCAAAGCGGGCGCTGGTGCGATAGCCGGCGTAGCCGAACCCATCCACCCGCACCCCGGGACCGGCAGGCGGATCAAAGGCGCTCAACAGGCCGCCGGCCGGCTTTGCCGATCCATCGGCGGCCATGGTTTCCAGATTGATACGGACCTGTACGGCATGACCGCGCGGCGTCGGGGCCTCGGCCTGCGTCAGGGTCAGATCCGGCAGTGTGGCGCCGGAGGCGATCCGGAGTTGCAGGGCCACCAGGTCCAGGCCAAGGATTTCCTCGGTGACGGTGTGCTCCACCTGCAGCCGCGCATTGCCCTCGATGAAGACAAGGTCTTCGCCATCGACCAGGAACTCCATGGTTCCCAGGCTGCGATAGCTTGCGGCCTGGGCCAGTGCGACGGCGTGATCGAACAACCGCTGACGGACAGCAGGCGATACCGTATCGGCAGGGGCGACCTCCACCACCTTCTGGCGTTGGCGCTGCAGTGAGCACTCGCGATCATAGAGATGGCTGACCGTAGCGCCGTCCCCGATGATCTGCACCTCGATGTGGCGGGCGCGGGCCAGAAATCGCTCGACATAGAGGTCGCCGTTGCCGAAGGCCGAAAGCGCCTCCGACGCACATCGCTCAAAGGCCTGTTCGAGTTCGGCCGGGGTTGTGGCCGGCCGCATGCCTCGCCCGCCGCCGCCGGCCACCGCCTTGACCATCACGGGCCCATGGGCGGCGAGAAAGGCCTTCGCGGCCTCCAGAGTTGTCGGACCATCAGTCCCGGCCAGCACCGGAACCCTGCACTGCTGCGCCAGGGCCCGCGCCCTGCCCTTGTCGCCAAACAGCTCCAGCGTCTCGGGCGTGGGACCGACGAAGGTGAGGCCGGCCGCGGCGCAGGCTCGCGCAAATGCAGCGTTCTCGCTCAGGAAGCCATAACCCGGATGCACAGCGTCGGCGCCGCTGGCCAGAGCCGCGGACACCACCTGATCGATGTCGAGGTAGGCCGCCGGGCCGGCGCCTTTGAGACCTACGGCGGTGTCGGATTTGCGGGTGTGCAGCGAGGCGGCGTCGTCCTCGGAATAGACCGCCACCGTGGCGATCCCCAACTCGGCGGCGGTCCGCGCAATCCGCACGGAGATTTCGCCACGGTTGGCGATCAGAAGCGTCTTCACTGGTTTCATCCCCTCGGCCTTGATGCGCCGTTGGGCCATCATGCGCATGCGGCGGCTGACGCCAAGCGCCTTTGGCGACAATTGCGCGCCGCAAGGCCGAGGGAAGTGTCTTCAGACCTGCGCCGAGCCCCACGCCCGCGCCCTCAAACCGCACCCACATCGAAGACAAGGCCACCGGAAAGCTGACCACAGCTTTCCGGTGTACCGAGATCATCCTCTATCCGGGAGCCTGAACCCGGAAGTTCAGGCCTTCAGCATATCCGTCTGTATCGGCAGGCTGCGGATGCGCTTGCCGGTGGCCGCGAAGATGGCGTTGGTCAGGGCCGGGATCACCGGCGGCAGGGCCGGTTCGCCCAGTCCCGTCGGCGGGAATTCGGTGATCACGAACTTCACCTCCACAGCCGGCGCCTCGGAGATCCGCATCAGCCGATAGTCGGTGAAGTTGTTCTGCTCCACGCGACCGGCGTCGATGGTGATCTGCTGGTGCAGCGCCTCGGACAGGCCGTCCAGCACCGAGCCCTGAACCTGGTTCAGCGCGCCGTGCGGATTGATGATCTGGCGGCCCACGTCGGCGGCCACCCAGACCTTCTTGACCTTGATGGCGCCGTCCGGCGCCACAGCCACATGCGCCACCTCGGCGAAGTAGCCCAGATGGCTGTAGTAACAGGCCACGCCCATGCCCTCGCCCTTGGGCAGCTTGCCGCGACCCGCCCAGCCGGACATTTCACCAACAGCCTTCAGAACGCCGGCCATCCGGCCCGCGCCATAGGCGGCCGGCGCCGTGCCGACCACGGGCTTGTCGCCCAGCAGCTTTATCTGGAAGGCGAGCGGATCGGCCTTGGCCGCATGGGCCATTTCGTCGATGAAGGACTGGAACACGAAGGCCAGCGCATTCGAGCCCGGCGCCCGCAGGGGACCGGTCGGAATGCCGGACGGCATCATGCTGATCTCGTAGCGCAGGTTGGGCACGAACTGGGCGGGATACTCCGCCGCCGCCATGCCCGCGCTGTTCGAGGTCGCTGTGCCGTTGCCGAAGGTCACGAAGTGATCGTGCAGGGCCACCAGATTGCCCGCCGCATCAACCCCGCCGCGGAAGGTGTGGAAACCTGCCGGACGATAGTGGTCATGCTGCATGTCGTCTTCGCGGGTCCACAGGAGCTTGACCGGCGCGCCGGTCTCCCGCGCGATCCAGGCGGCCTCGACCATGTAGTCGTTGGCCAGGCGCCGACCGAAGCCGCCGCCGGCCCGCACCATATGAACCGTAATGTCCTCGGGCTTCATGCCGAGCGTCCGCGCGCAGAGCTGGCGGCCCGGTTCCGGGTTCTGGGTTGGCGCCCAGATCTCGAGCTTGCCGTCCTTGAACTCGGCCGTGCAGTTCTGGGGCTCCATGTTTGCGTGGCTGAGGTAGGGGTAGAAATAGGTCGCCTCGACGGTCTTGGCCGCACTGGCCAGGGCGGCGTCGACGTCACCGTCGTTGCGGGTCGTACGCTGCCCCTTGCCCGCCGAGAGCGCCTTCGCCTGGGCGGCGAAGCCCTTGCTGGACTGGCTTGAGGTCGGATGGTCGGCCCAGGTGATGTTGAGCTTGTTCCGACCCTTGTTCGCCGCCCACCAGGTGTCCGCCACAACCGCCACGCCGGGCAGCAGGCCCTGGCCGAGCGAGCCGGGGGGCGACATGGCGTCTGCCGTCCCTTCCACCACGAAGGCCTTGCGCACGCCCTTCACCGCCAGGGCGCCGCTCACATCAGCGCTGGCCACCTTGGCGCCGAACACGCCGGCCTTCTGGTAGGTGGCGAACAGCATGCCGGGCCGCACCACATCGATGCCGAACAGCGGCGCGCCGGTGACGATCTTGGCCACATCGTACTGCGGGGTCGCCTTGCCGATGATCCGGTAGGTCTTGGGATCCTTGAGCGTCAGTGACTTGGGGTCGGGCGGGGTGATCGTGGCGCAGGCCAGCGCCAGGGAGCCATAGGTCCGCGACTTGCCGGACGCCTTGTGCAGCACATTACCCGGCGTTGTTGAGCATTCTCCGGGCGGGCAGTTCCAGGCCAGCGCTGCGGCCTGGATCAGCATGGCGCGCGCCACGGCGCCGACCCGGCGCAGTTCTTCCCAATGCAGCGGGGTGGCCATGCTGCCGCCGGCGAACTGGCGGCCAAAGGTCTTGGGATCGCTCAGCGCCTGCTCGACCCGGACGTTCTCCCACGCCACGTCGAGTTCCTCGGCGATCAGCATGGGCAGCATCGTCTTGACGCCCTGGCCGAGCTCGGGGTTCTTGGCCATGATGGTGACGACGCCACTGGGCGCCACCCGCACATAGGCGTTCAGCGGTGTCACGCCCGCACCCTGGGCGCCGGCCTTGGGCGCCACGGCGAACGACAGGGTCAGGCCAGCGGCGCTGACCGAGGCCAGGATCTCGCGGCGATTCGCCTTCACGTCATGATAGGTCATGGCTCAGGCCTCCTTCTGGCCGGAGGCGCGCTTGATGGCGGCGCGGATCCGCGTGTAGGTCGCACAACGACAGATGTTGCCGTTCATGGCCTCGTCAATCTGGGCGTCGGTGGGCTTTGGCGTCTTTGACAAGAGCGCCGTCGCCGACATGATCTGGCCTGGCTGGCAGTAGCCGCACTGGGCCACGTCCAGCTCCATCCAGGCCGCCTGCACCTTCTTGCCAATGGCGTGGGTGCTCATCCCTTCGATGGTGCTGATCTTTGCCTTGCCGACGCTCTCGGTCGGGATCTGGCAGGAGCGCATCGGTTGGCCGTCAACGTGGACCGTACAGGCCCCGCAGGCCGCGACCCCGCATCCGAATTTCGGGCCCAGAATTCCCAGCGTGTCCCGCAGGGTCCACAGCAACGGCGTGTCACCGTCGACATCGGCGCTGAGCGCCTTGCCGTTGACGTTCAGAGTATAGGCCATGGCCCGGTCTTCTCCTGATTTTGGAGAGATGGTAACGCGCGATCAGGGTGCCGCAAAGCGGCTCTGCGCCTAGACTCGAAAAAGAACACGCCGCGCGGCGACTGCTAGGCCGGCGGCAACACCACAACCGCGTCAGAAAGCTCATTGGGGTTATCATCAGGCCGCGCGGGGAAGCCCTGCTGCAGGACGTCGGCGCACTGGCTGATGGCGGCGCGGAAGCCGCCGACGGCGTCGCCGCGCCTGAGCCCCTCGATCAGCGCCGCCATGGCGGAGTCCCAGGTGCGCTCGGCGACCTGGGCGTGGATGGTCTCGTCGGCGATCAGCTCCGCCATCCGCTCGGCGAAGGACACATAGATCAGGACGCCGGTGCGCTCGCGCGTGGTGTGCAGGTTCCTGGCGAGGAACTGCTCCTCGGCCCTCTGGCGCACCTGGCTTCGTTTCATGCCGGGCGGGGTCAGGGCGCGGCGGATGGGCGGGATCGAGACCAGCAAGACGGTCGCCACGAACAGGACGGCCTGAAGCACAAGGGTCCCGACAAGAGCGGCGTGAGCGGCAGCCTCGCCGACATCCTCGACCTGGGATGCGGTCCAGCCGCCGATGGAAAGCGTATCCGGCGCGCTGACCTGGAGGCCCATGGCCAGCAGGATCGCCGGCGCCAGCAACGCGACACCCGCGCCCCAGGCGATGGGGGTGCCGTGATAGTCCGAGCTCTCTTCAGCGACGACGCAGTAGATCTCTCCGGACGTCCGGGTCTCGGCCTCGCGCACGGCCGCTTCAATCGCCGACAGATCCGCAGGTGTGAGACGAGCCGTCTTCATCCTACCACCGTCCCGACGCGCCGCCGCCGCCGCCCGATCCGCCGCCGCCGGAGAACCCGCCGCCGCCGCTGCTCCAGCCGCCACTGCCTCGTCCCGCGTTGGACATCAGGACCGAGGCCAGCCACCAGAGGCCTATGCCGGTACGCCGCACGCCGAAGACGCGCATCAGAACGCTCAGGATCAGGAACACAACGACCATCGCGACGAGCAGGGCGATGCCCGAGCCGCGGGGCATTGATTGCGATGCGCCCTGCGCAGCCGCCTGAGCGACAAGGGCCCGGGCTTCCGGGTCTGGAAGTTCCAGCTGTTTCACCAACGCCTCGGTCCCGGCGACGACGCCATCCTCAAACCGGCCTTCGCGGAAAGCCGGCAACAGGGCGCGGTGGATGATCACGCTCGATAGCGCGTCCGTCAGCACCGGCTCGAGGCCATAGCCGACCTCGACGCGGACAGCCTTTTCATTGGGCGCCACGATCAGGATCACGCCATCGTTCTCGGCCTTTCGGCCGATGCCCCAGGTGCGGAGCAACTGATTGCCGTAGTCCTCGATCTCATAGCCCTGCAGGGTTGGCAGGGTGGCGACCACCAGCTGGCGGCCGGTCTTCTGTTCCAGGGCGGCAAGCTCGCCGGTCAGTTTCGCTTCGGTCTGTGGCGACAGAAGCTGGGCGTTGTCGACCACGCGCCCGGTCAGCGGCGGGAAGGTGGGCGCTGAAAAGGCGCTCGCCGGGAACAGCAGGATCAGGAGCGCGAGGATCAGACCCCGCGCGCCTGCCATCGACATCACGGCTTTGCGGGTTCAGGCGGCGCTGAGCCTGGCGCTGCGCCGGCCGGTGCGAAGTCTACGCTGGGCGCGGACTGGGCCGAGGCCGTGGCCTGGAACAGCTCCATGGGCTTCGACGAGGCGTACATGGTCCTGGCCCAGATCACCTGCGGGAACGTCCGCAGCGTGGTGTTCAGATCACGCACCGCCTCGTTGTAGTCGCGGCGCGAGATGGCGATGCGGTTCTCGGTGCCTTCCAGCTGGCTTTGCAGCGCCATGAAGTTCGTGTTCGACTTCAGGTCGGGGTAATTCTCCTGCAGCACCCGCATGGGTGCCAGGGCCAGCGACAGGCTGTTCTGCGCCGCGGCATAGCGCTGGAACGCCGCCGGATCGGTGGTGATACTGGCGTCGGACTTCACCTGCATGGCGCCCGCGCGGGCTTCAGAAACCCCGATCAGGACCGAGCTCTCCTGGGCTGCGTAACCTTTGACGGTGGCGACGAGGTTGGGGATCAGATCGCTGCGGCGTTGATACTGGTTCTGGACCTCAGCCCACTGGGCCTTGGCCTTCTCTTCCTTGGTGGGGATCGCGTTGATCCCGCAGGCGCCGAGCGCCAGCGGCAGCAGCATCACCAGCGCCAGGCGCTTGAGGTTCCGGGTCAGGTTGGTCATGGGCATTTCCCCGATCATCTGGCGGATATGTGGACCCCGCATTGATCTGGCGCAACAGTGCGGGCACAAACAACCCATGGCGAAGACGAGGTCCTATTATGGCGACGGCGCGCTGAGCGCCGCCCACTACGACCTGATCACCGCCGCCGACCTGCGTCTGCGCGGCGACGAGGATATCTATGCGGGCCTGGCCGAGCCCGGCGCCACGATCCTTGAGCTGGGCGCCGGCACCGGTCGGCTGACCTGCAATCTGGCGCGACGGGGTTTCACGATCACCGGCGTGGATATCGCCGCCGCCATGCTGGCCCAGGCGAAGCGCCACGTCGAGGATCTGGAGCCCGAGGTGGCGGCCAGGATCTCGCTGCGTCTGGGCGACCTCACCTCCGTGGATCTGAAACAGACCTTCGATCTGGCGATATGCCCCTATCACACGCTGGCGCATGTCCCTGCAGGCGCGGCCTGGCGAAACGGCTTTCGCAATGCGGCGCGCCATCTGGAAGGCGGCGGACTGTTCGCCGTGCATCTGCCCAGGCTGGAGTTGATGCGCAGCCTCGGGCCTATTGACCCTCGCGCAATGGTCAAGGATCTTCCGCTGCAGGACGGACGTCGTCTGCGCCTCTATGTTCGCGAGCGGCAGTTCCGCGAAGGCATCAACCGGCTGGAGCAGGTGCTGGACTACACGGTGGTGGACGCTTCGGGCGCGGAACTGCAACGCTCCTCCGAGCGGCTGGTCCTCTATATGCAGGACCCGGTCATTTTCGCCACCGAGGCGGGGTTCGTCCTGGATCGTCCGCCGATCGACCTGCACGGCGACGGCGACATCTGGGTGTTCCGGAAGGCCGGCGCGCCGACCGTGAGCGCAGGCTAGAGCCGGGACGCGTTGGGGGACGAAACCGAATATGGATGCGATACTGAACACTTGGCCGCTGGGCCTGATCGGCCTCCTGAGTCTTGCCGGCCTGATGGGGGCCTGTGAGCTCGGAGCCAGACTGGGCTCGCGATCAGCGGACGATCCGCATCGTGACGCGGCGCACGGGTATATCCTCTCCGGCGTGTTCGGGCTGCTGGCTCTGCTGATTGGCTTCACCTTCGGCATGGCGCTGGACCGCTTTGAGACGCGGCGCGCGCTGGTGGTGTCCGAAGCCAATGCGATCGGCACCGCAGAGATGCGTGTCCAGTTGCTCGAGGCGCCGGCCGGGCCGGCGCTGTCCTCCCTGCTGCGCGACTATGCGCGGACCCGCCTGCTCTACGGGCAGGCGGATGCCGCCCAGAAGCCTCAGCTCGCCGTACAGTCTGAAGTCCTGCGCGAGCGGCTCCAGGCCGACACCCTGGCCGGGGTGGCGCCGATCCGGACCACACCCCTGGCGGCCCTGGTGGTCAGCGCCGTCAACGAAACCATCGATATCGGCGCCGAGCGCGAGGCGGCCCATGCCGCCAGGTTGCCGGCGACCGTCGCCGTTGTCCTGTTTGTCTATGCCGTCGTCGCGGCGGGCGTCCTGGGGTTTGCGCTGAGCGGCTCCAGTCGAAGCCATCGGTCAGTCTCGGCGCTCATGTTCCTGCTGCTCACCCTGGCGCTCACCCTCATTCTGGATCTGGATCGTCCGCGAGGGGGATCCATTCAGGTGAGCCAGGCGCCGATGGAAGGTCTCGTCGCCAGCTTCAGGCCGCAAGTGACGCTCGCGTCACCACCGTCACCGGCCACGCCGGTTTCGCCGGCCGCTGGCGCACCTTCTCGCCCTTGAGCCAGATCCAGAGCGCCTCCCAGTGAATGGCGCCGACCACGCCCAGCGTCATCAATGGATGGGTCAACCAGGCGCGGGCCAGCGCCCGGTCGGTGAGCTCCTGTCGCGTCGCCACAAATCCCGTGGCCAGCACCCGGCCCTCGGCGTCGTCGACATCTACCAAGACCTGCACCTGCTCGCCAGGCGGGCGCACCCGGAAGGCGTAGCTTAAGTCCATGTCCATGAAGGGGGAGACGTAGAAGCCCTTGTCGCAGGCCTGTTTCACCACCGGCGCATCCTCTGCCGGGATCAGATAGCTGTGACGTTCGCCGAAGGTGTTGTTGACCTCGTACAGGATCGCACTCAACGCCCCGTCCGGGCGGTGACAGAAGAACACCGTGATCGGGTTAAACCCCATCCCCAGAATGGTCGGCATGGCCAGCATCCGGATGCTTCCGCCATAAGGGATGGCCGCCGAGGCCAGTTGCGCCTCGACCTGGGCCTTGAGCGGTGTGGACGAGCCATCGCCGTGCCGGGCGGGATTGAACCCCACCAGATTGAAGCGCCTCAGCGAAAACAGCTTCAGGCCCCGGTCCAGCGCCTCCAGTTCGTCCAGATCCAGCAGCAACATGAAGATGCGATAGCGTAGAGCGTGGCGCCTCGGCTTCAGCCGGGTATGGCTCACCACCCCGGCATAGAGCCCGGAAGCGAACATCAGGCCGCCGCCTCCGCCTGTGGGGCCGGCCGCACATGGATGCGGCCGCTTTCATTCTCGACGGTCCAGGGCCGACGCACGCCGCCAAGCTGTTCGGCCACCGCAAGGCCCGACTGCAGCGCATCCTCATGAAAGCCGTGCCCCAGGTAGGAGCCGCAGAACCAGGTCCGCCGGGCGCCCTGGATGTCCCAGATTTCCTGCTGGGCGGCGATGGCGCCGGCGTCAAACAGGGGATGGTCGTAAACCTCGGTCTTGATCAGCTTGTCGGCGGCGATTTCCTTGTTGGGGTTGAGCGTGGCGAACAGGTCCGGCGCGCCCTGCAGGCTCTGCAAACGCGTCATCCAGTAGGTCACCGCCCCTTCGCCCGGCGCGCTGCGCAGGCCGATGTGGTTCCAGCTGGTCCAGGCCGCCCGGCGCCTGGGCATGAGCACGGTGTCCGTGTGCAGGGCGATCAGGTTGCGGCTGTATCTGAAAGCGCCCAGCAGCCGTTTCTCGTCAGGTGTCGGATCATCCAGCAGGCCCAGCGCGGCGTCGCCGTGAGTGGCGATCACCACATGATCGAACCGTTCCCGCAAGCCGCCGGCCAGGCGCAGCTCCACACCGTTGGCGTCGCGGTGGACGCCGGCCACGCGCACGCCCTTGCGCACCTCGCCCTGGAAGGCCTCGGCCAGCCGGGTGACATAGGCCCGCGAGCCGCCCGCCACCGTGCGCCACAGCCCGCGGCCGGTGATGGTCATCATACCGTGGTTCTGGAAAAACCGGATCAACGACGCGGCGGGGTAGCTGCCGATCTGGTCAAGCGGGGTCGACCAGATGGCCGCGGCCTGCGGCAGCAGGTGGTCGTCGCGGAAGGCCGGGCCATAGCCCTTGGCCTTCAGATAGTCGTCCAGCGGCGTGGCGTTGCGCTCCAGCTCGGCGACGTCGCGCGGCGCCGTGCGGAAGAACCGTGAGATATCCAGCAGGAGCCGCCAGAACCGGGGCGACAGCAGATTGCGTTTCTGGGCGAAGACGCCGCCAAGACCAAAGCTGGAGTACTCGAACGCCCCGTCATCCAGCGAAACGCTGAGGGACATGTCCGCGTTGAGGCTGGGCACGTCCAGATGATCCAGCAGGGCTGTGAAATTGGGATAATTGCCCTCGTTATAGACGATGAACCCGGTGTCGACCGGCACAGTGCCATGGTAGCCGGGCGCATCGGCGGTGTGGGCGTGGCCGCCCAGTCGGGGATCAGCCTCGAACAGGGTCACCTTATGTTTGCCAGATAGCAGCCAGGCGGTGGAGAGACCGGCAATTCCCGCGCCGATGACGGCCACATTCAACCGCGGGTTCGAACTCGTTTCCAAGCCAGGTAATCCCTATCTCTGTGAGCACAAAGTACGTGCGATCCCAACGTACTTCTGCTTAGCAAAGCCTACGGTCGGATCACAGTCCCGGATGCGTCCGCGCCCGGGACGTGTTCGTATGGCTGCAACAGGAGTGTCGGATGCTGTTGGTGATGGTTCCAGGTGTGCTGGCGGCGATGCTGGGCGTGATGCTGTCGGCCTGGGCATTCGGAATGGCGCGGCGCAATGGCGGCTGGACGGACGTGTTCTGGACCTGGGGCACCGGCGCCGTCCTGGCCGCGGCGGCGCTCTTTCCTGTCGGCGACGCGGCGTACGAACCTCGCCAGTGGCTGGTGGCGGCGTTCATGCTGATCTGGGGCGTCAGGCTGGGGCTTTATCTGACGCCCCGTGTCGCCGGCCACCCTGAGGATATCCGCTATGCTGCGTTCCGCGACGGCGACCCCAGGACCTACCCCTTCCGGATGCTGTTCGTCACTCTGCCGCAGGCGCCGGCGACGGCCCTGCTGGCGATCTCGGTGGTGCTGGCCGCCCACCGGCCCGAGGCGACGCTGGACCTGCGCGATGCGCTGGGCGTCGCGATCTTTCTGATCGCGATTATCGGTGAGGGCGTTTCCGACAACCAGATGAAGGAATTTCGCGCGAGCCCCGACAACAAGGGCCAGGTGATGGATCGCGGCCTGTGGGCCTGGTCGCGGCATCCGAACTACTTTTTCCAGTGGCTGGGCTGGATGGCCTATCCAGCCATGGCTCTGGTCCCGACGCAGCCTGTCACCTGGCTCAGCCTGACCGCGCCCATCGTCATGTACGGCCTGCTGCGCTACGTGTCGGGCGTGCCGCTGCTGGAGCAGACGATGCTGAAATCACGGGGTGACCTGTTCCGCGCGTATCAGCAGCGGGTGAGCGTGTTCTTCCCCTTCCCGCCCAGGGCGCGCTAAGCGCGGCCCTCAACCCGAGTTGTCGAGTTTTTTCCCGCATGAGCCTGATCGCCGCCACCATCGACGCCTTTGAGGGCGCGCCGCTTCCCGATGTCGTCCGCAGGACCGCCATCACCCTGCTGGTCGCCAATGCGCGCCGCCAGCTGGTCGGGGCCGGCCCCGGCACGGAGTCGGCCTTTGCGCGCGAGATGGCCGAGCGGCCGATCGCCGAGCACGCTGACGCCGCCAACGCCCAGCACTACGAACTGCCGGCCGAGTTCTTCCTGAACTGCCTGGGCCCGCAACTGAAGTATTCCAGCGCCCTGTACCTCAATCCCGGCGATACCCTGGCCCAGGCCGAGGAGCAGGGCCTGCGCGAGACCGCCGAGCATGCCGACCTGCAAGACGGCCAGCAGATCCTGGAGTTGGGCTGCGGCTGGGGCTCATTGTCGCTCTGGATGGCCAAGACCTATCCCAAGGCCCGCATCACCGGTGTTTCCAATTCCGCCAGCCAGCGCGAATTCATCCTGGCGCGCGCCGCCGAGCGTGGCCTGACAAACCTCGAGATCATCACCTGCGACATGAACGACTTCGAGGCGCCTGGCGCCTTCGACCGCGTGGTTTCGGTGGAAATGTTCGAGCACATGGCCAACTGGCGGGCTCTCCTGAGCCGGGTGAAGACCTGGCTCAAGCCGGATGGACGGTTGTTCATCCACGTGTTCACTCACAAGACCGCGCCGTATCGCTTCGACCTGAACGATGAGGCCGACTGGATCGGCAAGTACTTCTTCTCTGGCGGGGTAATGCCCAGCCACGGATTGATCGCCCAGTTCCCGGACCTCTTTGTGCTGGAGCAGGACTGGCGCTGGAGCGGCAGCCACTATCAGAAGACAGCGCTCCACTGGCTTGAACTCTACGACAGCAATCTCGCGAAGATCCGCCCGGTTCTGGAGACCGTCTACGGCAAGGACGCCACGCTCTGGCATCGACGCTGGCGGCTGTTCTTCCTGGCGACGGCGGGACTGTTCGGCCACCGCGGCGGCACAGAATGGGGCGTCAGCCACTATCGGCTGCGGCCCGCGTAATCCCGGGGCCGACGAGGCCGGTCGTCAGGTCGTCGCCTGGCGTGTCTGAACAAAGGCCTCAAGCCCATCCAGCACGCGCTGCAGGCCGAACTCGAATCTCGCGGTTCGCTCGTCGGGCGAGCGCATTTGTTCGCGGCGTCCTTCGCTGATCTGGCCGATGATGTGCAGGTGCTGCTGATCCAGGTTTTTCTCCAGCGCCGGCCAGACGATGGAAAACCACTGCTCATCAGTGAGCCCGGTTACTTGTTCGGCCTCGCGAGCCTCGCGCGCTGAGCGCAGGGCGCCGGTGATGTAGTCCTGCAGCAGATCGGCGGCCAGGCCCGTCTCCTGCGGCGTCAAACCCATGGTCACGACCGCGCTCAGCATCGCCAGCCCCTTTTGCATCATGTTGGGCCCCAGCGGCGGCCTGTGGGTCGCCAGATCCAGCAGCCAGGGATGGCGCTCACTGAGCGTCCATCGTTCGCGCGCCATGAACGCCAATTGCTGGCGCCAGCCGACGACCGTGTCGTCGGGATCTGCGGTATCGCCCAGCACCCGGTCGAACATCAGATCCAGAAGCTCGGCCTTCGAGGGCACGTAGGTGTAGAGCGACATGGGGGAAACCCCCACGGCCTCGGCCACCTTGCGCATCGACAGGGCCTGCACGCCCTGCTTGTCCGCCAGCGCGATGGCCGTGTCGACGACCTCGGCGGTCGACAGGCTTTGTTTCGGCCCGCGCCGTCCCGGCTCTTGCCGACCCCAGCGCCGTTCAAGGCTCCGCTGGGGGTCGCCGCGATCGGTGGTATCCGCAGTCATGCCGCCCCCGAACATTACAGATAAAACACTTTACATCATACGGAGTTTCCGGCAAATGCCGATTTGCAAGGGTCCGAAGAGACTCTGCGGGGATACGCTGAAGAATGCGCGATGCTCCGGCGCCTTGCGCGCCGCTCTCTGTTGACCAGCCGCGTGAACGATAAACGAATGCGACTTGCCACTATCGCCTCTGTGTCACTGGCCGCCCTGGCGTTGGCCGGGTGCGTGACGGCGCGCAAGGCGGATCTGGCCCTGCCGACGGCTTACGAAACGCCCGCCGCGCCTCCGGGATCCATCGTGCTCGACACCTGGTGGACCGCCTTCAACGATCCCGAGCTGACTACCCTGATCGAGCAGGCCCTGGTCCGTAATCCGGACATCCGCACGGCGAGGTCCCGTCTTGACGAGGTGAAGGCGCAGCGGACCAGCGCGATCCTGCAGTACCTGCCCACGGGCAACGCCACGGCCGGCGGTCGCGAGACCACGACCGAGCAGCTGTCCGGGACCCGGGCCAACATCCCCGGGTTCACGAACGACGGAACGTCGGAGAACTATTCGGCGAATTTCAACGTCAGCTGGGAAGTCGATCCCTTCGGCCGAGCCCTCTTGGCCGGCAGGTCGGCCAACGCCGAAGTCGATACGATCCGGTTCGCCTATGAGGCCGCCCGCGCCGGAATCGCGGCCCAGACCGCTGACGCCTATTTCCAGGCGCGCGGCCTGGCGATCCAGCTGGCCGACGCGCAGGAAACCGCGCGGATCCAGACGCAGCTTTACGAGGTGGCCAGCAAACGCGCCGCCGTGGGCCTGGCAGCCTCGACGGAGCCGGATCGGGTCGCCGGAGACCTGGCCCAGGCCCAGGCCCAGGTGGCTGGCCTGGAAGCCCAGCTCCAGATCCAGAAACGCGCCATCCTGATTCTTGCCGGGCGCACGGTCGAGCCGACGGTGAACGTGGCCGCGCCTCCCGTCGTCGGCGAGGCGCCGGCTGTCCCGGTCCTGATCCCCAGCGACCTGCTCCAGCGACGTCCGGATGTCCGCCAGGCCCAGCAGCGGCTCCGATCAGCGGTCGGCCAGGAGCAACTGGCCGCGCTTGCGTTCTTCCCGACCTTCACCCTGTCCCCGGGAATCGGGTGGTCGAAGATCGTCCAGCCCAATTTCTCGTCCGAGTCCCAGAACTGGTCGATCGGCGGCTCCATCTCCCAGCCGATCCTGTCGATTCCGCGCCTGATGACCGAACTGAAGGTCCGCAACGCGCGCACCGAACAGGCCGTAACCGCCTACGAAAAGTCCGTGCAGACGGCGTTTCAGGAGTCCGAGAGCGCCCTGGTCAGCCTCGAGGCCGACCGCCGGCGCGTCGTCCTGCTGACCGACGGTGAAACCCGCGCGGCGCGCGCCTATCAGGCCTCAGCCACCGGCTACAGCCGCGGCCTTACCGACCTTTCCACAACACTGTCGGCTGAACGTTCCTGGCGCGCCGTCCGCGCCCAGCTGACCGCCGCCCAGGTCCAGGCGCTCCGGCGCTCCGTTCAAGCCTACAAGGCGCTGGGCGGAGGCTGGGCGCCCCAGTCCTACGCCCGGGCCCGATGAGACAAAGCCGTATGCATCCCATCAGAACTTCCCTATCGATCCTGGCCCTGCTGGCGCTCGCCGCCTGCCAGAAGGCCGAGCCCGCGAAGCAGACCGAGGCCGATCAGGCCCGTGCGGTTAGCATCGTGACGGTCGAGGCGCGACCGATCACGGGTGCCCTGGCGGCGTCCGGCGACATGATCGCCCGCGAGGAGGCCGCCGTTCTGCCCGAGGTCAACGGTTACCGGGTCGCACGGGTCCTGGCCGATGTGGGTGACTATGTCCGCGCAGGGCAAACCCTGGTGCAGCTCGACCCAACCTTGATCTCCTCCCAGGTGGCGCAGGCGGAAGCCATCGCCGCCCAGGCCGAGGCCAACGCCCTGCAGGCCGAGGATCAGGCCAATCGCGTCCGCGATCTGGACGGACAGGGCGTGCTGTCGCAGGAACAGATCGAGCAACGCCGTCTGCAGGCCCGGGCGGCCCGCGCACAGGCCCGCGCACAGGCCGCCAATTTCAGCGACCTGAAGACACGCTCGGCCAAACTCGCTGTCACGGCGCCCGTATCGGGATTGATCCTCGAACGGAATGTGCGACCCGGCGACCTTTCTGCCGGCGGCGCCAACCCCTGGTTCCGGAT
>NZ_JBILRO010000274.1:0-4250 GCF_044372605.1 Phenylobacterium sp.
CGCAGGCGGAAGTGTGACTTTAACGGTCACACTCGCCAGCGGCGCAGCCACCATGAAGATGATCAGCAGAACCAGCATCACGTCCACGAAGGGCGTGACATTGATGTCGGCCATCGCCTCTTCCTGATTGCGCCCGCCCCCTCCGCTCGAGAGTTTGGCGGCCATTTAGGTTACGCTCCCTTATCGAGCTGCCGCGAGATCGCGTTCATCAACTCGGCGACGAACCCTTCCGAGCGGGCGCCGTAGGTCGAAATCTTCGTCTGGAAGAAGTTATAGAAGATAACCGACGGAATGGCGGCGAACAGACCCAGGCCCGTGGCGAGAAGCGCCTCGGCGATACCGGGGGCGACGACGGCCAGGTTGGTGGTGTTGGTGTTCGCGATCCCGATGAACGAGTTCATGATCCCGTAAACGGTGCCGAACAGACCGATGAACGGACCGTTGGAACCCACCGACGCCAGATACTGCATGCCGCCCGAGAGGCGACGCGCCAGTGCTGCCTGAACCGCGCTAACCGCATGTTCAGCGCGGGCGAGCGTGGTTTCACGGTGTTCGCCCACGATCGAGAGCCCGGCCTGGCGGCTGAGTTCGATCTCTTGGGCGGCCGCGGCGGCCATATCGGCCAGCGGGTTACCGTCGAACTCTTCCGACAGAGCGATCTTGCTCATGTCGTTCACCGATTTGGCGCCGCGGAAGTTCTCCACGAAGGTGTCCGAGACGCGGTTCAGAGCCCGGAACTCGAAGATCTTGGTGACGAGAATGGTCCAGCTCAGGATCGAGGACAGAGCCAGGCCGATCATGATGATCTTCACAACCGGGTCGGAGTCCATGAACATGGTGCCGACATTGAGCTGACCGGCATTCTTCATGGTGGGCGGATCGGCCGGAGCCTCGGGGGCAGCAGCTGCGGCATCAGCCGCAGGGGCAGCAGCTGCGGCGTCAGCCGCAGGAGCGGCAGCTGCGGCGTCAGCCGCAGGAGCAGCAGGGGCGGCGGCGTTCTGAGCGAACGCCGGAGCGCTCAGACTCAACGCCATGGCGCCGAGGAGAGCGGAAAATGTGATCTTCAGTTTGTTGTCGAGCATCTGTCGCCAGTTCCTGGTTGATCTTGCACGATTGGCCGGAGGGTCGTCGCGCGAGAGCGTCTCTACCCTAGTTGAAACATGACCCCTGCCCCAACTCGCTTGCGCGCGCCAGAACAAAGAGCCGCTATCGCTGCGCCCGACCCGGAATGCTGATCCCGACGGTGCGTTGGGACTGGCGCTTCAGAGGTGCGGACGGCCTTGGGCCTCCAAGGAGGACCCAAAGTCTTACCGCTTTGTTAGGAAGCGGCTTCGACCCTTTGGCAACCCTGCAACGAGGCGTCAAGGGGCAGAAGTATTCGAATTCCATGACATACCGTCATCTGAACTACTCAATTGTGCGCTGCACACTTCGGATGCGCCGAACGCTCTTCGATTGATCATCTGCAGGAGCGAAAAAGTATTGCACTGCAGCATTTTCGCGAAACCGGGATCGCACGACATTCGCCGGGCCTGCCGCTTGTTTTCGTGGCGCGATTGATCCGTCACCGACTGGGCCGCCCGAGACCCAAGTTCTTGCGGAAGTTGCGATCTGGGAGAAGGGTGGTGCCTGGGGGCGGATTCGAACCACCGACACGCGGATTTTCAATCCGCTGCTCTACCAACTGAGCTACCCAGGCTTGGGCCCCGTCCTCGCGGGAGCCGCGTCTATAAAAGAGCCGTCCCGCGAAGTCCAGCGACCGCTGGCGCGCGTTTTTCAGGCGCCTGATGGATCCGACGATCCCGACGCCTCGGGATCATCGTCGTCCTCGACGGGTACGGCGTATCGGCCGCTCAGCCAGCGTTGAAGATCAACGTCGGCGCACCGCCTTGAACAGAAAGGCTTGTAGGCGGCATCGACGGTTTTCCCACAGATCGCGCAACTCATGTGGCGCTCACGTCGATTCGATCATCGGGATAGTCCGCCACCTCGGACAATGTGAGGCGCGCGCCGAACCGCGCCGCCAGGGCTGCCATCCAGGGTCCGGTTTCTCTGGCGACCGCCGGTGCGCACCTGGCTGTAAGACGGGCGGCCGGCTGCGCCAGCGCTTCGGTCTCCAGGCGTCGGATCAACCTCTGGGCAAGGGTGCGGTCACTCAAGGCTCCGCCCGGCTGACGAAGACGGTCCAGGAGAGGTCGGGTTCGCCGCGGGATCAGCAATTCCAGGGTCCCGAAGCGGCTGATCGGGCCGAACGCCACGCCGGGGTTATCCGCCGCAAAGGCCAGCCGCGCCGCCGCCAGCAAGGCAGCGCCATCGTGACCCCGCCCCGCCAGATCAATCACCACAATCCCGCCCAGTCCCTTCAGTCGAAGCAGGCGCGCCGCCTCGGTCAGCCCAGCCAGGTTGGCCTGACGCGTCGCGCGCTTGGCGTCTCCGCCCTTGCGTTCACCCAGATCAATGTCGATGGCGGTCAGGGCCCGGGTGGGCTCGATCGCCAGGGTCCCGCCGCCGGGAAGCGGATGTAACGTCTCAAGGGCTTCCGCCTCGGCCTCATCGGCGATCACGCGAGCCTGTGCATCCTCGCGTATGGGGGCGTCGCGCGCGATCCGCTGCAGGGCCTCGGCAACGCCGTCCGGCCTGGCGAGAAGTCGTGGAGCCCCCTCCCCCGCTCCAAGGTAGCGCGTTGTCGCCAGTTTTCCATCGCGCGGCTCGCTACGGATCTCGACCTCTATGGCGGCGCCACGGACAGGACGCGCCTCTGGCTTGAAGGGCATGATCGCCTCAAGGCCGCCCCCGAGGTCCAGAAAGGCCGTCGCCAGGGCCGGCTCCAGGTTCGCAACCCGCGCGATCAGCCGCGCGCCCAGGCCCAATCGGGGGTCATCGTCATCCCGGTGGATCAGCAGGCGTTCGGGACGGCCGTCCAGAGCGAGCACGCCCCGGGTCTCGCCGACCCCGCGATCCAGATAGATGACCCTGTCCGTCATCTGGGTGCGTAGCCGAGGCCGGTCAACAGACTGACCGTCTCATATAGCGGCAGCCCGACAACGCCGGAGTACGAACCCTGAAGCGCCATCACCAGGGCCGCAGCCCGCCCCTGGATTGCATAACCACCTGCTTTGCCGATGCCCTCGCACGAGGCCACGTAGGCATCCAGGTCAGCTTTGGAAAACCGTTTGAAGTGAACGCGGGTCTCGACCAGTCGGCTGGCGCCGCGGCCACCCGGTGCGACGACCGCAACACCCGTCAGCACGCGATGGGCGCGACCGGAAAGCCGCGTCAGGCACTCGCGGACCTCCTGATCATCGGCCGCCTTCGGCATCATCCGTCGGCCCAGGGCGACCACGGTGTCTGCTGCGAGCACAAAGGCTTCCGGTTCCCGCTCTGCAACCAGCCGGGCCTTTGCCAGCGCAAGTCGAAGCGCCAGGCGTCTCGGGGTCTCGTCCCGCAACGGCGCCTCGTCCAGATCCGCCGGATCAATGGCGTCGGGCACGATCCCGACCTGCGCCAGCAGGTCCAGGCGACGCGGGCTGGCCGACGCCAGAACAAGACGATGCGACACAGGCATGCCGATCAACCGACAAGCAGTGTGATCGCGCCTCTTGTGAGGTCGTAGGGTGTCGACTCCACAAGCACATGATCACCCACGCCTGGCATGACGTCCGCCGGTCGATAGGTGTCAGAAAGCGTGGCGACCATTTCGCGACTGTTCTCGAGTTTGACGAGGAACATGGTGTTGGGAAGCGCCTCGCTGACGACGCCAGCAAACACCAGAAGCTCCGCCTTCGACATTCGATCTCCAGGGTCGCCGTGTCGCGGGACCCGCCACCAGCGGCGACGCTAGCACAGCCGCGCCAGCGCCGAAACGCCCGCGTCCCGGCGATCAACGGGCAAACCTCTTCGCGATCCTTGCCGCCAGTCCGTCTCGAACCTGCCGATAGGCCTCCAGGCGGTTGCCCCGGGAGCCCTCCGTCAAGGTCGGATCATGGGTGGGCCAGTATTCGATGTCCGCCGCGCGGCCTCGCGCCAGTTCGACGGCCCGGTGCTGCGCCTCCGGCGTCAGCGACACCACCAGATCAAACGAGTCGTCCTCAAGATCGTCGAACACCTTGCAGCGATGTCGGCTGATATCGAGACCGATCTCCTTCATGACCTCGGCCGCCAGCGGGTCAACCTCGAGGTCATCGGTATCGGGATCGAATGACGCACGACGCAGGCCGCAACTGTCCACGAAGATCCGTACGCCGCCGAAC